>JAKLPK010000049.1 GCA_022013895.1 Cellulomonas sp. | reverse complement strand
GCCGTTCGGGGTCGAGCCGTCCCCCGCCGACGACGATGCCCGGCAGGACCTGGAGCCCGGTCTCGTCCTCGTGCAGGTCGAGCTGCACCCGCGCGGGCTCGTCGAGCACCGTCACCGGCTCACCGGGCGCCTCGGCCGGCAAGATCGCGACCCCGACCCGACGGAGCTCGGTGAGCATCGCCCACGCCGCGACACCCGGTCCACGGTCCAGGAACAGCCAGGCCGCCGCCGTCCCCCACGTGCGCGCCGCCGCAGTCGGCTCGATGAGCCGGTGCAGGGCGACGAGTGCCTCACGGTGCTCCGGCACGAGACCGGTGGCCGAGTACGGTCCGACGATCTCCGACCAGCTCGCGCCCGTGCGCACCCAGCGGCCCTTGTCGTTGCGCAGCGCGGGCCTGACCGCGAGGCGGTGCGCACGAGGCTGGTCCTGGCGGCCGTCCGCCGGATCCACCTGGACGTCGAGCAGGAGGGCGAGCGGCGACCGTCGTCGCGAAGCGGTGCGCTGCGGAACGGCCAGCACGGAGTCGAGGACCTGGGCCCAGGCCGGGGGCTGCGCAGGTCCACCCTTCCCGGCCCCCGTCACGTCTGTCCGCAGCTGCAGAACCGCGGCCTGCAGCAGCACCGCCGCCACGTGCTTGCACGAGACCCGCACCGGGCACGAGCAGACGCCACCCAGCAGCTCACCGTCCGACTCCAGGTGGATGTACTGCGTGTAGACCTCGCGTCCGCTGCCACGCACCCGACCGGTCAGCAGCCCACGTTCCTCGTCCCAGCTCGCCGAGAGCACCCGCCGGTCCAGCGCGTAGGCCATCCCGCGTGCGAAGACCTCCGGGGCGACGAGGGCCAGCACCTGCTCCTCGGACACGACGGGGATGCGCACGGCGACGAGCCTAGGACGCAGCGGTGACAGCCAGGCTGCGGGCCCGGCGGGCGCCTCCCGGACCCGGACGGCGCCCGGCCGGCTCGCCGTGCGGGCCGGGCAGTCGGGCCGCAGGCTGGTCCTGCCGTCGCACCGCGCCGCGTCAGTGGCTCGCGCGACGATGACGCCCCACTCGACGAGGAGGTCAACGATGGCTGTGTCGCTCACCCCGTACCTGCACTTCGGCACCGACGCCCGCGCCGCCCTGGAGTTCTACCGCTCAATCTTCGGGGGTGAGACACAGCTGGCCACGTTCGCAGCGTTCGGCGTCTCCGCCGATCCGGCCGAGGCCGATCTGGTGATGCACGGCTTCCTGCGGACCGACAGCGGTCTGGAGCTCATGGCCTCCGACACCCCGAGCCATATGACGCCCCCTGCAGGCACCTCGGTGTCGCTGTCGCTCAGCGGCTTCGGGGTCGACGAGGCGACGTTGCGGGGCTACTGGGACAAGCTCCGCGAAGGCGCCCGCGAGATCGGTGCCGAGCTCGGACCGGCGCCGTGGGGCGCTTCGTTCGGCCAGCTCACCGACCGCTTCGGGGTCATCTGGCTGGTCAACATCGACCCCGGTGAGCCGCAGGGCTGAGCCCCGTCCACCGGTACGCGGACGTGGGCTCGCTAGCCTCGGCCCGTGAGCGTCCTCGAACCGCCGGTGGCGGATGCACCGGCCCCGTCCGCCGGGCCGTCCCGCACGACCGGCCCGCGGCGCTGGATCGCGGTCCTGCTCGTCGTGGTCCTCACGGTGCTGGCCGTCGCGGGCCTCAGCACGGTCGTCCTCGAGCAGCGTTCGTACACCTCGGCCGCCGATCAGCTCAACGTCCTGGTGGACCAGGCGCGCGAGGCCGAGGAGACACGTGCGGCGGCGGTGGTGACGGCGTCGACGGCGGCCACCGAGGCCGCCTCCCTGGTCGCCGTCGACACCACCGGATTCGCCGATCCGAACGCCGAGGCCACGCTCACCGCCGATGCCGAGACTCTCGCGGCAGCCGTCGCGACCGCCGGCGCCGCGCTCGACGTCCCGGACTACGCCGCCCGACGCTCCCGCACCTTCTGGCCGTCGGCCGTCGACGAGGCCACGACCGAGCTGCAGACCCAGGCAGCTGACCTCGTCGCCGCGATCTCCGCCACCCGGACAGCGACGGCCGCGCTGGAGGCCGCCCGCGCCGCGGTGGTCGGCTCGCGCCAGGAGCTGCTGGCCTCCGTCGCCACGGTCTCCACCCAGGTGGATGCCGCGAACGACGTGGCCACCAACGACTCCCGGTTCGCCTTCCGCGACGCGGCGGCCGCCGTCGACCCGACCTCGAGCGACCAGACCTCCGCCCTGGCGGCCTATGTGGAGGCCGGACGCGCCCTGCTCACCTCGCAAGCCGCCGAGGAGGCCGAGCTCGCCGGACCGCTCCTGGACGAGAAGGTCGCCGTCGAGGAGTTCGCCCGGTCCATCGACGGTGGTGTCCTGCTCGACTTCAACTGGGCACCGACCCTCGTCATCGACGGCCAGACGTGGGGGAGATCCGGTTCGCTGGCCGGCTGGACCCAGTTCTGGTTCGACCGCGGCGGGTACGCGACGATCCCGCTCACCGACTCCGTCGCGGCGCAGTGGCCGCGGTCGAAGTCGTTGGTCGTCCACGAGGTCGGGCACGCCATTCAGACCAAGTGCCCCGACCTCGCCGACCACTCCACCCGGGAAGCCGTCGAGGCCTGGGCCACCGCCTGGGCGATCGGCATGGGCTACACCGACCCCGGCAACGGCACGCAGGCCTACGGCGAACCCCCGGAGTCGTTGGTGGAGATCTCCACGTCCTGCCGGTAGACCCCGCGCGTCTGCGCGCCCGGAGCGCCTAGTTCTCCACAGGGTGCCGCTCGCAGCCCCCACTGTCAGACCCTCGTCGTACAGTTGTTCGAAGACGACTCGAGCAGATGGGGTGGCGAGTGGACCGGGGCAGGGACGAGGACGGACGGATCGCGGCGTTGAACGCCGCGGTGGACGCGCTCGCTCTCGCCGATCCGAACGACGGAGGTCAGGCCGTCGCTCTCGTCCTCGCTCTCGAACTGCAGATCGGCCGGCTGACGGCGATCGCCGCGCAGGCGGTGGCCGTGGTCGAGACGGAGCGCACCTGGGATGGCGACGGTGCGCGGTCGGTGACGGCCTGGCTCGCATCCGTCACCGGGCTGTCGTACCCGCGGGCGAGGGCACGGGTCGAGCTCGGCCGGGCCATGCGCGACGACCTCCCGCACTCACGGGAGGCTGCACTCCAGGGCACGGTCCCGATCGAGCGGGTCGAGACCCTGGCGCGACTCGCCACCACCACCGACGCCCGGCGGGCCGCCCTGGCCGGACCCGCCTCGGCCTGCGGTGAACCGTTCCTGCTCGCCGAGGCTCAGGTGCTCCCCGCCGACTCGTTCCGGCGACTGACCCAACGCTGGGCCGCGGCTGCCGACCCCGAGGCGGATGAACGCGGCTACCGGGAGGCGGCAGCGCGGGAGTTCGTGACACTGTCGGCAACGACCGGAGGCGTCCACCTCGCAGGCTTCCTCACCACCGAGCACGGCGCCAGCGTCCAGACCGCCCTGGAGGCCGTGATCGGCCCACCAGCGCCGGGCGAGACGCGCACCAGCGCCCAGCGTCGGGCGCAGGGGCTCGCGGACCTGTCCCGACTCGTGCTCGATCACGGACTGCTGGGAACCGGTTCGGCCGTCCGCCCGCACCTGACGGTCGTGGTCGACGTCGAGACGCTCCGTCGCGCGATCGACGGACGCCGCCACGCCGAGAGCCCGCTTGGTGAGGTGGGACCCGGACCTGCCGCGCGAGTCCCGGAGCCGGGGGCACTACCGGGTCTGTCCACCGGGCCGGCCCCTCCCGACAGCGAACGATTCGCCGTCGGTGAGGTCCTCGGGACGGGGCCCGTTCCGGCGTCGGTCCTCGCGCGGTTGGCCTGCGACTCGGAGATGACGAGGGTCGTCTTCGGTGCGCGGTCGCAGGTCATCGACGTCGGACGAGCCGAGCGCACCTTCACCGGTGCCCGTCGACGCGCCGTCATCGCCCGGGACCAGCACTGTCAGTACCCCGGCTGCTC
>JAKLPK010000048.1 GCA_022013895.1 Cellulomonas sp. | reverse complement strand
GCTCGCCCTGGCCAGCCTGGAGCTGTTCGAGAACGCCGAGGAGGTGCTCGGTCGGCCGATCGGGTTCGAGCAGGTCGGGTACCTGGTGGGGGTGGGGGAGGAGAACGTCGACCCGTTCCGCGCGAGCCTGGCCAACCAGCGTCGGCTCGGGGTGACGACGCAGGAGATCGGGCACGACGACGTGGCCGCGCTGTGGCCCACCGCGCACCTGGACGACTTCGCCACGTTCTGCTTCGAACCGCGCGGCGGTTACGCGGACGGGTACGCGACCGCCCAGGCGCTCGCCGCCTCGCTCAAGACGAAGGGGGTGACGATCCGGCAGGGTGCGAAGGTCGCGCAGATCCTCGTCGAGGGCGACAAGGTCACCGGGGTGCGGCTGGCCGACGGCGAGGTGGTGCCCGCCGGCATGGTCGTCGTGGCGGCGGGCGCCTGGTCGGTGCCCCTGGTGGGCCCGCTCGGCATCGCGCTGCCGATCCAGCCGATCTGGGTGCAGGAGGTGCTCATCGACCCCGGCACGGACCTGGGCGCACCGCCGGTGTTCTCCGACCTGGTGTCCAAGCAGTACATGCACCTGCGCGGCGGCGAGATGCTGTTCGGCAACAGCTCGGGCGAGGGGGCGATGACCCCGATCGAGGACCCCGACGTCTACCCGAGCCGGGCGACCAATGAGACCGTCGAGCTGGTGGTCGAGAAGGCGATGCACCGATTCCCCGGCATCGAGGACCCGCGCCTGGCCACCACGACCACCGGGGTCATCGACACCACCCCCGACAACAACCCGATCATCTCGGCGACCGGGTACGACGGGCTGTTCGTCGCGGCCGGCATGTCCGGGCACGGGTTCAAGATCTCGCCCGGGATCGGACGGCTGATGGCCGATCTCATGGTCGACGGGGACACGAAGCTGCCGAACGTGGTCGCCTCGCAGTTCCGGCTCAGCCGGTTCGAGGAGGACGACCTGCTGGTCAGCCCGTACGGCTACCGGGGGACGACTGGGATCCGGTGAGCTGGGGCCGCCGGCCCGTCGCCGGTGATAAGCGATGGGCGCAGACCGGGTCAGACGGTCGTCGGCTCGTGGACCTTGGCCAGGGCGCGCGAGACGCTGGATGCGCCCACGCCGAGCTCGCGTGCGATGTACGCGATGCTCTGGCCCTGTGCGCGCATCCGGACCGCGGTGGCCGTGCGCTCGGGGGTCATCACCGACGGACGCCCGCCCACGCGGCCCCGCGCGCGGGCGTCGGCCAGACCGCGGCGGGTGCTGTCGCGGATCGTGTCGACGCGCAGCTGGGCGAGCACCGCCGCGATCCGGAACAGGGCGCGACCCGTGGGGGTGGTGGTGTCGATATCCGGCTCGGTGAGGGACTTGATGTCGACCCCACGCTCGGCCAGTTCGTTGATGGTCTCGATGGCCATCCTCTCGCTGCCTGCGATCCGGTTGAGCTGGCGCACGACCAGGGTGTCTCCTGCCCGCAGGTGGTCCAGGCAGGCCACCCACTGCGGGCGGTCCGTGACGCGGCTCGACTCGCGCTGGTCGACGAACACCCGCACCGCGCCAGCGGCCCGCAGCTCCGACTCCTGGGCCGCCGAGTCCTGCTCACGCGTGGATACCCGCGCGTAGCCGATGACGGTGTTCATCGCTCCTCCTCACGTCCCGCGCCACGATGCCCGCGCCCCGGCAGGTGCGAGCTGCGCGCACTCGTTGCGTCCGACCGTTGCCCTCACGGAAGGGATGCAGGTAGTTGAACTGGTCGTAGTGGTACGCCAGGCGGTCGATGAACCGCCCTCGGTCCAGGCCTCGCAACTCGTTCTCGGCGCGCAACTCCTCAGCCGCGCAGCCAGCGGCCCGGCCGATCAGCGACACCGGCAGGAAGAACTCCGCACCCTCGACGTCCTTGCGCACACCAACGGTGCGCACCTGCCCCGCCCAGTCGTAGACGTCCTGGAACAGGTGCCGGTGGATCGCGCACAACTCGCCGAGGTCCCCGGTCTCCTTCGGCGGGTGATCCATCAGCTGCATCAGCCGCGCAAAGGAAAGGTCGCCCTCGGCCTCGTCGAGAGCGTCCTTCGTACATGCTCCGTCCTGGTTGCGCAGCAACCCCGTCTCCGGGTCGAGGTACGGGTCGACGAACTCAGTCGAGGCCATGGCGTGCGCGGGCGCGGGCCACCAGCTCGTCGGAGTCGATACTGCCGGCGACATACTCCTGGGCGTCCGCCTGGCCGGCTGCGCTCACGTGCAGACCCTCCATCTCACCGCTATGGATCGCCTCGGCGACGCGACGCTCGCGCTCGGCCGGCGTGGTCGTCGCCATGCCCGAAGCGGCCATCCCGGTCCCTGCCCTTGCGGTCTGCTGCGTCCAGCCTACCCGACCAACCGAAAACGATCTGGTGACAGTTTCGGGGCTTCCCGGCTTCGGTGGTGAGTTTCGGTGCGCCGGCTCCCGTATGCCACCGGCGTCGACCAGCCCTGCCGGCGCCCGCACCGGAAACGATCAGATCCGGTGCGTTGTAGCCATCCCACAACGACGGCCGACGAGTGCCATGAGTTGGGTGCCCGACCAGGCGCACGGTCATGCTGATGAGCGGAAGCTGCTGGAACCGCCGCGCACGTGGTGTCGAACCCGGGCCGAAGGCTTGCCCAGCGGGAACGATCATGCTTGCCGACGGCAGATGCCGGTCTCCCGGTGTGCCTGACCTGGGCGGGGAGCCGCCACGCCCGCGACTGCGAAGCTGCCGACAGGTCACAGCCCGGAGGGGAGGACCGGCGCTGCAGCTGGTTCTCCCAAGGAGCCGCTCGCGTGCAGTATGACGGTGTGCTACGCGTCTACCTCGACCAGAACCAGTGGATCGACCTCACCCTCGCGGCGACGGGCAACGAGCGTGGCAAGCAGTTCCACGACGCGCTTGCGATGTGTCGAGCCGGAGTGGCCGCGGGCACAGTGTCCTTCCCCCTAGACATGTACCGGTACTGGGAGACGAGCAAGCGCTCGAACGACCGATCCCGCCTCGATGTCGTCAACGTGATGCGCGAGCTTTCGCAACAGCACACCATGGCGCTGCCGTTTGGCCTCCTGGATCGGGAGATCGACCTCGCGCTGAAGCGCCGCTTCGGCCGACCGAAGCAACCTCGTCAGCAGCAGGTCTTCGGTTCGGGGATTCGCCACATCACCGAGGGTCGGCTCCGTTGGCCGGAGCTCGACCTCAACTCGTTGCCCGACGCAGGCCCTTCGCTGTCCAGTGCACTGCGG
>JAKLPK010000047.1 GCA_022013895.1 Cellulomonas sp. | reverse complement strand
TGGTCGGCATCGCGGCGCTGTCGCTCGGCGTGGGTGCCCTCATGCGGCACACGGCTGGCGCCATCGCCGCCCTCATGGGTTTCCTGCTCGTCATCCAGACGGTCTTCGCGGCCATCCCGTGGAAGCCCCGGCAGATCATCAGCCCGTGGCTGCCCGGGACCGCCGGTCAGCAGATCATGGCCACGGACTCCTCGATCGCGACGATGCAGGCGGTTCCGGACCACGTCGGTGCCGTGCTCGACCCGTGGGTCGGTTTCGCCGTGCTGGTCGCGTGGGCCGTGCTGGCTCTCGTGGCCGCGGTGGTCGTGCTCCGCAGTCGCGACGCCTGACCAGGTCAGCGGAGGTACGTGTGCCGTCACGTCGGTCGGCTGTCGCCCCACAGGTGACGGCCGACCGACGTGACGGTGACGGTGCACCGCGTCCGTTGACCGAGCTCGAGGTTCGTCGGCTCGGGGTGCTCAGACGGTTCTTCGCGGTGCACCCGGCGGCCTCGGACGTGCTGGTCTGCCTGCTCGTCGTGATCGATGCCACGAGCGGCATCGGGCTCATGGCCACGACCGGGGTCGGCGTCACCGCCCCGGTCATGGCGGTGCAGGGGATCGCCAACCTGATCGGGCTGGTCGTCATCGTGTGGCGCAGGCGTTGGCCGGTCACGGTGCTCGCGGTGGTGACGGTCACGATCGCCGCGAGCCTGCTGATCCCGTCGGGCCAGGGCATCCCGGCCGGTGACGCAGCCCTGCCGTTCGCGCTCTACACGGTGGCCGCGAACCGCCGTCCCGCGGTGGCCTGGTCGGCGTTCGCCGGGATGACGGCGGTGCTGACGGCCGGCTTCGCAGCGACCGCCCGGATCACGCCGCTCACCGGTGCGCTCGCCCCGGTGGTGAGCGTGTCCACATCGGGTGCTGACAGCTCGCCGTTCCCTGGCTGGGGTCCGTTCACCGGGTTCGCGCTCGCCGCCCTGCTCTCCTACGTGGTGGTCGGGCTGGGGTTCCTGGCGGTGGGCCTGAGCGTCTACGGGCGTCGACAGCAGGTGGCCGACCTCGTGCGACGCTCGCACGAGCTGGTCGCCGCGGGGCAGCAGCAGGCCCGGCTGGCCTCGATGCAGGAGCGCACCCGGATCGCCCGCGAGATGCACGATGTGGTGGCGCACAGCCTGTCGGTCATGGTGGCACTCTCGGACGGTGCGCGGGCCAGCGTGCGGCGCGCGCCCGAGGCCGCGGAGGAGGCGCTCGACATGGCCTCCGAGACGGGCCGTGCGGCCCTCGCCGATATGCGCCGGATGCTCGGTGTGCTGCGCGACGGTGACGGGAACGATCCGTCCGCACCCGACGGGGCGCCGCCGCCCCCGCCGCCCGTCGATGCGCCGGGTGCCGCCCGCTCGAGGTCTCGGCGTGGTGCCGACGACCCCGGTCCGCTGTCGACGACCCCGGGAGCCGACCAGGCGCCGTGGGCGGCCGCGCCCGCCGTCGGCCCGGTGACGGCCGCCCTGCCGGACGCCGCGGTGGTGACGGCCGACCCCCTCGCACCGACGACCCCGCAGCCGACAGCCGGCGACGATCTGGATACCCTCGTCGAGGGGTTCCGCCGGGCAGGGCTCCCGGTCCGGTCGCGCGCCGCGGAGCTGCCCGAGCACGGTGGCCTGCGACTGGCCGTCTTCCGCGTGGTCCAGGAGTCCCTCACCAACGTGCTGCGCCACGCACCCGGCGTCGGCTCCGTCGAGGTCCTGGTCGACGTCCTGCCCGAGGGGGTCGCCACACCTGCCAAGGTGAGGGTGGTGGTGACGGACGACGGCGGGGCGCATGTCCCGCGGGCCTCGGCCGCGGCGGGTCGGGGACTGGTGGGCATGCGGGAACGGGCGGCCGTGTTCGAGGGGACGGCGACCGCCGGACCGTACCGTGGGGGCTGGCGGGTACAGGTCGAGCTCGTGGTCCCGCCCGATGCGGGCCCCCGTCCGTCCCAGGTCTGGAAGGTGCCGGCATGAGTGCGGTCCGGGTGCTCCTGGTCGATGACCAGCCCCTCATGCGGATGGGGTTCCGGCTCGTGCTGGACGCCGAGGACGGCATCGACGTGGTCGGTGAGGCCGGCGACGGTCAGATCGCGCTCGAGCAGGCTGCGGCGCTGCGTCCGGACGTCGTGCTGATGGATGTGCGGATGCCGCGGATGAACGGGATCGAGGCGACGAGTGCCCTGGTCGCAGCGGTGCCGGATGCCCGGGTGCTGATCCTCACCACGTTCGACCTGGACGAGTACGCGTTCGCCGCACTGCGGGCCGGCGCCAGTGGCTTCCTGCTCAAGGATGCCCGGCCGGCCGAGCTGGCCGATGCGATCCGCACGGTGGCGGCCGGTGACGCGGTCGTGGCCCCGAGGATCACCCGTCGGATGCTCGAGCTGTTCGCCGACCGGTTGCCGGTCGAGGTGTCGGGCACGCAGGAGGACCCCCGGCTGGCGGCTCTCACCGCCCGTGAGCGCGAGGTGCTGCGGGCCATCGCCGAGGGGCTGTCGAACGCCGAGATCGCGAGCCGTTTCTTCCTCTCGGAGGCCACGGTGAAGACACATGTGGCCCATGTGCTCGACAAGCTCGGAGTCCGTGACCGGGTCCAGGCAGTCGTCCTCGCCTTCCAGACCGGCCTCGTCGACCGCTGAACCAGGCGCCCCTCGTCGGCGCCCCTCGCAAGGGTCAGGGGGCGGGCGCGAAGGAGCGGGTTGCGACGGCGAGCGCGGTTGCCAGCTCGCGGGTCGCCTCGTGCTTCGGATCGGCAAGCACGGTGCGCAGCGGTCCGTGCTCGACCAGACGCCCGTCCGCCAGCACGTGCACGCTGCGGGTGAGCGCGTCCAGCAGCGCCATGTCGTGAGAGGCGACCAGCAGCCCGATGCCCTCATCGGCGGCGACGGCTGCAACCAGACGGGCGAGCTCGAGCCGCATCTGCGGGTCGACCGCCGTGAGCGGCTCGTCCAGCAGCACGACGTCGGGCCGTGGCGCCAGCGCGATCGCGAGCGTGAGCCGCTGGCGCTCCCCGCCGGAGAGGGTGCCGATGCGACGCCCGGCGAAGGCGGCCGGCAGCCCGAACAGCTCGAGCGCGGAGACCGTGTCGCGGCCGGTGGACCGCCCCGCGGCGCGGGCCTCGTCGAGCGCGCCACGGACGGCCCGTTCGACGCTCTGCGTCGGGTCCAGACCCGCCAACCCGTTCTGGTGCACGGTCCGCAACCGGGCGCGCAGCATCTTCCGGTCCCGCCGAGCCGGCTTGAACACCCGGTGCCCCTCGAACGCGACGGATCCGAGGGTCGCTGGGATCTCGCCGCCGAGCACTGCGAGCAGTGTCGACTTGCCGACACCTGATGCTCCGAGAAGGCCGATCGCATCGCCGGGGCCGACCGTCACGTCGACCCCGTCCAGCACGGCCGCACCGCCGTAGCCCGCCACGACGCCGCGCGCCACCACCGTTGCCGCCACACCCACCTCCGAGTTGGTCCGATGTCCCAACGACGCCCCCACCCACAAGGTTCCCCGCCCCGGTCCACGTCGTGCCGGACCAACCCTGTCCCCTCCCCCCGCCCCCGTTCGCCCTCCCCGGGATTCCGAGGCTCCGCGAGGTCTGACCCTGCCCAGCCTCGGAATCGCGGGTCTCCGGTCGGTACCCCCGTCGCGGCCTCCAGGAGCGGCCCCGGGATTCCGAGGCTCGGCATGGTCCGAACCTGCCCGGCCCCGGAATCTCGGAGCGGGACGGGGGAGGGGAAGGGAGGGAGGGGAAGGGAGGACTGAGGGGGCAGAGGACGGGCCCGGGACGCGGCAGCTGGTGCTGCGCCCCGGGCCCGGTGGGCGGTGCGGGGACTACTTCACGTCGTCGTCGACCCAGTCGAACGACTTGGTGACGGCCTTCTTCCAGAGCCGGTACTGGCGGTCGCGCTCACCGGTCTCCATCCTCGGGCTCCAGCGCTTGTCCTCGGCCCAGTTGTCGATGACGTCCTGCTCGCCGTTCCAGAACCCGACGGCGATACCGGCCGCGTAGGCGGCGCCGAGTGCCGTGGTCTCGGCGACCTTCGGCCGCACGACGTCCACGCCGAGGATGTCGGCCTGGAACTGCATGAGGGCCTCGTTGGCCACCATGCCGCCGTCCACCTTGAGCTCGGCGAGCGGGACGCCGGAGTCGGCGTTCATCGCGTCGAGCACCTCGCGGGTCTGGAAGGCCGTGGCCTCCAGCGCAGCCCGGGCGATGTGGCCCTTGTTGACGTACCGGGTGAGCCCGACGAGCGCACCGCGGGCGTCCGAGCGCCAGTACGGGGCGAACAGCCCGGAGAACGCCGGCACGAAGTACGCGCCGCCGTTGTCCTCGACGCTCGCAGCCAGGGTCTCGATCTCGGGCGCCGTGGAGATGATCCCCAGGTTGTCCCGAAGCCACTGGACGAGCGAACCGGTCACCGCGATCGAGCCCTCGAGGGCGTACACCGGTGCGGCGTCGCCGATCTTGTAGCAGAGCGTGGTGAGCAGGCCGTTCTTGGACTGGATCGGCTCCTTGCCCGTGTTGAGCAGCATGAAGTTGCCGGTGCCGTAGGTGTTCTTGGCGTGCCCCGGCTCGAAGCAGGCCTGACCGAACGTGGCCGCCTGCTGGTCGCCGAGGATGCCTGCGATCGGCACACCCGGGATCAGGCCGCCCTTGCGGTCCACCCCGTAGACCTCGGACGAGGACCGGATCTCCGGCAGCATCGACAGCGGCACACCCATCTCGGCCGCGATCTCGGCGTTCCAGGTGAGCGTGTCGAGGTTCATGAGCATGGTGCGCGAGGCGTTCGTGACGTCGGTGACGTGCACCCCGCCGTCGGGCCCGCCGGTCATGTTCCAGACGACCCACGAGTCGGTGTTGCCGAACGCGAGCTTGCCGGCCTCGGCCTTCTCCTTGGCACCGGGGACGTTGTCGAGGATCCAGCGGATCTTCGGACCGGAGAAGTAGGTCGCCAGCGGCAGGCCCACCCGCTCCTTGTACCGCTCGACCCCGCCGCCGAGGGCAGCCAGGTCGTCGGCGATCTTCTGGGTGCGGGTGTCCTGCCAGACGATCGCGTTGTAGACCGGCTCACCGGTCTCGCGGTCCCAGACGACGGCGGTCTCGCGCTGGTTCGTGATGCCGACGGCCGCGATGTCCTTGTGCGTCAGGCTCGCGCGACCGAGGACCTGGCCGACGACCTCGCGGACGTTGGTCCAGATCTCCTTCGGGTCGTGCTCGACCCAGCCGGCCCGCGGGAAGATCTGCTCGTGCTCCTTCTGGGCCACCGCGACGATCGCGCCGGAGTGGTTGAAGATGATCGCCCGCGAGCTGGTGGTGCCCTGGTCGATCGCCATCACGTACTGCTCAGCCATGAGAAGTCCTTTCGGTCGTGAGGTTCGGGGCGGTGCGCGTCAGGAGACGTAGACGCGGGCGAGCAGACCGGCGAGCAGGCCACCGATCATCGGCCCGACCACGGGGACCCAGGAGTACGCCCAGTCCGATCCACCCTTGCCCTTGATGGGCAGCAGCGCGTGCGCGATACGGGGGCCGAAGTCACGCGCGGGGTTGATGGCGTACCCGGTGGGGCCACCGAGGCTCGCGCCGATGCCGACCACGAGCAGTGCGACCGCGAGCGGGCCGAGGCCGCTCGGGCTCTTGGCGAAGACGAGGATCACGAACACCAGCACGAACGTCCCGATGACCTCGGTGACGACGTTCCAGCCGTAGGAGCGCAGCTCAGGTCCGGTGGAGAAGACCCCGAGCTTGACGGCCGGGTCGGCCTGCTCGTCGAAGTGCTTCTTGTAGGCCAGGTAGGCCACGGCGGCACCGACTGCGGCACCGGCGGTCTGGGCGACGATGTACAGCACCGAGTTCACGGCATCTGCCGCGATCCCGGGGACGAACTCCGTGGCGCCCGAGGCGACGACGCCGAGGGTCACAGCCGGGTTCAGGTGCGCCCCCGACTTGTAACCGACGTAGACACCGGCGAAGACGGCGAGGCCCCATCCCCAGTTGATCATCAGGGTGCCGCCGCCGGCCCCCTTCGTCTTCGGCAGGATGACGTTGGCAACCACGCCGGCACCTAGCACCAGCAGCATGGCGGTGCCGAGGAACTCCGAGATGAGCGCATGACCGATCGTGATTTCTGCGGTCTCGGCGGCGAGGACGATCGAGTAGTCCACAGTCGAGCCTTTCTGGACGTCGTTGTCACTGCACCCCGGGGGCAGGGCCCCGGGGAGACTGGGTCAGGACTCGTGCGCGGGCGTCGCACCGAGCGGGCGCCAGGGAGCCACCTCGGTGGCTTCGAGGCGGACCTTCTCGGCCGTGCCGTCGTCGAGCTGGTGCTCGGCCTGCTCCTCGGCCGCGGCGCGCGAACGGTAGGTCGCGATCTCGGCTGCGGTGCGTTCGGCGTCCCACCCGAGGACGGGCGCCATGAGTCCGGCGATCTCGTCGAGCGCCGAGACCCCACGGTCGGCCTGCTCGTAGTTGAGCCGGGTCCGGTGCATCATCACGTCGTCGACGTGCAGGGCGCCCTCGTGACTGACGGCGTACACGATCTCCGCACCGATGTAGGCCGGCGCGTTGACCAGCGGCTTGGCGAGGTCGGGGGTGGCCTCGACGAGGTCGACCAGCTCGGTGAGCAACGAACCGTAGCGGTGCAGCAGGTGGTCCATCCGGAACGAGTCCCAGCCCCAGCGGTCGCCGATCGACCGGGCTTTGCGCTGGAAGACCGTGAGCCCCTCGGCACCGGCCAGCGGCAGGTTGTCGGTGATCGACGGCAGCGAGTCGGCGCGTGAGCCGATCGCGAAGTCGACGGCGTCCTTGGCCATCACCCGGTAGGTGGTGAGCTTGCCGCCGGCGATGACGGTCAGACCCGGCGTCGGGGACGCGACGGTGTGCTCGCGGGAGACCTTGGCCGAGCTGGTGCCCTCCTTGGTCCCCGGCTGCAGCAGCGGTCGCAGCCCGGCCCAGGTGCCGATGATGTCCTTGCGGGTCAGCGGCTTGGCGAGCACGGCGTTGGCGTGCGCGAGCACGTAGTCGATGTCGGCCGACGTGGCGACCGGGTGGGTCAGCTCCTGCTTCCACGGGGTGTCGGTGGTGCCGATCACCCAGTACCGGGACCACGGGATGATGAACAGCACCGACTTCTCGGTCTGCAGGATCAGCCCGGTGTGGCCCTGGATGCGCTCGCGCGGGACGACGATGTGGATTCCCTTGCTGGCCAGGACGCGCAGGCCGCCGTCGGTGCCGGCCAGGGCCTCGGTCTGCTCGGTCCAGACGCCGGTCGCGTTGATCACGGCGCGGGCCCGCACCTCGATCTCGTCGCCGCTCTCGAGGTCGACCAGGTGGGCGCCGGTGACGGCACCACCGGCGGTCTTGACCATGTCGACCACCTGCGTGCGGGAGGCGGCGTGGGCGCCGTAGCTCACGGCGGTGCGCACCAGGGTCTCGACCAACCGGGCGTCGTCGACGGCGGCGTCCCAGTAGCGGAGCGCGCCGATCGCGGCGTCGTGGCGCAGGTCGGGGAACATCCGCTCCATGCCCTTGCGGGTGAGGTGCTGGTGCAGCGGCATGGCGCGCTTGCGGCGGGTGGCGCTGGCGAGCGTGTCGTAGAGCGCGACGCCGGCGCCGACGTAGGCCCGCTCCCAGACCCGGTGCTCGAGCGGGTAGAGGAACGAGACGGGCTTGACCAGGTGCGGGGCGAGCGAGCTGATGAGCAGGTCGCGTTCGGTGAGCGCCTCGTGCACCAGGTGGAAGTCGAGCATCTGCAGGTAGCGGAGTCCGCCGTGCACGAGCTTGCTCGAGCGGCTCGAGGTGCCGGAGGCCCAGTCCTGCGCCTCGACGATCGCCGTTGACAGGCCTCGGCTGACCGCGTCGAGCGCGATCCCCGCGCCGGTGACACCACCTCCGATGACCAGGACGTCGAGCTCGCGACCGCTGCCCGTGCTGGCCGCGAGGGCTGCGAGGGCGTCGGTCCGTGCCTGCACGGTCAAGGGAGCGGTCCGCATCGTTGCTTCTCCTCAGGTTGGTCCGCCGCTCTCGTGGGGCGACGGGATATCCTCTGCTCGGCGCGAACGAGCGCGCAACCGTGGTGCACGAACGTGCACCTGGTCTGGGCCGAAAGCCCTTCCGGTCGGCGAAGGGGTCGATGTGGAACGAGAGACCGACGTGCTGCGCGCGGCGTCGATGTACTACCTCCAGGATCTCAAGATGGAGGTCATCGCGCGCCACCTCGGCACCTCGCGGTCGACCGTCTCGCGGCTGCTCAAGCGCGCCCGGGAGACCGGGTTGGTCGAGATCACGTTGCGGCCGTCGTCGACCCGTGCGCCCGGGCTCGGCCGGTCGATCACCTCGGAGTTCGGGGTCGAGGCGTACGTCGTGCCGGTGCCCGACTCGGCCAACCACGCCGAACGCCTCGACCAGGTCTCGATGACCGCCGCCCGGCTGCTGGCCTCGTGGTTCGACTCCGACATGGTGATGGGGGTGGCCTGGGGGACGACGCTCGCCTCGGTCTCCCGTTTCCTGCAGCCCAAGCCGACCCGCGGTTCGGCCGTCGTGCAGCTCAACGGTGCGGCGAACACGCGGACCTCGGGCATCGACTACGCGAGCGATCTGATCTCGTCGTTCGGCACCGCGTTCGGCGCGGCCGTGCACCACTTCTCAGTTCCGGCGTTCTTCGACTACCCCGAGACCAAGGACGCGATGTGGCGCGAACGGTCCATCCGACGGGTGCTCGACGTGCAGGCCCGGGTCGACCTGGCGCTGTTCGGTGTCGGGGCCGTCGCCGGGGCGGTGCCGAGCCACGTGTACGCGGCCGGCTACCTGGACGCCGACGACATCGCCGAGCTCAAGGCCCAGGGAGTCGTCGGCGACGTGTGCACGGTCTTCCTGCGTGCCGACGGTTCCTGGCGCGACGTGGCGCTCAACGACCGTGCGACCGGCCCGACGCCCGAACAGCTCCAGCGCATCCCGCGCCGGGTCGCCGTCGTCGCCGGGGACAACAAGGTCGGCCCGCTGCTGGCCGCGCTGCGCGCCGGGGTGATGACCGACCTCGTCGTCGACGAGCGCACCGCGACCAAGCTCATGGACCGCTTCCGCAAGACCCCCCGCCGCCCCCCACCCGCCTGACCGCCCTGGCGAGCACCGTCGCCCTTGCCCCTTGCGCACCAGATGCCGCAGCCGCAGCCGCCCGGCAAGTGGTCGGTCGGGAGTCTCACGGGCGGTGTGTCGGCTCCCGAAGTGCCCGGTTTCGGGGCTGGGCCGGGCCGGGCAATTGCTGGGGCCGGGCTGGATCGGGCCGGGCAGTCGTCGGGACTGGGGCTGGATGGAGCCGGGCGGTCGGTGGGGTGGGGCCGGGGCGGAGCGGCGGAGTGGGCGGGGGGAGCGGGTGGGGGCTAGCCTCGGGGGCCGTGAGCGCCGAGCTGCGCGTGCGACCGGCGGTTCCCGCGGACGTGCGCACCATCCATGACCTGGTCGAGCCCTACGCGGTGCGGCGCATCCTGCTCGCCAAGGAGTGGGTCGCCTACTACGAGGCGGTCCAGGAGTTCCTCGTCGTCGAGCTCGGCGGCGCCGTCGTGGGGTGCGGTGCCCTGCACGTCATGTGGTCGGACCTGGCCGAGGTCCGCACGCTGGCCGTCGACCCGACCTACCGGCGGCACGGGCTCGGCCACGCGCTGCTCGTGGCGCTCATCGACCGGGCGCGCGAGCTCGGGCTTGAACGGGTGTTCTGCCTGACCTTCGAGGTGGACTTCTTCGCCTCGCACGGCTTCGTCGCGATCGAGGGCGCGCCCGTCGGGCAGGACGTCTACAGCGAGCTGCTGCGCAGCCACGACGACGGTGTCGCCGAGTTCCTGGACCTGGCCAGGGTCAAGCCGAACACGCTGGGCAACACCCGGATGCTGCTCGAGCTCTGAGGGCCGGGACCGGCCGGACGCTCAACGACCCGCCGCTGAGCACCGTCCGGTCCGTTCGTCCGCCGGAGGCTAGCCGACCGGCCCGTCGGGCAGGTGGACGGTGACCGGCCCGTCGGGCAGCCCGTTCGGCAGCCGCACGCCGGGCCGACCGTCGGGCAGCTGCAGGTGCTCGACCAGCCCGTCGACCACGAGGGTGTCGACGCAGCGGATGAGCTGGTCGCGATCGGCCCAGACGACCTCGGCGACCGGCACCGCCCCGTCGGCGGCGCGCAGGGCGGCCAGCACCCGACCGCGGGCCTGCCGGTCGGTCCCGGTCCACGCCTGGGTCCGACGACGGGCGGCGTGCTCATCGGGCGGCCGGCCGGCCTCGAGCCATGCGCAGCCGGCGCGAAGCGGACAGCCGTCGCAGCGCGGGTCGCGGGCCGTGCAGACCAGCGCGCCCAGCTCCATGAGAGCGAGCGACCAGCGGGCCGCGACCGGGCCGTCGTCGGGCAGCAGAGCGGCAGCGGCACGCTCCTCGGCCACCGTCTGGGACGGCGGCGGGAGGGCTCGGCCGGCGACGGCGCGGGCCAGCACGCGGCGCACGTTGGTGTCCAGCACCAGCGAGCGCCGGCCGAACGCGAATGCCTGCACAGCCGCCGCCGTGTAGGTGCCGACGCCGGGCAGTGCACGCAGCGCCGTCTCGTCGTCCGGGACGTGACCGGCGTGCAGGTCCGTGATCGCGCGGGCGCTGTCGAGCAGCCGTAGCGCGCGGCGCGGGTAGCCGAGCCGGTCCCACGTCCGCAACACCTCGGCCGTCGTGGCCGCCGCCAGGTGCGGGGGAGTCGGCCAGCGGTCCATCCAGGTGCGCCACACCGGCTCCACGCGGGCCACCGGGGTCTGCTGCAGCATGACCTCGCTCACCAGCACACCCCACGGCGTGCGGTCGGCCGTGCGCCACGGCAGGTCGCGGGCGTTCGTGTCGAACCAACGGAGCAGGGCCTCGTGCACCGGCACATCCTGCCCCGAGCGGTCCCGGTGGTCCCGCCGACGTCGGTGACCGGCGTGCCCGGTCGGTCGACGCCGGGACCGGTGCGTACCGTGGCTGCGTCCCCGCCCGAGGGCGTGACCACCGCGAGGAACGATGAGGTGACTGATGCCGCGACGGCTGCCGGCCCGGGTGTACTGGGTGCGTCGGATCGTCCTGCTCGTGGCGCTCGCTCTCGTCGTGACGCTGGTCGTCGTCATCGTGCAGGCAGTGCGCGGGGGGACGCAGGCGGCGGCGCCGGAGCCTGCCGTCACCACGACCGCTCCGCCGGCGACCACACCCACACCCACGCCGACGTCGACCTTGCCGGGCGGGATCACCGACTGCGCCGCCGGTGACCTCGCACTGACCATCGCCGCGGACGCCCCGACGTTCGGGGCCGGCGTCAGCCCGACGTTCACGCTCACCATCACCAACAACGGCACGACCTCGTGCCTGGTCGACGCGGGGGAGAACTACCGGGCGATCGTGCTGACCTCCGGCACCGACCGGGTGTGGTCGAACCAGGACTGCGCGGCCTCGGACTCCGACGCCCGCACCTTGCTGCTCGCCCCCGGGATGACCGACACCACGACGCTGGCCTGGAACCGTGAGCGCTCGGCGCCCGGCTGCACGGCCGACCTGCCCGCACCCGGCGACGGGACGTACGTGGCGACCTTCACGGTCGGTGGCGCCCAGGCGGCCCCTGCGGCCTTCGTGCTGGGCTGAGCGTTCGCCCCGCGGAGGGCAGCCCCGGACCTGACGTCAGGTCAGACGTACCGCTCGAGGATGCTCGACTCGGCCAGCCGGGACAGCCCCTCGCGGACGGCCCGGGCGCGCTGCTCACCGATGCCGTCGACGGCCATGAGCTCGTCGATCGAGGCCGCGAGCAACCGCTGCAGACCGCCGAAGTGCTGCACCAGCCGCTCCATCACCTGGGCGGGCAGCCGCGGGATCTTGGCCAGGAGGCGGTAGCCGCGCGCACCGGCCGCGGCGTCGAGCGCCTCGCCCGCACCCGGCAGCCCGAGCACCCGGGCGATGTGCGCCGGGTCGAGCAGCTGGGTGGAGTCCAGCTCGCCCAGCTCGTCGAGCACGGCCGGCACGTCGTGGCGGGAGGTGTCCACGTAGTCCCGGATGACGAGCTCACGGTCGGCGCCGATCCCGCCGACCAGCTCGTCGAGCTGCAGGGACATGAGCCGGCCGTCGGTGCCGAGCTCGACGACGTAGCCGTCGATCTCGTCGGAGATGCGGCGGACCATCTCCAGCCGCTGGACCACTGACGAGACGTCACGCACCGTGACCAGGTCCTCGATCTCCAGCGCAGAGAGCGTGCCACTCACCTCGTCGAGGCGGGCCTTGTAGCGCTCGAGCGTGGCCAGCGCCTGGTTGGCCCGCGACAGGATGGTGGTGGAGTCCTCCAGCACGTGCCGCGCGCCGCCGACGTACAGCGCGATGATCCGCATCGACGCCGACACCGAGATGACGGGCAGGCCGGTCTGCTTGGAGACGCGCTGCGCGGTGCGGTGCCGGGTGCCCGACTCGCTGGTCTCGATGGTCGGGTCCGGCAGCAGCTGCACGTTCGCCCGCAGGATCCGGCGCAAGGAGCCGTCGACGACGACCGCGCCGTCCATCTTCGCCAGCTCACGCAGCCGGGTGGCCGAGAACTCCACATCGAGCTCGAAACCACCGGAGCACAGCGAGGCGACGAGCGGGTCCATCCCCAGCACGATGAGCGCGCCGGTGCGGCCGCGCAGGATCCGCTCCAGGCCGTCGCGCAGCTCGCTCCCGGGGGCGACCGCGGTGAGCGTGCTGCGCAGCAGCTCGTCGGGGGCGGGCAGGTCGGTCACGTGGGTGATGGTATCGGGGCGCGCGTCACGAGGCCTGTGACGGACCGGCGACGCGGCTCACCGCGTCGGCTGGATCGCCGCGACCGCATCGGCAAGATCGGTCGCGGCACGCACGCGCATCCCGTCGGGCACCACCAGCCCGTCCATCGCGCCGGCGGGCACGATCGCCCTGGTCAGGCCCAGTCGGGCGGCCTCGGCCAACCGGCGTTCGACACCTGCGACCGTGCGGATCTCGCCGGCCAGGCCGACCTCACCGATCGCGGCCATCCCGCGCGGCAGGGCGATCTCCTGCCGCGAGCCCACGACGGCGAGGGCCAGCGCCAGATCGGCAGCCGGTTCGACCATCCGGGCGCCGCCGACGGTCGAGACGTAGACCTCCTGATCGGCCAGCCGCACACCGACCCGGCGGGCGAGCACCGCGAGCACCATCGCGACACGGGCCGGGTCGACGCCGTTCGTGGTGCGCCGCGGGGTGGCCTGCTGGCTGGGGGCGACGAGCGCCTGCACCTCGGCGAGCAGCGGGCGACGACCCTCGAGCGTGACCGCCAGGCAGGTGCCCGGCACATCGTGCATGGACTGGGAGACGAACAGACCGCTCGGATCGGCCAGCCCGACGATCCCGTGCTCGGACAGGTCGAAGCAGCCCACCTCGTCCGTCGGGCCGTACCGGTTCTTCGTCGCCCGCAGCAGCCGCAGCCGCGAACCTGACTCGCCCTCGAACTGGCAGACGACGTCGACCAGGTGCTCCAGCGTGCGGGGCCCGGCGACCGAGCCGTCCTTGGTGACGTGGCCGACCAGCAGCACCGGCAGCGCCCGCGACTTCGCGGCGGCGATGAGCGCACCGGCGACCTCGCGCACCTGGGTGACACCGCCCGCAGCGCCCTCGACCTGGGCGGAGGCGATGGTCTGGACCGAGTCGACGACGAGCAGATCGGGGTCGCACGCCTCGATGTGGCCCAGGACGGTGCCGAGATCGGTCTCGTCGGCGAGCAGCAGGCCCGGGTCGACGGCGTGGATCCGGCCGGCGCGCAGCCGCACCTGGGCGGATGACTCCTCACCGGTGATGTAGAGCACCCGCAGGCCGGTCCGGGCCGCACGGGCCGCGACATCGAGCAGCAGGGTCGACTTCCCGACGCCCGGTTCACCGGCCAGCAGCACGACCGCACCGGGGACGATCCCGCCGCCCAGCACCCGGTCGAGCTCATCGACCCCCGTCGGGCGTGCGGTCGCCGCGGTCTGGTCCACCTGGTCGATCGGTCGCGCCGGGCCGCGGGCGGGTGCGACGGCCACCGTGCGCGGCACGACGGCGGTCGAACCTTCCTCCGCCACCGTGCCCCAGGCCTGGCACTCGCCGCACCTGCCGACCCAGCGCACACTCGTCCACCCGCACTCGCTGCAGCGGAAGCCGGGGCGGGCCGGAGCTGTGCGGGCCGGGCCGCCCTTCGTGGGGCGTCGCACCGTGGTCGAGGTCACCCGCCGGACGCTAGCCGCGGGCACCCACATCGACGCCACGCCCCGCCGTCCCCACCGTGCCACGCCTACCCGTGGGTAGGCTGCCCGCAGTCTGAAAGAGGAGCCCTCCATGTCGCAGTCCGGTCCACCGACCCCGTCCCGAGGTTCGCGCCGGACCCGTCGTCCGCCAGGGGTCGGGCCGACGACCGGAGCAGTTCCGACGGGTGCGACCGAGGCGGTGGACGAACCCGGTGGCCGCCGCCGCTGGATCATCCCCGTCGTCATCGCCGTCCTGGTGCTCGTGGTCGCCGGTGCTGTCTGGGGGGTCCTGCGCGCGGGCGGCACACCGTCCGCGACCTCCTCGACCGTGCTGGTCCCCTCGCCGACACCGACCGTCGAACCGGTCGCCCGCACCGCCACCACCACGTTCGCCGCAGCACTGCCCACGAGCGTCCTGCAGTTCGCGCTCGCGTCCTCGATCGCCGACGACACCTGGATCGCCAAGGGTGCGCTGGAGGCCTACACCGAGACCTTCTCCGACGGTTCCGGCGCGACCCTCGGCCTGCAGGTCGGCCAGTGGGCGACCCCGGAGGAGGCCACCGCCGTCCTCGGGGCCCTCACGGCTGCGGCACCGACGGCCACCGCCGCCCCGTCGTCGAGCGCCAGCGCGAGTGCGGACACCTACGGGCTGCCGCAGTCCGGTTCCGTCGATGCCGACGGGCAGACCACCGGCTCCTACCTCATCGTCGACAACGGCGACGGCACCGGGACCGCCACCTGGACCAACGGGACGGCGCTCCTGCAGCTCACCGGGCCGGTGGCAGAGATCGCCCGGGCGTACTCGGCGTTCCCGCTCTGAGCTCCACCCTGCACGGACGAGGGCGGCGGGTGCCGGTCGGATGACCGGACGCCCGCCGCCCTCGTCCGTGCTCAGCCGGTGACGCCACCCGACAGGTCGTAGAGCGTGGTCCCGTCGACCGTCTGGGCGGTGAAGCTCTCCTCGACCCAGGTGGTGATCTGGCTGGCCGCGTCCGAACCGGACATCCCGCTGCTCGCGATGAAGTAGTGGATCTTGCCCTCGGCCACCCAGGTCTGGAACTGCTCCAGGGTGGGGGACGCGTCGGTGCCGTTGAAGCCACCGATCGGCATCACCGAGGCCTGCGTCGCGAGCTGGTAGCTGGCCGCGTTCTGCGAGCCGATGACGGCCGCGACCCAGGTGTAGCCGTCGGCGTCCTCCTCGAGGAGAGCCTCGACCTGGGTGCTCACCGTGGTGCCGTTGAGCAGGCCGCCGACGGAGCCGGTGCCCGCGCCGTCGGACGTCCCCCCGGTCGTGCCGCCCGCCTGCCCGCCGGGCGCGCCCTGGGTGCCGGTCTGCCCGCCCGGGCCTCCCTGGGTGCCTGTCTGCGTCCCGGTCCGCCCGCCGGGACCACCCTGGCCCCCGCCCATCCCGCCGCCGCCCGACGAGCTCTGGACCGTCGGCCCGGCGGTGACGATCGAGCCGGTGTGCCCGGTGCTGATCGTGTCGATGGTGTACGCCGTCGGCCCGGCCAACCCCGCGACCAGGGCGAGCCCGGCGCCGACCAGCATCATCCGCCGGCCGAACCAGCGACCGGCCAGCAGTGCGACCGCACCGGCCAGCCCCGCGGCCAGGACGGCCACCCGCAGCCAGGGCAGGAACTCCGAGGACCACGACAGCATCACCACGGACCAGCCCGCTGTGCCGAGGGTGACCACCGCGAGGGTGACCAGGGCCCACAGCCGGTCGCGCCGCGCCCAGACCTCGGACGCGCCGATCCCCACCAGGGCCGCGACCGCGGGAGCCAGAGCCACCGTGTAGTACGCGTGGAAGATGCCGGCCATGAACGAGAACACCAACCCGGTCACCAGCAGCCAGGCACCCCACACGACGATCTGCGCGCGCCTGGCATCGGTCCGCGGTGCCCGACGCACCAGCCAGAACGCGACCGCACCCAGCACGAGCGCCGCCGGGATCAGCCAGGCGATCTGACCGCCGATCTCCGAGGAGAACAACCGGGTGATCCCCGTGCTGCCCCAGGAGCCCGACCCGGTGCCACCACCGACGGACCCGGTCTCGTCACCCGTGATCCGACCCAGGCCGTTGTAGCCGAAGGTGAGCTCCAGGAACGAGTTGTTCGTCGACCCGCCGATGTACGGCCGGGAGTCCTCCGGCCACAGCTCGACGAGCGCCACCCACCAGCCGCCGGCCAGCACCATGGCGCCCACCGCCAGCAGCCCGTCGCGGATCCGCTTGACCAGTGGGAGCTGACCGGCCCACAGGTAGGCCGCGGCCAGACCGGGCAGCACCAGGAACGCCTGCAGCTGCTTGGTGAGGAAGGCGAAGCCGATGAACACCCCGGCCAGCACCATCCACCGCGTCGTGCGCGGTCCCTCGATCGCCCGCATCGTCGCCCAGACGGAGGCTGTGAGCAGCAGGACGAGCAGCGCGTCCGGGTTGTTGAACCGGAACATGAGCGCCGCGACCGGGGTCAGTGCGAGCGTCGCACCGGCCAGCAGCGCGGCCCCTGCGGTGAACCGCCGCCGCACCGTGCGGTAGAGCAGCGCGACGGTGCCCACGCCCATGAGCGCCTGCGGCACCAGGATCGCCCAGCTCGACAGCCCGAAGATCCGCACCGACAGGGCCATCACCCACAGCGAGGCCGGTGGTTTGTCGACGGTGATCGAACCGCCCGCATCGGAGGCCCCCCACAGGAACGCCGACCAGGACGTGGACCCGGCCTGCACGGCTGCCGAGTAGAACGAGTTGGCGTACCCGGACGATGACAGGTTCCACAGGTACAGCCCGGCCGTGACGACCAGCAGTGCGATGAACGCCGGGACCTCCCAGCGCGGTCGGAGGTCGGCCCCGGCCGGTTCGGCGGGCTCGACGGGCACCGGGTCGGTCGGGGGCTGGAAGCCACCGTCCGCGGTGTGCGGTTCGATCGGACGCACGGTGGTGGTCATGAGTGACGGACCCCTTCGGTCGGGCGGGTGCTCGTCGCGGTCGTGCCGGGACGGGCGACGGGGGAGATGGAGCGGTCGGTCGGGACCGGCGGGGTGCGGGTGCGGAAGACCCAGCCGCGCAGCAGCAGGAACCGCAGGACGGTGGCGCCCAGGTTGGCGACCACCAGCACGGCCAGCTCGACCGTGCGCGGCGCGGCTGGCGCCGTCAGGTGCAGCACGCCGAGCGCCCCGGAGGTCAGTGCCCAGGCGAGCAGGAACACCGCGAAGCCTTGCCCCTGGTGGACCAGTGCCCCGCGTCGTCCGCGGATGCCGAACGTGAAGGCCCGGTTGGCGGCCGTGTTCGCGACGGCGGTGACGGCGAGCGCCGTGAGGTTGGCGACCTGGGCGCCCAGCGGCCCGGCCAGCAGCAGGTACAGCAGCGCGTACGCCACGGTCGAGGCCACGCCGACGACACCGAACCGCAGCAGCTGACCGAGCAGTCGCCCGTCCTGCCCGCGGGTGGCCGCCGGTCGGGCGCTGTCCAGCTGGAGGTGGGCGCGAACCTCGTCGAGCGGGATCCGCCCGGCGTTGAGGTCGCGCAGCAGCCGGGCGATGCCCAGCAGATCGGCCTTGGCGGTGGCCACGATGTCCACCCGGGAGTCCGGGTCGTCGACCCAGTCCACCGGGACCTCGTGAATGCGCAGGCCCGAGCGTTCGGCCAGCACCAGCAGCTCCGTGTCGAAGAACCAGCCGGTGTCGGCCACCAGTGGCAGCAGCTCGTGCGCGGCATCGGCCCGGATCGCCTTGAACCCGCACTGGGCGTCGGAGAAGCGGACCGCGAGCGAACCGCGCAGCAGCAGGTTGTAGCAGCGCGAGATGACCTCCCGTCGGGGTCCGCGCACCGTCCGGGAGGAGCGGACCAGCCGTGTCCCGATCGCCAGCTGGGAGTGGCCGGAGACCAGCGGTGCGATCAACGGGGCGAGCGCCGCCAGATCGGTCGACATGTCGACGTCCATGTAGGCGAGCACCTGTGCATCGGAGGCGAGCCAGGCGGTGTGCAGCGCGCGACCGCGACCCTTGGCGTCCAGGTGCAGCACGGACACCCCGGGCAGCTCGGCGGCCAGCCGCCGGGCGATCGCCAGCGTGGAGTCGGTCGAGGCGTTGTCCGCGATCGTCAGCCGCGCGCGGTACGGGAACGTGTCGAGGAATGCTCGCGTGGTGCGGACCGTGTGCTCGAGGTCGCGTTCCTCGTTGTGGACGGGGACCACGAGGTCGAGGACGGGCGGGGGTGCCGTGTTCTCCATGGCCACGACCATCCGCTGCGCGGTTCGCACCGCCGTGTGGCCCCGCTGTGCGACCCCTGTGACGGATGGGGCGATGGGTGGGCCAGCGCGTCAGCCGGCGGCGGGCAGCCGCACCGTGAAGGTGGTCGAACCGGGCACGCTGTCGACCCCGATGGTGCCGTGGTGCGCGGTCACGACGGCATGCGCGATGGCCATGCCCAGACCTGTCGACGTCGAACCCGCCGCCCGGTTGCGGGAGGCGTCCCCCCGCGTGAAACGCTGGAACAGCCGGGCGCGCAACGGTTCGGCGATCCCGGGGCCGTCGTCGTGGACCACGAGCACCGCGCCCGTGCCCTCACGCCGCACGATGACGGTGACCGCTGTGCCCGCCGGCGTGTGCAGCCGGGCGTTGGACAGCAGGTTGGCGAGCACCTGACGGAGCCGGTCGCCGTCGCCGAGGACCTCGACGGGTTCGATGTCCTCGGGCAGCTCCTCGGTGCCGAGCAGCAGGTCCTCGGCCGGGACCGGGCCCTCGGCCTCGGCGTCCGGACCTGAGCCGGGCAGCTCGAGACGCCAGTCGTGGTCCGGGCCGGCGGCATGCGCATCGGCTACCGCGTCGATCGCGAGCCCGACGAGGTCCACCGTCTCGACCGCGAGCGGCCGGCCGGCGTCCAGCCGGGCCAGCAGCAGCATGTCCGAGACCAGTGTGGTCATCCGGACGGTCTCCGACTCGACCCGGTCGAGGGCGTGGCGGGCCTCGGGCGGCAGCTCGTCGGGTGAGCGCCGCACCAGCTCGGCGTACCCCCGGATCGAGGCCAACGGGGTACGCAGCTCGTGGCTGGCGTCGGCGACGAACTGCCGCACCTGCTTCTCGGACTCGTGCCGGTCGGCCAGCGCCGCCTCGACGTGACCGAGCATCCGGTTGACGGCCGAGCCCACCTGGCCGACCTCGGTGCGCGGGTCGGTGTCCCGATCCTCGACGCGGTCGGCGATGACCACCTCACCCTTGGACAGCGGTTGCTCGGCGACGCGGGTGGCCGTCGCGGCGACCCGGACCAGCGGCCGGAGCTCGCGCCCCACCAGCCAGGAGGCGCCGAATGCGGCGACCATGACCCCCGCGAGGGCGACCAGCACCTCGCGCAGCACGAACGCCTCGACCGTGGCCTCCAGTGCGGAGTTGGGCAGGCCGCTGATGAGGGTGGAACCGTCGTCGGCCGTGGTCGCCGAGGCGCGGTAGCCGCCGAGGCCGGGCAGCTCGACGGTGTGGACGGTCCCGTCCGTCGGCAGCGCGAGCAGGACGGCCTGCTGGTCCGTGGTCAGCTGCTGCTGGGTTCCCTGGTCGGTGATGTAGCCGGACTGCGTCATCGAGCCGTGCACCACCGCGCTGACCATCCCGACCTCGGAGCCGGGCCGGTTGAGCGCGGCCGGCCCGGTCGCGCTCGCACTGGGCTGCGTAGCCGGCGACGAGCTCAGCGGCACCGGTGCCGACGTCGAACCGGTGTCGGGTGCGCCCAGGTCTCCGTCGTCGAAGACGCGCTCGGCCCGCTCGTTGGCGTCCAGGACCCGTTGGTCGAGCTGCGACTCCAGGTTGGAGTGCAACGAGAGCGCCGATGCGACGCCGATGAGCGCGGCGACCACGGTGAGCAGCCCCACCACCGTCAGGACGAGCCGTCGGCGCAGGGTCCAGGTCACGGTCGGCAGGGTAGACCGAGCCTCCGTCAGCTGGCGGGACGCAGGACGTACCCGACGCCACGCAGCGTGTGCAGCATCGGGTCGCGGCCCTTGTCGATCTTGCGGCGCAGGTAGGAGACGTAGAGCTCGACGATGTTGGCCTGGCCGCCGAAGTCATACTGCCACACGCGGTCCAGGATCTGGGCCTTGGACAGCACCCGGCGCGGGTTGCGCATGAAGTAGCGGAGCAGCTCGAACTCGGTCGCGGTGAGCCGGATCTCGTCCTGGCCGCGCCACACCTCGTGGCTGTCCTCGTCCATCTTGAGGTCGCCGACGACGAGCACGGCCTCCTCGCGGGCCGAGACGGCACCGGCGCGCCGCAGCAGGGCGCGCAGCCGTGCGACGACCTCTTCGAGGCTGAACGGTTTGGTGACGTAGTCGTCGCCGCCCGCGGTCAGACCGGCGACGCGGTCCTCGACGGCGTCCTTCGCCGTGAGGAACAGCACCGGGACGTTGGGGTGCGTGGCCCGGATGCGACGCAGCACCTCCAGACCCGACAGGTCCGGGAGCATGACGTCGAGCACGATGACGTCCGGTTCGAGGGACTTGGCGGTCTTGATCGCAGCATGCCCGGTGAGGGCGTGCTCGGTGGTCCAGCCCTCGTAGCGCAGGGCGGTGGACAACAGCTCGGCAAGGGTCGGCTCGTCATCGACGACGAGGGCCCGGACAGGGCTGCCGTCGGCCCGGGTCAGCACATCCGGGCGGTGGGCGGTGGTCGTGGTCATGAGCACATCCTGTGCGCCTGCCCTGAGGGCCCGCTGGCGGATATCTGTGAATCACCTGAGTGGCACACAGGTTCACCCGGGCTCAGCACTCTCCTCGACAGTCTCCAGATGCATCACAGGTGAGCGCGGTGCGCTGGCACCCTGCCCGCCCGAGGAGGACCGATGACCACGACGTTGGCATTGCCCGACACCAGCCCCACGTGGCTGACGGCGCAGGTTCGTCCGGCGGGTTCGTTCGGCCGCGCGGACGTCGGTCGGCTTCGCGCCCTGCTCGACGCGTTGTCGGCCTGCGCGTCGCTCGTCGTGCTCGATCTGCAGGCGGTGCAGCTGCGATCGTCCGCCGCGGCGGAGGTGATCGACGCGGCGGCGGCCGATCTGGAGTCCCGGGGCGGCTGCCTGCTGTGCATCAACGCCGACGCGCAGGCCCGGCTCGCACTGGACGAGTGCGTCCACGCCGTGGTCGTGCCCTCGGGTGAGCCCGTCGTGGTGTGAGTGATGAGGTCCGCGCCGCAGCTGGTCGACGCGCGGCGCGTACCGGACCGGTCCGTGACCGTGACCGTGACCTACCGTGGGCGGATGGTCCGGCGCGCGGTAGGCACCCTGAACCTGCGGGTGCTGGTGGGTGCGCTCGCGGTCGCGGCGCTGTGCGCCGGTGGGGTCTGGGTGTCCTGGCGGGTCTTCGTGCAGAACGCGTGGGGCCAGCGGCTCGACCAGCTCGCGCTCATCGGCGCGCTGCACGGTCGCACCCGGCTGTGGCAGTACGCCGAACGGGTGCTCGACCCGGTGTCGATCGGCTACGTGGCGGCGGTGCTCGCCGCGACGATGGCGATCGCCGTCCTGCGCCGTCGCTGGCGGATGGCGGTGCAGGTCGCGGTCCTGATGGCAGGGGCCAACCTGAGCACCCAGGTGCTCAAGTACCTGGTGCTCGACCGGCCGTCGCTCGGGTGGGGACAGGCGGCCAACACCTTGCCGAGCGGGCACACCACGGCTGCGGCATCCGCATCGGCCGCCCTGCTGTTCGTGGTGACGCCGCGCGCCCGGCCCTGGGTCGCGGTGCTGGGCGCCGGCTACACGTTCGCGACGGGATGGTCCACGCTCATCGGGCAGTGGCACCGGCCGTCGGACGTGGTGGCAGCGGTCCTGGTGGTGACGGCCTGGTTCGCGCTCGCCTGCGCGCTCATGGTGCTGTCGCCCGGCGCCGCACCGACGGTGACCGCGGCCCTGCCTGCGGTGGCGGCCGACGGGGGCCGGCGGCGGGGTGCGGGAACGGCGCAGGCGGTGCTCGTCGTGGTCGGGGTGGTCGGCGCCGCGGTCGCTGCAGTGGCGTTCGGTGCACTGGCGGGCGGTTCGGGCGTCCCGGGGACCAAGGGGCAGCTGGTGGCCTACGGGGCCGGGGTGGCCGCGATCGGTGCGGCGTGCGCCTTCGGGTTCGCCGTCCAGCTCGCGTTGCGGGAGGCCGTCGGGCGGGCCTGGGACGTTCCCCGGGACCCGAACGGCGCACCGGCGGACGAGCGCTGAGGCGACCGGTACCGTCGGACCGTGCCTGCCGCCGCTGCGACCGTCCCCCTCGGGCCCCGGCTGCGGGCCGCGGCGTTCGCCCTGGCCGCGGGTGTGGTGGGGGCCCTCGGTGTCTGGGCGGCCTGGCGGGTCGGGGTGCAGAGCCCGGGCGGGCGGCAGCTCGAGGCGCTCGTGACCTCGGAGGTGGTGCCGGCGCGCTGGTCGCAGGCGGCCGGGAGCCTGCTGGGGCTGATGACCAACCGGCTGATCGTCGCCGGGCTCGCGCTGGCGGTGCTCGTGGCGCTGGTGCGGCGGCGCTGGGTGGCTGCTGCGCTCGCGGTCGCGGTGGTCGTCGCGGCGAACGGTGCCGGACGGGTGCTCAAGCACGATCTGTTGAGCTCCGCGGTGCTCGCCGACGGGACCGTCTACGGCAACAGCGGCCCGAGCGGGCACACGATCGCGGCGGCCTCGGTCGCGGTGGCGCTCGTCCTCGTGGTGCCGGCGCGGGTGCGGCCGTCGATGGCGGTGCTGGCAGCGCTCTGGTCGGCGGCGGTCGGGGTTGCGACCGTTCTCTCGGGGGACCACCGGCCCTCGGACGCGTTCGGGGGGCTGTGCGTGGTGCTCGCCGCGGCGGCGTTCGGGTGCGCGGCGTCGGTGCTGGTCGAACGCCCACCCGCGAGCCGGCGGCCCGCCCGGTGGTGGGACGTGCCGCTGCTGCTGCTGGTGGTCGCCGGCCTGGTCGCGGGGGTGGTGGCTGCGGTCGACCTCGTGCCGCTGGCCGGTTCCGGGGCATCGTCGGACGTGGCCGCGCAGCACCGGGCGCTGACCGGTGCGGTGCTCGCGATCGCGTCGGCTGCGGCTCTTGCGACGGCGCTGGCCGCCTGGGTGCGTGACGTCGTCGAGAGGACCGCGACACCGTCTGGGGACGGCTCGCGTGCAGGATCCGCACAGCGCCGACACTGACGAGGGCCGGGCGGGTGCGTAGAGTGCGCTCCCCGAGGGCACCCTCGGTTGTGGAGGCATGGAGCTGATGGCAGCAGGACGCAAGCTGGTGATCGTGGAGTCGCCGGCCAAGGCGCGGACGATCGCCGGGTACCTGGGCGACGACTACGACGTCGAGGCCAGCGTCGGCCACATCCGTGACCTGCCGCAGCCGTCCGAGCTGCCGGCCGAGATGAAGAAGGGCCCCTTCGGCAAGTTCGCCGTCGACGTGGACAACGGGTTCGCCCCGTACTACGTGGTCGATGCGGACAAGAAGAAGAAGGTCGCGGAGCTGAAGAAGCTCCTCAAGGGCGCCGACGAGCTCTTCCTCGCGACCGATGAGGACCGCGAGGGCGAGGCCATCGCCTGGCACCTGGAGCAGGAGCTCAAGCCCAAGGTCCCGGTCAAGCGCATGGTCTTCCACGAGATCACCCGTGAGGCCATCACCCGGGCGTTGACCCAGACCCGGCAGATCGACGAACGGCTGGTCGACGCCCAGGAGACCCGGCGCATCCTGGATCGGCTCTACGGCTACGAGGTCTCGCCCGTACTGTGGCGCAAGGTGCGTCAGGGCCTGTCCGCCGGACGGGTGCAGTCCGTGGCGACCAGGCTCGTGGTCGAACGTGAGCGTGAGCGGATGGCGTTCGTCGCCGCCGACTACGGCGATGTCGTCGGCACCTTCGCGGTGGCCGAACCGGACGAGCCGTCCTTCGCGGCACGGCTCACCGGTCTGGGCGGCCGGCGGGTCGCGACGGGTCGGGACTTCGACGACCGCGGGGTGCTCACCGGTCGCGCCGTCGTGCACCTGAGCGCGCACGACGCGCAGGGTGTTGTCGACGGGCTCGCGGGTTCGGCATTCGTCGTGCAGTCGCTGGACACCAAGCCGTACACGCGTCGTCCGGCGGCGCCGTTCACCACCTCCACGCTCCAGCAGGAGGCGAGCCGCAAGCTGCGGATGAGCGCGCGGCAGACGATGCGCACCGCCCAGTCGCTGTACGAGAACGGCTACATCACCTACATGCGGACCGACTCGCCGGTGCTCTCGACGCAGGCGATCGACGCCGCGCGCCGTCAGGCCGCCGAGCTGTACGGCGCCGAGTACGTGCCGGACTCCCCGCGGCTCTACACCTCGAAGGCCAAGGGCGCCCAGGAGGCGCACGAGGCGATCCGTCCCGCCGGTGACCACTTCCGCACCCCCGCCCAGGTGGCGCGCGAGCTGACCGGTGACCAGTTCAAGCTGTACGAGCTGGTCTGGAAGCGCACGGTGGCCTCGCAGATGGCCGACGCCCGCGGGCAGACCGCGTCCGTGCGACTGGCGGCCACGGTGTCCGGTTCCGGGCAGGAGGCGGTGTTCTCCGCCTCCGGCACCGTCATCACGTTCCGCGGGTTCCTGGCCGCGTACGAAGAGGGTCGGGACGTCTCCCGGTACGACGACAACGCCGATGACTCGCGGCTGCCGGCGATGACCGCGGGCGACCCGGTCACGGCCTCCGCGCTGACCGCCGAGGCGCACCGCACGTCCCCGCCGCCGCGGTTCACCGAGGCGTCCCTGGTCAAGGCGCTCGAGGAGCGCGGCATCGGACGTCCCTCGACGTATGCCGCGACCATCTCCACCATCCAGGACCGCGGGTACGTGACCGGCCGCGGCCAGGCGCTCGTACCGTCCTGGTTGGCGTTCGCCGTGACCCGGCTGCTGGAGGAGAACTTCTCCCAGCTCGTGGACTACGACTTCACCGCCGAGATGGAGCTGGACCTCGACCAGATCGCGGCCGGTGAGCGCGGTCGGACGGACTGGTTGGGGCAGTTCTACTTCGGTTCGGACGCCGGGTCCGGTGCGGCCGGCGGGCTGCACGGCCTGGTCGCGAACCTCGGCGAGATCGACGCCCGCGAGGTCAACTCCATCGCGATCGGCGACGGCATCACCCTGCGGGTCGGCCGGTACGGGCCGTACCTCGAGGCTCCGCCGGCCCCCGGCTCGGAGGAGCCGCAGCGTGCGTCGGTGCCCGAGGACCTGGCCCCCGACGAGCTCACGGTCGACAAGGCGCGTGAGCTGCTGGCCACCCAGCCCGAGGGCGATCAGGTGCTCGGCACCGATCCGTCGACGGGCACCCAGATCGTGGCGCGCACCGGCCGGTACGGGCCGTACGTCACCGAGCTGCTGCCCGAGCCGGAGCTCGACCCGTCGCTGAGCGCCGCGGCCCGTAAGCGGGCGTTGGCGGCGGCGCCCAAACCGCGTACGGCCTCGCTGTTCAAGGAGATGTCGCTGAGCACGGTCACCCTCGACGATGCGCTGCGGCTGCTGTCGCTGCCGCGCGTGGTCGGGGTGGATGCTGAGGGCGTGCAGATCACGGCGCAGAACGGCCGCTACGGGCCCTACCTGAAGAGGGGCACCGACTCCCGGACGCTGGCCTCCGAGGAACAGCTGTTCACGGTGACCCTCGACGAGGCGCTCGCGATCTACGCCCAGCCCAAACGTGGCCGCGGCCAGACCGCGACGCCCCCGCTGCGCGAGCTGGGCGACGATCCGACGAGCGGTAAGCCGATCGTGGTCAAGGACGGCCGGTTCGGCCCGTACGTGACCGACGGCGTGACCAACCGGACCCTGCCGCGGGACACCACACCGGAGTCGATCACTCCCGAGCAGGCTGTCGAGCTGCTCGCCGAGAAGCGCGCGGCCGGCCCGGCGAAGAAGAAGACCCCGGCACGACGCGCCCCCGCCCCCCGCAAGAAGGCCGCCGCCAAGGCCTGACCCCCGCCCGGCCCGGGCTGGCAGGAGGCCGCGCCGGCACACCGCGAACTCGGCCATCCGACGCAAGCTCGGCCGAGATGTCGGCCGACTCCCCGCCGGTCAGCCGAATCGGGCCGCGGCGGCGCGAGGTCCTGGGCGGGGCCCGCGACACCGCCTCGTGGCGCCACTAGGTTGGGCGCCATGGCACGCACCGAGGACCCGCGCACCGCCCCTCCGATCCGCTGGGGCATCATCGGCGCCGGCGGGATCGCCGGTCATTTCGCCCAGTCGGTCGCGTATCACACCCGCGCCCAGGTGGTGGCGGTGGGCTCACGCAACCGGGACCGGGCCGAGCGGTTCGCCACTGCCAACCACATCCCGACCGCGCACACCTCCTACCGCGACCTGGTGGAGGACCCGCACGTCGATGTGGTCTACGTCGCCACCCCGCACTCGGAGCACCGCACCCACGCGCTGCAGGCCATCAGGGCCGGAAAGCATGTGCTGGTCGAGAAGGCGTTCACCCGCAACCGCGCCGAGGCCCAGGAGGTGTTCGACGCGGCTGCCGCAGCGGGTGTCTTCGTGATGGAGGCCATGTGGACGCGGTTCCTGCCGCATGTCGCAGCGCTGCACCAGATCATCGACGCCGGCGAGATCGGTGAGATCGTCAACCTGCGCGCCGACCACGGCCAGTTCTTCGCCTACGACCCGAAGCACCGGCTGTACGCACCCGAGCTGGCGGGTGGCGCGCTGCTCGACCTGGGGGTGTACCCGATCTCCTGGGCACACGACTTCCTCGGGGTCCCCGCCTCGGTGCACGCGCTCGGCCAGCTCACCGAGACGAACGTCGACGGTCAGGTGTCGGTGATCGCCGAGTACGGTCCGCGTCAGCTCGCCACGCTGTTCACGACGTTGTGGGCCAAGACGCCGACGACGTCCTCGATCTCCGGGACCGAGGGGCATGTGCGGGTGGCCGGCGACTTCTACGGGCCCACGTCGTTCCGGGTCACCCGGCGTGACGGACGGTGCTGGACCTTCGACCAGCCGGTGACCGAGGGGCTGCAGTACGAGGCCGCCGAGGTGTCCCGCTGCATCGCGGAGGGCAGGACGCAGTCCGAGCGGATGACGTGGCAGGCGACGCTCGATGTGATGGGCACGCTGGACGAGGTGCGCCGCCAGATCAAGGTGGCGTACCCCGGCGAGCAGCGCTGAGCGTGGGCGACGGGATCTTCGTCTCGTTCGAGGGCGGCGACGGCGCCGGCAAGTCCACCCAGGTCCGGGCACTGGCCGACTGGTTGGCGGCGCAGGGCCGCACCGTGCTGCTCACCTTCGAGCCGGGCGACTCGGCGCTCGGGAAGGTGCTGCGGGACGCCGTGCTGCACGGCGAGGATGTCGACCCGCGCACCGAGGCCCTGCTGTACGCGACGGACCGCGCCCACCATGTCGCCTCGGTCGTGCGGCCCGCGCTGGCCCGCGGTGAGGTGGTGATCACCGACCGGTACCTGGACTCCTCGGTGGCGTACCAGGGCGTCGGACGGGGACTGGGTGCTGACACCATCGAGCAGCTGTCGCTGTGGGCGACGGGCGGGCTGCTCCCGGACCTCACGGTGCTGCTCGACCTGGACCCGGAGGCCGCGCTGGCGCGGATCACCCGGGAGCCGGACCGGTTGGAGCGTGGCGGCGACGAGTTCCACGCGATCACCCGGCAGGCGTTCCTGGACCGGGCGGCGGGCGACCCGCAGCGGTTCCTCGTGCTCGACGCGCGGTTGCCGGCCGAGGATCTGGCGGCGGCGGTCGCGACCAGGGTCGGGCAGCTGCTGGAGCGGTGAGCCCGGACATCGGCATTGCGGGCGCCGAGATGCCGGCGTCCGGGCTCGCGGCGCCTACGGTGCCGGCGGGCGACGGGCCGGGCGTCCGCGGTGACGCACTGTCGGCGGACGCTGGTACGTTCCGGCCGGGACGGGAGGTGGGGATGGGCGTCTGGGACGAGGTCGTCGGGCAGGAGCCTGCCGTCCAGGTGCTTGCCGGCGCCGTCGCCGACCCGCGGGCCATGACGCACGCCTGGCTGCTGACCGGCCCGCCCGGTTCCGGACGGTCGACGGCGGCGCGGGCGTTCGCGGCAGCCCTGCAGTGCCCGGACGGCGGGTGCGGCGAGTGCCACCAGTGCCGGACGGTGCTCAAGGGCACCCATGAGAACGTGACGGTGGTGGCCACCGAGGGGCTGTTCCTGCGGGTGGACGACACCCGCCCGCTCGTGCAGCTGGCGCAGCGGCCGCCGTCGGGCGGACGGTGGCGGGTCATCGTGGTCGAGGATGCGGACCGGCTCAACGACGCCTCGGGCAACGTGCTGCTCAAGGCGCTGGAGGAGCCCGCCTCGCGCACGGTCTGGGTGCTGTGCGCGCCGAGCCCGGCAGATGTGCTGGTCACCATCCGATCGCGCTGCCGTCCGGTGGCGCTCCGGGTTCCCCCGGTGGAGGCGGTCGCCGCCCTGCTGGTGTCCCGTGACGGCGCGGACCCTGAGGCGGCGCTCGCGGCGGCCCGGGCGGCAGGTTCGCATGTGGGGATCGCCCGTCGGCTGGCGCGCGACCCGCAGGTGCGGGCCCGCAGATCGGCGGTGCTGGCGCTGGCCGGTCGTATCCGCGGGGTCGGTGACGCGGTGCTGGCGGCGGGTGAGCTGGTCGAGACGGCGCAGGCCGAGGCGGGTGCGACCACCACCGAACGGGATGCGGCCGAACGCGCGGACCTGCTGCGGTCGCTCGGGGCCGAGGGCGCGCATCGGCTCCCGCCGGCATTGCGCTCGCAGGTGACCGATCTGGAGAAGGACCAGAAGCGCCGGGCCACCCGGGCCCAGCGCGACGTGCTGGACCGTTCGATGGTGGACCTGCTCACGCTCTTCCGGGACGTGCTCGTGGTGCAGCTGGCCGCCGGCGTGGACCTGGTCAACGCGCAGCACGACGATCTGGTGCGGGAGCTGGCCGGGAGCAGCTCACCCGAGCAGACGCTGCGGCGGATGGATGCCGTGGGCCAGGCCCGCACCCGGCTGGCCGGGAACGTGGCCCCGCTGCTGGCGGTCGAGGCGATGATGGTGGCGCTGCGCCCGCAGGGCTGAGGTCGTCCTGTGCGTCCGGACCTGTTTCGCCGCCGGTCAGGGTGTTCGCACCCGGTGTGTGGGCGTCGCGTCGTACGGTGTGCTGTGCCCACCGCCTCGACGTCATCGCGCCGCGCCCGCATCGGGCTCACCGGCATCCTCGCGCTCACGCTGCTCGCAGCGGGGTGCACCACGGCGAAGAACCAGTCCACGGTCCCGACGTCGACGGTCCAGACCGCGCCGTCGGCGGACCTGCAGACGTTCTACGACCAGACGCTGGACTGGACCTCGTGCGACAACGGGCTGCAGTGCGCGGACTTCACGGTGCCGCTGGACTACGCCGACCCGTCGGGTGCGACCATCACGATCGCTGTCGCCCGCTCCCGGGCGTCCGACCCGCAGGCGTCGATGGTGATCAACCCGGGCGGTCCCGGTTCGTCGGGGATCGACCTGATCAGCTCGATGGAGTCCGAGGTCGGGTCCGATGTGCGGCGCACGCTCGACATCGTGGGCTTCGACCCACGTGGTGTCGGGCAGTCGACCGCGGTGAGCTGTGTCTCGGACGCCAAGCTCGACGAGATCCTCGCGTTCGACGTCGATGGCGCGACCGAGGCCGGTCGCGCCGCCGCGGAGGCGTTGTTCACCCAGCTCGGCGAAGGCTGCCTCAAGCGCACGGGTGACCTGCTCGGCCATGTCGACACGATCAGCTCGGCCAAGGACATGGACGTGCTGCGGGCGGTCCTCGGCGACGAGACGCTCACCTACCTGGGCTTCTCCTACGGCACCGATCTGGGCGCCACGTACGCGGCGCTGTTCCCGGCCAGGGTCGGGCGGCTCGTGCTGGACGGTGCGCTGGATCCGACGCTGACGGCCACGGAACTGGCGACCGGTCAGGCCGAGGGCTTCGAGAACGCCCTGCGGGCCTATGTGACGGACTGCCTCACATCGTCCTCCTGCCCGCTGTCCGGGTCGGTCGACGAGGCGATGGCGCAGATCGGGACGCTGCTCGACAAGGCGCGGGCCCACCCGATGGAGACGGGCACGGATCGCGCGCTCACCGGGTCGCTCGCGTTCACCGGGGTGGCGCTGCCGCTCTACGCGCAGAGCTACTGGCCCGCGCTCACCGATGCCCTGACGCTCGCGCTGGACCAGCAAGACGGGTCCGGGCTGCTCCAGCTGTCCGACATCTACTCCGACCGGGGCTCGGACGGCGCCTACTCGACGAACTCGATGGTGGCGTTCTGGTCGATCAACTGCGCGGACAGCCGGGACGACGCCGACCCGGACGCGATGGAGGCCCAGGCGCAGGAGATCAAGGCCGTCGCGCCGACCGTCTGGAAGTTCTTCGCCTACGGCGCCTTGCTGTGCGAGAACTGGCCGACCCCCGCGGTCGATCCGTTGCCGTCGTACGCCGCGGCCGGCGCTGCGCCGATCCTCGTGGTCGGCACCACCAACGACCCGGCGACGCCGTACTCGTGGGCGCAGAAGCTGGCCGAGACGCTCGACTCCGGGGTGCTGCTGACGCGTGAGGGCGAGGGCCACACGGCCTACAGCTCGGGCAACGCCTGCATCGTCAAGGCGGTCGACGCGTTCCTGGTGGACGGCACCGTCCCGGCCGAGGGGACCACCTGCTGAGGCTTTGGTCCGCACGGCGCGCTCCGGGTACAGTGGGCGCGCCTCGTCGCCCTGGCGACGAACGCCGCCTTAGCTCAGTCGGTAGAGCGTCTCACTCGTAATGAGAAGGTCAAGAGTTCGATTCTCTTAGGCGGCTCCACCGGGCTCCTCCACCGGATTCGACCGTGGTGGGGGAGCCTTCGTCGTTCGGCGCATCCCCGTCCGCGGGGGCATGCAATGGCACCATCGGACGGTGCCCCGTATCGAGGACTACGCCCTGGTCGGAGACCTGCGGACGGCTGCCCTGGTCGCCACGACGGGGTCGATCGACTGGCTCTGCCTGCCGCGCTTCGACTCGCCGGCCTGCTTCGCGGCGCTGCTGGACACGCCCGACGCCGGGCACTGGCAGATCGCCCCGGTGTCCGGTGGCACCTGCACCAGCCGTCGGTACCTGCCTGACACGTTGGTGCTCCAGACCGACTGGGTGACTCCGGAGGGCACGGTCCGGGTCACCGATTTCATGCCTCCCCGCGGTCGGGCCCGGGATCTGGTGCGCATCGTGGAGGGCCTCAGCGGCGCCGTCGTCGTCCGGTCGACGCTGCGGCTGCGGTTCGACTACGGGCAGGTGGTGCCGTGGGTCCGGCACCAGCCCGGGCAGATGCTCGCGGTGGCGGGGCCCGACGCGGTCCGGCTGCGCACCCCCGCGCCGACGCACGGTCAGGACTGGGCGACGCTCTCGGAGCTCACGGTGAGCGCGGGGGATCGGGTGCCGTTCGTGCTGACCTGGCACCCCAGCAACGAGCGGGTGCCGCCGCCGCTCGACGCCGAGACGGCCCTGCGGGCGACGACCGAGTTCTGGACCGCCTGGGTCGGGCACGGCACCCCCGTCACCGGGCCGCACCGCGAGGCGATCACGCGGTCGCTCATCACTCTCAAGGCGCTCACCTATGAGCCCACCGGTGGGATCGTCGCGGCCCCGACGACCTCCCTGCCGGAGTGGCCCGGCGGCGCCCGCAACTGGGACTACCGGTTCAGCTGGTTGCGCGACTCCACCTACACGTTGCAGGCCATGATCTCCGCGGGCTACCTCGATGAGGCGAAGGCGTGGCGCGAGTGGTTGCTCCGCGCGGTCGCCGGCGACCCGGCGCGGCTGCAGATCATGTACGGCCTGGACGGCACCCGCCGGCTGCCGGAGTCCGAGCTGCCGTGGCTCGCCGGCTACGAGGGCTCCCGTCCCGTCCGCACCGGGAATGCCGCGTCCGAACAGCTCCAGCTCGACGTCTGGGGCGAGACCCTCGACGGTCTGGCGCTGGCCCGCGACTGCGGCGTCGGCCCGCACGATGACGCCTGGGACGTGCAGACCGCGCTGATGAACCATCTGGAGGGCGCCTGGGACCAGCCGGACAACGGGTTGTGGGAGATGCGCGGTGCCCGACGGCACTTCACGCACTCCAAGGTGATGGCCTGGGTGGGGGCCGACCGCATGGTGCGCGCCGTCCAGAGCCACCCGCACCTGACCGGACCGGTCGACCGCTGGGCGGCGGTGCGCGACGAGATCCATGCCGATGTCCTGGCCCACGGTTTCGATGCGGAGCGTGGCACGTTCACCCAGTCGTACGGGTCGTCCGCCCTGGACGCGAGCCTGCTGATGATCCCGCGCGTCGGCTTCCTGCCGGCGACCGATCCCCGGGTGCTGGGGACGATCGACGCGATCCAACGCGAGCTCACCCAGGACGGCTTCGTGCTGAGGTACCACACGGCCCAGTCCGACGACGGGCTCCCGCCGGGCGAGGGCATGTTCCTGGCGTGCTCGTTCTGGCTGGTGGACGCCCTGCACCTCGCCGGTCGGCGGCGCGAGGCGACCGAGCTGTTCCACCGGCTGCTGGCGTTGCGCAACGACGTGGGGCTGCTCAGCGAGGAGTGGGACCCGACCGCCGGCCGCCAGCTGGGCAACACCCCGCAGGCGTTCAGCCACTTCGCCCTGGTGACCAGCGGTCTGCAGCTGCACGCCGGCCGGGCGCACCGCAGCGATGAGCGCATCGTGCACACCGCTGCGGAGCGCCCGGCTAGCCCGTGACCCGTGCGGCCGGGTCGGCGGTCAGCACCACGGTCGCCCCACCGGCCTCGACCGCCTGCAGGGTGCGGAGCGCGAGGAGGCCGGGCCGGGAGTCGAGTAGTGCCGCCGCGTTGGCCAGCGTCCGCATCGTGGCGACCTCGGCCCTGGCTCGCTCGAGCGCCACGAGTCCCTGCGCACGGGCAGCCGCGGCGTCCGCGGCAGCCCGCCGCAGCTCCGCCGGCACGACGAGGTCGCGGACCGCCAGCTGGTCGACGGCCATCCCGAGCCCGGCCGCCGCCGGCTCGACGGTGGTCCGTAGCCGGTCGGCGACCCCGGCCCGATCGCCGAGCAGCTCATCGAGGGTGCGGTCCGCGACGGCCTCGCGCAGGGCGAGCTGCAGCGCCGCGTACAGGAACCCGTCGGGGTCCTCGACGGCCTCGTGCCAGGTGCGCGCAGCGGTCACCCGTACGGTCGAGGTCAGGCCGACCTTGATCGCGAGACCGTCGCCGGTCAGCATCTCCTGCGCCGGGAGGGTGAGCAGCCGCGGGCGCATCAGCAGCCGCGCGGTCCGCCGCCGCAACCGTCGCATCCGGTGCCGGCCCGGGCCGAGCTCACGTTCGAACCGCCCATCCCGGTACACCAGGACCCTCTCCCACTCTTGCACCACGATCCGCATCGCTGTCCCCTCCTTCCGGCCGTCGGTCGGCCTGCCTCGTCACGCCACGGGGGTCCTGGTCTGCGGGCGCGACCGGCCGGCGTGCGGTCGGGCGGACGAGGGGGACAGTCGGGCAAACCCGATGCCGCAGACCTCGACCACCCTGCTGACCGCACACCGGTCGGCCATCGGGAGTTGAACCCGGGCGCTCTACAGGCGCTGCCTCCGTGGCAGATGCTCTCGGCCGACGCGCAGAACCCGCGACGGCCACGCCGTCCGGCTGCTGACCAGGAGCGCAGTGAGACTAGATCTCCGTCTGCGGTCGGCGCATCCGATTTGTCACGAGCGCGTCCACGCCGCCCGCCCCGAGCGCACCCAGCGCGTATGCCAGCAGGTCAGGGGCGTAGAACGTGGAGCCGAGCACCAGCCGCAGCACCGGCACCGCGGCGACGGCCGTCCTCGGCCCATCGGTCAGCTGGGCCAGCTCGACCACGGTGCACACCGCCAGTGCCGCGACCGCGAGAACCACCGGCCGCGCGGCGGGGCGCAGCAGCGCGAGGACCAGGTAGACCAGCGCCGCGTACAGCGCGCCGCCCAGCATGTCTCCGAGGAGTCCGGGCAGCCGGTGCACCGCGAGCCCGACGGCAATCGTCGCAGCGGCACCGAGCAGTAGCAGCGCCCGCGACCTCGCCGTGGCTGACCGCACAGCATCCCCCTCTTCTACCGGGGTCATCCTGCCGGTCCCCCCGACCCGACCGGTGATCGTCCCGTGCCCCCCTCGCAGGGATCGGGTGCAGGTCAGCGCCAGCCGAGCGCCGGGGCGACGTGCGTGAGGATCGACTCAATGACGTGGGCGTTGTAGTCCACCCCGAGCTGGTTCGGCACGGTGAGCAGCAGCGTGTCGGCGGCGGTGATCGCCTCGTCGGCGGCGAGCTGGTCGATGAGGACGTCGGGTTCGGCGGCGTAGCTGCGGCCGAAGACGGCGCGGGTGCGCTCGTCGAGCCAGCCGACCTGGTCCTGCTCCTGCTGACCCACGCCGAAGTACGCGCGGTCGCGGTCATCGGTGAGGGCGAAGATGCTGCGGCTGACGCTCACCCGCGGTTCGAAGGTGTGCCCGGCGGCGGCCCAGGCCTCACGGAAGGCCCGGATCTGCGCGGCCTGCTGGACGTGGAACGGCTCACCGGTCTCATCGTTCTTCAGGGTCGAGCTCATGAGGTTCATGCCCTGCTCGGCGGCCCAGACGGCCGTGGCGTCGGAGCCGGCACCCCACCACATCCGCTCACGCAGCCCCGGCGAGTGAGGTTCGAGCCGCAGCAGGCCGGGCGGGTTGGGGAACATCGGTCGCGGGCTCGGCTCGGCGAACGGAGCGCCGTCCAGCGCGGTGAGCAGCGCCGTCGTGTGCTCGCGGGCCATCTCGGCGTCGGTGGTCCCCTCGGCCGGGATGTGCCCGAAGTACCGGTAGCCGTCGAGCACCTGCTCGGGTGAGCCCCGGCTGATGCCGAGCTGCAGGCGTCCGCCCGAGATCAGGTCGGCCGCGCCGGCCTCCTCGGCCATGGCCAGCGGGTTCTCGTACCGCATGTCGATGACGGCCGTGCCGATCTCGATCCGCTGCGTCCGGGCGCCGATCGCAGCGAGCAGCGGGTACGGCGACGCGAGCTGCCGGGCGAAATGGTGCACCCGCACGTACGCACCGTCGGCCCCGAGCTCCTCGGCCGCCACCGCGAGCTCGATGGTCTGCAGCAGCGCATCCGATGCCGACCGCGTGGCCGAGGATGGTGACGGCGTCCAGTGGCCGAAGGACAGGAACCCGATCTTCTTCACATCCGGTGCCAACGCACCGTGGTCGCGGGCATTCCCCGAAGGTCCTGGACCCGGAGTCTGCTCGGCGTCCTACTCTGCGGACATGGCGACGACGACCCCCCGCCCCGACGAGGTCCCCCCGGACGAACCGGCCGAGCTCACCGAGGACGATGCGACCACGGTCGCCGTGATGCTCACGCTCGGGCTCCTGTAGCCCCGGGGCTACCGACCTGGCTCGTCCGACCGGTCGTGCTCGATCGCCCGGCCGGGTTCGGCGGTGCGCCAGTCCGGCCAGGTCCGCCTCTCGTTGAGCGCTTGTTTGGCGGCCACCGCGTCGAGGATCGCCTGCACGTCGGCCCCGGTCCGCTGCGCACCGTCGAACGCCAGGATGATGAGGTCGGCCCACTCGGACAGGTCGTCGGGAGCGGCGCGCACCTCGTCGAGCTCCTTGGTGAGGTGGTCGAGCACACCGTCGGTGCGCGGCCCGGGCCCGAAGGTCGACAGGGACCACTCGCGCTGATGGGCGAGGTAGGCGGCATCGATGGAGATCGGCCTCGGCGTGGTCATGCGCCATCCTCCCCCGCACCGTCGCGAAGGACCCCGTCGTGGGGTTCGTGTGCCGAGGTCAGAGCAGCGGCGCGACCGGCCCGACCACTGCAGGTCCGGTCGGCTGGGGGCCGTCCGGCCCGAGCACGTACTCCTGGACGCTCGTCATCCCTGGACGTCCGCGTTCACCGGCCTCGACCAGCATCGACCCGGTGTGAGCCGTCGCGTGCCGTCCGACACCCTCCGGCGGGTCGACCCACACCACCGCGAGCACGCTCGACGCGGACGCGTTCGCCCGCTCGCGGGCCCACGCCCGCACCCCGGCGCGGTCCGTCGCGTCGAACGGGCAGGACGTGACGTCCGGTCCGGGCAGGACGGCGAAGGCGTGCGGTTCGCTGCCCGCAGACTGCAGGCCGATGCCAGCGGCCACGGCAGCCAGGTCGCGGACCTGCTGGGTCGGGGGCTCGGGGAGGTCGTCGACCGTGGCGTACCAGGGCTCGTCGTCGTCGCCGTCGCCCGGGGTGTGCACCAGGTGGGCCAGTGCGCCGTCGAGGTAGGCGCCGACCCAGCCGTCGGCGCGTTCACGCCACCGGGCCATCGCATCGGCGACCACGAGGACCGGGGCCAGCGGCCGGACGTCGGACACGACGGCGGGGGTGAAGCCGTTCGGGCCGAAGTAGGCGACCCAGCGGGCGCTCGGCTCGACATCGAGCAGCGCCGTGCCGATCGCCATGCCGACGAACCGCGCCGGTTCGGGGTCCGTGCTGTCGGCGGCCTGGAGCAACCGGCTCCACAGGGCGCCGAGACCGATCGGTTCCAACGGTCCGATGAGGCCCCGCACCCGGGCGACCGCGACCTCCAGCAGGGCCAGCTCCTCGGAGGTGAGGTCACGTGGACCCGCGGCGACGACCTCGAGGGCCGTGCCGGTCGGGGGAGCGCCGAGCGCCATGTCACCTCTTCACGCAGAAGCCGGGTCGGCACAACGGTACCTGGACGCCGTCGTCCCGGAGGCCGGTTGGGCCGGCCCGTCGACACGGTCGGCAGGGCCCTCAGTGCTTCGCGCGGCTCGGCTGCACCCGCGGCGGCTCGCCCGGCATCTTCGGGTAGTCCGGTGGGTAGGGAAGGTCGCCGCCGTCGCCGTCCCGGTCCTGCCGGTCGGCCAGCTCGAGCAGCGAGTCGAGCGAGCCGCGCGGCTGCGCGCCCGCGGCGAGCGGGGCGAACAGGTCGCCGACCGCGGCGAACCGTGCCGCCATCGTGCGAACGGTGAAGTCGTCCGGGTGGACCGAGCCGATCTCGTCCCAGGTGAGCGGCGCCGAGACGGTCGCATGCGCGTTGGCCCGGACTGAGTACGTCGAGGCCATGGTCCGGTCACGGGCCATCTGGTTGTAGTCGACGAAGATCCTCTGTCCCCGCTCCTCCTTCCACCAGTTCACGGTGACCGCCTCGGGCAGCTGGCGGGTGAGCTCACGGCCGAGCGCGATGGTGGCCCGGCGGGTCTGGACGAAGTCCCAGCGCGGCTCGATCGGCACGAACACGTGGATGCCGCGGCCCCCCGACGTCTTCGGGAACCCGGTCAGACCATGCGCCGCGAGCAGCTCGCGCAGGTGGGGCGCGACGCGGGCCGCATCGGCGAAGTCCGTGCCCGGCTGCGGGTCCAGGTCGATGCGCAGCTGATCCGGCCGGTCGACGTCGGACCTGGTCACCGGCCACGGATGGAAGGTCAGTGTGCCGAGGTTGACCGCCCAGACGACGACGGCCAGCTCGGTCGGGGCCACCTCGTCGGCCGTGCGGCCCGACGGGAAGGCGATGCGCGCGGTCTGCACGTACGGCGGAGCGCCGGCGGGCACCCGCTTCTGGTAGAAGGCGTCGCCCGAGGGGTCCTGCCGGGTGGCCCGCTTGGCGTCGGCGGACCAGCCCTTGGGCCACCGTTCGAGCGTGGTGGGCCGCTCCAGCAGCGCCGCCAGGATGCCGTCGCCGACGGCGATCACGTACTCCACGAGGTCGAGCTTGGTGATCCCGAGCTCGGCGAAGCAGATCCGGTCCGGGCTGGACACCCGCACAGGGCGCCCCCGTACCTCCACCTCGACCGCCGGAGCCTTCGCCATACCCCACGGTAGGCCGCACCCGCCCGTCCCCGCCCGCCCGGCTCGGCCGACCCCGCCGGCTGCCCCGCTCCGCCCGCCCCGCTGGCCCCGCCCCGGCCCGCTCCGCCTCGCCCGGCCCGGCCCGCTCCGCTTCGCCCGGCTCGGCCGACTTGCGTCGAGTCGGCTGAGATGTGAGCCGATTCGGCGGCGGTTGGCCGAGATGGCGGGGTTGCGGGCTGGAGGGGGGCAGCGGGGCTAGGGGCGGGGAGGGCTTGGGCCATGGGGCGGGGGAGGGCGGACGGGGTGGGGATATGGGTGGGTCGAACTAGGGTGGCGCCGTGACCACAGCGCTGTACCGCCGGTACCGGCCGGAGACCTTCGCGGAGGTCATCGGGCAGGACCACGTGACCGCACCCTTGCGGCACGCGCTGCGCTCCGGCCAGGTGAATCACGCGTACCTGTTCTCCGGGCCCCGCGGCTGCGGCAAGACGAGCTCGGCGCGCATCCTCGCGCGTGTGCTCAACTGCGTGCAGAACACCGAGGAGCACCCGACGGACACCCCGTGCGGTGTCTGCCCGTCGTGCCTCGAGCTGGCCACCGGTGGGCCGGGCAGCCTCGACGTGGTGGAGATCGACGCCGCCAGCCACGGCGGTGTGGACGATGCGCGTGAGCTGCGGGAGCGGGCGACGTTCGCCCCGGCGCGGGACCGGTTCAAGGTGTTCATCCTCGACGAGGCGCACATGGTGACGCCGCAGGGGTTCAACGCGCTGCTCAAGATCGTCGAGGAGCCCCCGCCGCACGTGAAGTTCGTGTTCGCGACGACGGAGCCGGACAAGGTGATCGGCACCATCCGCTCGCGCACCCACCACTACCCGTTCCGGCTGGTGCCGCCCGATGTCCTCGTGCCGTACCTGGAGCAGGTGTGCGGGCGCGAGGAGGTCCCGGTCGGTGCCGGCGTCCTGTCCCTGGTGGTCCGGGCAGGCGGCGGGTCGGTGCGGGACAGCCTCTCGGTGCTCGACCAGCTCATCGCCGGGTCCGGGCCCGCGGGGCTGGAGTACGAGCCTGCGGTCGCGCTGCTCGGCTACACCCACGCCTCACTGCTCGACGACCTGGTCGAGGCACTCGCAGCCCGCGACGGCGCCGCGGCGTTCCGAGTGGTCGAACGGGTGATCTCCAGCGGTCACGAACCGCGCCGGTTCGTCGAGGACCTGCTCGAACGGTTGCGCGACCTCATCGTCATCTCGGCCGCCGGTGAGCATGCGTCGGCCGCGCTGCGCGACGTCCCGACCGATCAGCTCGAGCGGATGCGGTCGCAGGCGACGCACCTGGGCGCCTTCGAGCTGTCCCGGTCCGCCGATCTCGCCTCGGTCGCGCTCACCGAGATGGCCGGTGCGACCTCGCCCCGGCTCCAGCTCGAGCTGCTCATGGCGCGGCTCCTGCTGCCCGCCGTCGACGATTCGCGCACCGGGCTCGGGGCGCGGCTGGACCGGCTGGAGCGTGGGTTCGACCCAGGTGCAGCGGCGGCCGTCATCGCCCGGCCGGCGGAGGCGCCTCCCGCGCGCTCGACGCCGACGACCGGCACCGGGACATCGGCCGCTCAGGAGCCCGCGGAGGCCCAGGTTCCCGCCACCCCGGTGCCCGCGTCCCCGGTCCTCGCCACGCCGGGCCTCGCCACGCCTGAGACGGCCAGCCCGGAGACGGCCAGCCTTGGGGCGGCCAGCCAGGGGACCTCCAGCCTGGCGACCTCCGATCCGGAGGTCGCGGATCCGGAGGTCGCCGCGGAAGCGAAAGCCCCTGCACCGGCGGCCCGTCCCGCAGGGCGTGCTGCCGCTGCTGCGCAGACCGCCCCCGCCCCGGCAACTGCCCCCGCCCCCGGTGCGACCCGCCAGGCGCTCGACACCGAGATGCTGCGTCGGCGCTGGCCCGAGGTCCTCGAGCAGGCCCGTGCGCTGCGCAAGGCGACCTATGCGCTGGTCCAGGACAACGCGCTGCCGCTGTCGCTGGATGACACCACCTTGCGACTCGGCTTCACGCTGCCCGGTCTGGCCTCGGCGTTCAAGGGCAGTCAGCATGCCGAGGTGATCGCCCGTGCGCTTCGGGAGACCCTGGGTCTGGAGGTCCGGGTCGAGGCGGTGCTGTCCGGGGCTGAGACGCCGACCTCCACGGCGACACCGTCGTCGGGCACCGCGATGCCCACGCGCGCCCAGGCCGAGGCGTCGTGGGACGTGACGCCGCAGCCCGGTGCGCGGCCCGCCTCCGCGGCACCGGGCGCCGAGGGGCGGTCGACACCCGGGTCGCGGCGGGCCTCCGCATCGCAGGGGACTGCGCCGCAGGAGGCCGCGCCGCACGGGACACCGCCGCGGGGCTCGTCGCCGGAGGGCTCGGCACCGCACGACGCCTCACCGCGGGGTTCGGCAGCGCCGGGTTCGCAGCCCCAGGCATCCCCGCCGTCCGCCGCACCGCAGACCACACCGGGCGTCGGGCGCCCGGAGCCGACCGCTGCGTCCCCCGAGCAGCAGGGCTCCGACCCCGCACCACCGTGGGACGACGTGCCCCCGCTCGACGAGCCGCCGTGGGACGACGAGTCCGGCCCGGCCCCCGCGCCGACCCGCGCGGCCGCGGTCCGCAGACCGGTGGCCACGGCACCCGTGCGCCCCGCACCCCAGAGCCCCGCCCCCGGGCGCCCCGCGCCCGCGTACCCCGCACCCGGGCGCTCCGAGCCGGTGTACCCCGGACCCGATCTGGAGGACGAGCCGTCCCCCGACGACCCGGAGATCGCCGGTTCCGGCCTGGTCGGCGCGCCCCTGGTCGCCCAGCTGCTCGGCGGGAAGGTGATCGACGAGCAGGTCGAACCCTTCGGCTCACCGGTCGCACCCAGCCCGTAGGCTGACGGCGTGTACGAAGGCGCGATCCAGGACCTGGTCGACGAGCTCGGGCGGTTGCCCGGGGTCGGCCCCAAGAGCGCCCAGCGCATCGCGTTCTACATCCTGGCGGCCGATCCGGCCGATGTGCGCCGGCTCGTCGACGCGATCACCGAGGTCAAGGCCAAGGTCCGGTTCTGCGAGATCTGCGGCAACGTCGCCCAGGAGGAGCGGTGCCGCATCTGCCGCGACTCGCGACGGTCACCGACCGTGATCTGCGTCGTCGAGGAGGCCAAGGACGTCGTCGCGATCGAGCGGACCCGGGAGTTCCGCGGGCGCTACCACGTGCTCGGCGGCGCCATCAATCCGATCGCGGGTGTCGGACCGGACGATCTGCGGATCGTCCAGCTGATGACCCGGCTCGCGGACGGTGTGGTGACCGAGGTGATCCTGGCGACCGACCCGAACGTCGAGGGGGAGGCGACCGCCACCTACCTCGCCCGGCTGCTGGTGCCGATGGGGCTGACGGTCAGCAGACTGGCTTCGGGGCTGCCGGTCGGCGGGGACCTGGAGTACGCGGACGAGGTCACTCTGGGCCGGGCCTTCGAAGGCCGGCGCAGGATCAATGCGTAGGAGGGACACGGACATGAGCACCGACGACGTCGATCTGCTGGTGATCGCGCAGGACGTGGCCGACGAGGCCCGGGACTACCTCAGCACCGTGACGGAGGTCGCCGCGGGCAGCACCGCCGAGTCGTCGTTGCCGCTGCTGCTGCTGGCTGTCTCCGACGTGCTCGCGGTCGGTGCCCGGCTGGGCGCGACGGTCGACGTGGTCCCGGTCGAGCGGTTCGAACCCGATCTGGGGCCCGACCCGGACGTCGACCCGCTGCGGGCCAACCTGGCGAACGTCTTCGAGGGAATCGACGAGTACACCGAGGTGGTGGACCCGCTCGATGGCGAGGACGTCGAGCAGGTCACCGTCTCGGGCGGTCTCGTGACGATCGCGCAGGCGCTTGCGCAGGGCCTGCGTCACTACGAGTCCGGCCAGGTGGTCGAGGCCCTGTGGTGGTGGCAGTTCTCCTACCTGTCCGACTGGGGCTCGACGGCCTCCAGCGTGCTGCGGGCGCTGCAGACCGTGCTCGCGCACGCCCGTCTGGACGTGGACGACGACGTGGCGGCCGAGGCGGAGTACGACGCCCTCCAGTCCTGACCTCGGCCGCGCCGTCCGACGGCTGTGACGTCCGACGGCTGTGACGTCCGACGGCGTTGCCGATCGACGGGCGCGCCGAGCGGCGGGCGGCTGCGGCTCAGGCGGCGGTGACGTAGCCGGCGCGGCGGCGCACGACGGACGCGTCCGCGACGGCGCTCTGCGGCTCGACGTTCGCATGCGGTTCGACGGTCGCACCGGCCCCGACGGTCGCGCGCTCGCCGACCCGGGCGCCGACGCCCAGGGCTGCGGCCCGGCCGATGTGGGCGTGGCTCCCGACCCGGGCGCCGCGGGCGATCGACGCCTCGTCCTCGACCCACACGTGGTCACCGAGCCGGACGGCCGAGGCGATCTTGACTCCCGGGTCCACCCACGCCGTCGGCGCCACGTAGGCGTCCCGGGCGACCTGGGCTCCGGTGGCGACCATGCCACCGCCGTTCTCGTGCGGCTCGTAGCGCACGATCGTGCCGTCGTCGCGCTCGAGCTCTTCGTACCGCTTCCGCCGTGCCATCACAGTCCTCTCGGATGAGTCATCCCATGTCGCCCAACGAGTGTGCGCACCGCTGTGTTCCCGTCCGGATCCCGCGGGCCACGACCTCCACACTTCCTTGACATCGACCGACGAACTCCCTGGTCAAGCGGTCGTTGACCGCGATCTGGGAGCGGGCGGGGTCGATCGGACCTGCGCCGTAGAATCGCCGCGTCGCCCCACTCCCCCGGATGTGAGTTTCGCGTGGCCCTCATCGTGCAGAAGTACGGCGGGTCGTCGGTCGCCGACGCCGCCTCGATCCAGCGTGTCGCCGCGCGGATCGTCGAGTCCCGTCGTGCGGGTGACGACGTGTGCGTCGTCGTCTCGGCGATGGGGGACACCACCGATGAGCTCATCGAGCTGGCGCACACGATGACGGGCACCCCGCCGCAGCGCGAGATGGACATCCTGCTGACCGCCGGTGAGCGGATCAGCATGTCGCTGCTGGCGATGGCGATCGACGCGCTCGGGGTGAAGGCCAAGTCGTTCACGGGGCAGCAGGCCGGGGTGATCACGGACGAGGTGCACGGCAAGGCCCGCATCATCGACGTCACCCCCAGCCGGATCCGCACCACGCTGGACAAGGGGCAGGTGGCGATCGTCGCCGGCTTCCAGGGTGTGAACCCGGCGACCAACGATGTGACGACGCTCGGCCGCGGCGGTTCGGACACCACGGCCGTCGCGCTGGCCGCGGCGCTCAAGGCCGATGTCTGCGAGATCTACACCGACGTCGACGGCGTGTTCACGGCCGATCCGCGCATCGTGCCGACCGCGCGCAAGCTGGACCGCCTCGGCTACGACGAGATGCTGGAGATGGCCGCGAGCGGCGCCAAGGTCCTCATGCTGCGGTGCGTGGAGTACGCCCGCCGGTACGAGGTGCCGGTGCACGTGCGGTCGTCGTTCAGCACCCGAACCGGCACGCTGGTCACGAAGGAGCAGAGCATGGAGCAGCCGATCATCGCGGGCGTCGCGCACGACCGGTCGGAGGCGAAGGTCACCCTCGTCGGCGTGCCGGACGTGCCGGGCAAGGCCGCGCACATCTTCGAGGTGGTCGCCGGGGCCGGCGTCAACATCGACATGATCGTGCAGAACGTGTCGGCCTCGGGCACCGGGAAGACCGACATCTCCTTCACGCTGCCGGCCGCCGACGGCACCGCGGCGACCGCTGCCCTCACCGAGGCGGGCGCGGACATCGGCTACGACGCGCTCAAGTACGACGACACGATCGGCAAGCTCTCGCTCATCGGCGCCGGGATGAAATCGCACCCGGGTGTCTCGGCGAAGCTGTTCAAGGCACTGTCCGACGCCGGGATCAACATCGAGATGATCTCGACCTCGGAGATCCGCATCTCGGTGGTCACCGGTACGGGCGACCTGGATGCGGCGGTGCGCGCCGTGCACACCGCGTTCGAGCTGGACTCGGACCAGGAAGAGGCGGTCGTGTACGGGGGGACGGGTCGATGAGCGGGGTCAACGTCGCGGTCGTCGGGGCCACCGGGCAGGTCGGCGGTGTGATGCGTCGGCTGCTGGCCGAACGCGAGTTCCCGGTCGCCTCCATCCGGTACTTCGCCTCGGCACGCTCCGCTGGTCGCACGCTGCCGTGGAAGGACACGCAGGTCACGGTCGAGGACGTCGCGACGGCGGACCTGTCCGGGATCGACATCGCGCTGTTCTCCGCCGGCGGCGGCACGAGCAAGGAGCACGCGCCGCGGTTCGCAGCGGCCGGTGCCCTCGTCGTCGACAACTCCTCGGCGTGGCGCAAGGACCCGCGGGTGCCGCTCGTGGTGAGCGAGGTCAACCCGCACGCCCTGGACGAGATCCCGCTGGGCATCGTCGCGAACCCGAACTGCACGACGATGGCCGCGATGCCGGTGCTCAAACCGCTGCACGAGGCTGCCGGGCTGCGTCGTCTGGTGGTCTCGACCTACCAGGCGGTCTCCGGCTCCGGGCTGGCCGGTGCCAAAGAGCTCGACGACCAGGTGCGCGCCGCGGTCACCCAGGACACCCTGGCGCTGGTGCACGACGGGTCGGCCGTCACCTTCCCGGCCCCGGTGAAGTACGTCGCACCGATCGCGTTCGACGTCATCCCGTTCGCCGGCAACCTGGTGGACGACGGGCTGGGCGAGACCGATGAGGAGCAGAAGCTCCGGCACGAGTCGCGCAAGATCCTCGAGATCCCGCAGCTGCTCGTCTCCGGGACCTGCGTGCGGGTGCCGGTGTTCACCGGTCACTCGCTGTCGATCAACGTCGAGTTCGAGCGGCCGATCAGCCCGGCGCAGGCGACCGCGCTGCTCACGGGCGCCCCGGGCGTCCAGCTCGTCGACGTCCCGACACCGCTGGCTGCGGCGGGCGCAGACCCGTCCCTGGTGGGCCGGATCCGCACCGACGAGGGTGTGCCGGACGGCCGCGGGCTGGCGCTCTTCGTGAGCAACGACAACCTGCGCAAGGGGGCCGCGCTCAACGCGATCCAGGTCGCCGAGGTGCTGGTCGAGCGGCGGTTCGCGGGCTGAACCCCGGGTGTCGAACGCCCCCGTCCGGTGTCCGGGCGGGGGCGTCGTGCTCGGTAGGGGTTCTCAGGCCGCGACTTCCGTGACGTCCCAGGCGATGCCGAGCGGGTCGAGGTAGAGGGCTGCGGCCAGGGACAGCTCGGCGGGTCCGGCGTCGGTGTGGATGAGCGTGCGGACCCCGTGCGGACCGTGCTGCACCGTGAGGTCGCCGGTGCGTAGGTGGCGTCGCAACGCGGTGATGACGTCGTTGGTCCGGGGGCTCGGGTCGATCTCCAGGGTGGCCATGACGCACTCCTCGTCCGAAGGGGTCGTTCCATTGGACCGTCCGGTCGGGTGGGACGCCATGGACCTCGGCCGTGATCTTGGCCTCACTTCGTGGGATGAAAGCCGTCCGAGGGGCGGATCGGATCGGTCGACGGGTGGTCGAGCGCCGCTGCCCTGGAGCCGGCGCAGCGCAGGGTTGCGCGATGCGGACCGCTATGGTTAGTTACTCATGTAATGAACCACTGAACGTCGGGAGCTGACCGTGTTCGACGGGCGTGACCCCGTCTACGTGCAGATCGCGGATCAGATCCGCGACGACGTGCTGTCCGGCGCCCTGGGGGAGGAGGAGCAGGTCATGTCGACC
>JAKLPK010000046.1 GCA_022013895.1 Cellulomonas sp. | reverse complement strand
TCGGCGGCCGACCGGTGCAGCAGGTTGATGAGGGTCGGGCCGAACCGGAACACCGCCGAGCTCTCGTCCTCGAACACCAGGGGCGCCTCGAAGGCCGCGGCGTAGAACGCCTTGGAGGTCGCCAGATCGGCCACCACCAACGTGACGGCAGCCAGCCGTGGTGCCCAGGCAGGTTCGCTCATCCGCCCAGCCTGGCGCGGGACGGGCCGTCGCGCAGCCCGGGGCCGGGCGCGACGGCCCAGCGATCGCCACCACATCGACACATCACCCCGACAGCTCTCCCAGCCTCCTCTCGGGCTGCCTGGATAGAACTCGACATGACGCGCAGCGGACCCCACGAACCGAGCATCGGGCAGGCCCGCACCGAGCCACACCCGGAGGAGACCACCATGGCCAGCACCTTCAGCGGACTGACGTACGACGCCTTCGACGCCCGGGCCTCCGCCCTGTTCTGGGCCGCCGTGCTGAGGCTGAAGCTGGTTCCCGGAGCCACCGCCCAGCGCGCCGAGCTGGAGGACCCCGAGCAGCACGGGGTGCCGCGGCTGGTGTTCCGCCAGGTCACCGACGGCCGGCCGCTGCGCACCCCGCTGCACCTGGAGCTGTCGACCGCCGACCTGGACGCCGAGTCGCACCGGCTCGTGCAGCTCGGTGCCCGGCGGCTGGGCGGTGTGTCCGACGGCGCCAGCCGCTGGATCACCCTCGCCGATCCGGAGGGCAACGCCTTCGACCTGGTCGCCCGTGAGGTGCCCAGGCCCCGGACCGGGGGGCTGGCGCAGGCTCCGACCGTCGCCTAGAACGGGGCGTCGAGCCAGACCTGCGACGGCGGAAGCAGCTCCTCCAGCTCGGCCCACAGCCCCTCGTCGACCGGACGCCGGGCAGCCTCCAGGGTCTGCGCCACCCGTTCGGGCCGGCTCATCCCGACCACCGTCGTGGTGAACCGCGGGTCGCGCAGCGAGTGCTGAAGGGCCGCCGTCGTCAGGTCCACGTCGTAGCGGGCGCAGACCGTGCGCATCGCGTCGACGGCCGAGAGCACCTGCGGCGGGGCCTCGCGGTAGCCGTAGGAGGTGCGGCTCGCATCGGCGAGCAGCCCGCCGCCGTACACAGCGGCGTTGATCAGACCGAGCCCGCGGTCCCACGCCTCGGCGAGCAGCTCGCCCGCACTGCGGTCGACGAGCGTCCAGCGGTTGTGCACCAGCAGGGCGTCGAACACATCGAGCGCCAGGTAGCGGGCCATCTCCTGCACCTGGCCCCCGGCCAGGCCGATCGCACCGATGGCGCCCGTCTCCTTGAGCCGGACCAGCGCATCGACGGCCCCGCCCGGGGCGGTGATCTCAGCGAACGTGAAGCTCTCGGGGTCGTGCAGGTGGACCAGTGGCAGACGGTCGAGCCCGAGCCGTTCACGGCTCTCGGCCACCGACGCCCGGACCCGGTCACCCGAGTAGTCACGGTCGCGCGGATCCACCTTGGTGATGACGACCACGCCCTCGGGCAGCCCACCGGCCTGGGCCAGCCCTGCCCCGATGCGGCGCTCGCTCTCGCCGTCGCTGTAGCCGTTCGACGTGTCGATGGTGCGGATGTCGCTGTCCAGGATCGCGCGCACGGTCGCGACGCCCTCATCGACGCCGACCTCGCGGCCGTAGAGCGCCGGCATGCTGCCGAGCGGACTGCCACCGGCGGTCACCGCCGAGAGCATCAGGCCGGTGCCGCCGAGCTCGCGCATCCAGGGCAGACCGGGGCGGCCGATCGAGGCATGGACGGGGCGGGTGTGGTCGCTCATGCCATGATCCTGGGCCCCGACCCGCCGGCGGTCCACCCGGACGGCCCGTCGCACGCCACGATCGGTCACCGAGGTCTCACCTCTCGCGGGCGCGCAGCGCGACCTTCTCCCGGTACGCCGGGACGACGGCGTTCCAGCCGAGCTCGGCGCCCAGCCGCGCGGCGAAGGTGGCCGCCGAGTCCGGTTCGCCGTGCACGACGTAGGCCGCGCGCGGCGGGCGCACGGTGGCGAACCAGGCGATGAGCTCCTCGGCATCGGCGTGCGCCGAGAAGCCGTCGACCACCACGACCTGGGCCCGGACCGGGACGTACTCGCCGTGGATCTTGACCTGGTGGGCACCGTCGGCCAGGGCCGCGCCGCGCGTGCCGGGCACCTGGTAGCCGGTGAGCAGCACGGTGTTGCGGGGGTCGGGCAGCTGGGCGGCCAGGTGGTGCAGCACCCGGCCCCCGGTGGCCATCCCGGACGCCGAGATGACCACGCACGGGCCGCTCGGCCGGTTGAGGCGTTCGGAGTCACCGCGTGCGGCGTCCAGGTGCACACGGGACAGCACCTCCGCCGTCACCTCCGGGCGCAGCTGGGGGTCGTGCGCGGCGGCCGCCCGGCGGTAGACCTCCAACGCGCGCAGCGCCATCGGGCTGTCGACGTGCACCGGGAGCGAGGGGATCGCGCCGGTCTGCATGAGCTCGTTCAGGATCATCATGAGCGAGGGTGTGCGGTCGACGGCGAACGCCGGCAGCAGGCAGACCCCGCCGCGCCGGGCCGTGGCCGTGATCGCGGCGGCCAGCACATTGCGGCCGTTCGCGGCGTGGCTGCGGGCACCGTAGGTCGACTCGGTGACCACGACGTCGGTCTCGACCGCCGGCGCTGGCGGCGTCAGCAGCGGGTGCACCGGCCGGCCCATGTCGCCGGTGAACAGGGTCCGCACCCCGCCGGCGTCGAGCACGGCGAACGTCGAGCCGAGGATGTGCGCCGACGGGTGCAGGCTCACGTTCGCGCCGCCGGGCAGCGGGACCGGGTCGTCGCCGGTGTGCGGGTGGAGGAGCGTGATCGCCCGCTCCGCATCGGCGGTGTCGAACAGCGGCAGTGCGGGCGAGTGCTTCGAGTAGCCGTCCCGGCGGGCGTACTCGGCCTCGAGCTCTTCGAGGTGGGCGGCGTCGCGCAGCACGATCGCTGCCAGGGCGGCGGTGCCGGGGCTGCACACCACGGGCCCGGTGAACCCGTGGCGTACCAGCAGCGGCAGGTACCCGCAGTGGTCGAGGTGCGCGTGGGTGAGCACCACGGCGTCCAGGCTCGACGGTTCGACGGCCGGGGGGTCCCAGTTGCGTCGTCGCCACTGCCGCGGTCCCTGGAACAGCCCGCAGTCGATGAGCAGCCGGGCGCCGTCGGTCTCCACGAGGAACTTGCTGCCGGTCACGGTGCCGGCGGCCCCGAGGAACGTGAGCGCGGAGCGCGTGCTGGTGCTGGTGGACACGCAGATCACATCCTTGGGACGGCCTTCCAGTGTGCGCCCGACCCGTCCGGGCCGCCCGCCGCCGGTGCTGGGCCTCGGGCGCGAGGTGCCGGGCCTCCGACAGGCGGTGCCGGGCCTCCGACAGGCGGTGCCGGGCCTCCGGCGGGCGGTGCCGGGCCTCCGGCGGGCCGGACCGAGGGCTCGTCGTAGGATCTGGTGGGTGCGTGGGCAGGAGACGGTGACGGCGGCGAAGGTGCCGACCGTCTACGACGTCGCGTCGCTCGCGGGGGTGTCGATCGCGACGGTGTCCCGGGTGTTCCGTCGGCCCCAGGAGGTCACGGCCCAGACCCGGGAGACCGTGCAGCGTGCCGTGCGTGAGCTCGGGTACGTGCCGAGCGGTTCGGCGCGGAGCCTGGCGGCGCGGCGCTCAGGGGCGATCGGCCTGTGCTTCCCCGACTTCGACGGTATGGACGAGATCGAGCCGCTGCACTTCTCGGACGAGCCGGTCGTGGTGCGTCAGGACCCGGCCCATGGCCTGAAGCCTTCGCCCGACCGGTACATCGCCGAGGTGATGCGCGGGGTCCAGCTCGAGGCGTGGCGCCATGCCACCGCGGTCACGGTGGCGATCGCGAACGGGCGACGCGGGGCCGAGGTCTTCGACGACCTGGCCGGTCGGGTGGACGGTCTGGTGACGTTGTCCCGCACCATCCCGGACGAACAGCTCATGCACTTCGCGCGCCGGCTGCCGGTGGTGGTGGTCGCCGGCCCGCGGGCCGGGGACGACTACGACCATGTGACGACGGACAACGCCGGCGGGATGCGCGCGCTCACCGAGCACCTGCTCACGGACCACGGGGTGCGCGAGCTGGTGTACGTCGCGGGTCCCGCCGCCTCACCCGACGACCGGGCGCGGTTCTCCGGCTTCCGGGCCGCGCTGCGGGCTGCCGGGCTCCAGCCGCCCCGCGGTCCGGTGGCCCGGGGGGCGTTCACCCGCAGCGGCGGCCGGGAGGTCGGCCGGACGTTGCTGGCTGCGGGGCCGTTGCCGCGGGCGGTGGTGTGCGGTAACGACCAGATGGCGCTCGGGCTGCTCGATGTGCTGGCGGGCGCCGGGATCCGGGTGCCGCAGGACGTCATCGTCACGGGGTTTGACGGGATCGTGCCGGGTGATCTGTCCCGGCCGCGGCTGACGACGGTCCGCCAGCCGACCATCGAGCTGGGCCGGGCCGCGGTGGAGCTGTTGCGGCGCCGGATGGCGGAGCCTGCGCACCCGAGCGAGTCCCGGGTGCTGGCGGTCGAGGTGCTGCTGCGCGAGTCCTGCGGCTGCGGCATCTGACCCCCCACCCCCCCTCTCCCCGGTCCCCCTCCTCCACCCCTCTCGGATTCCGAGCCCGGGCAGGGATCCACCCTGCTCCGCCGCGGAATCGCGGGAGGGGGGTGAGGCGCGGAGGATGGGGTGAAGAGGAGGAGCCGCGAGCGGGACTGGTGTCCTGGGCGGCGACGACGACGACCGGGTATGGGCGATCGGTCGGCTTGCGGAGCGCAATGTATGCGCATACATTGGCGCCAGCACCGGGCAACGACCGCCCGAAGCAGGGCACCGCGACCGCGGCAGCCACGTGACGAAGACGACACGAAGGAGTTTGTGGTCATGACACTGCACACGAGGCGGACGCGCAGGCGCCTGGCTCTCGCCGTCGGGGCAGGAGTCACCCTCGCCCTCCTCGCGACCGGGTGCACCGGTTCCGCGGGCGGGTCGGCGACGAGCGGCGGCACCACGATGCTGGCGGCGATGGACAACGGGTCGCCCACGTTCACCAGGAACTTCAACCCCTACTCGGCGAGCAAGCGCACCACCGCCACCGTCATCTACGAACCGCTGTTCGTGACGAACACCCTCGACGGGACCCTCGTGCCGTTCCTCGGCACCGAGTACACCCAGCCGGACGCCAGCACCATCGTGGTGACCGTGCGTGACGGCGTGACGTGGCAGGACGGCGAGGCGTTCACGGCCGACGACGTGGCCTACACGTACCAGCTCATCAAGGACAACGCCTCGCTGGACACCACCGGCGTCTGGCAGAACGTGGCCTCCATCGACGTCGCCGATTCGACCGTCACGTTCCACCTGTCCTCGCAGAACGTGCCTGCCGTCTCGATAGTGCTCAACGTGCCGATCGTCCCGAAGCACATCTGGGAGTCGGTGACCGACCCGGTGACCTACACCGACGAGGACCCGATCGGCACCGGCCCGTACGAGCTCGGCGACTTCAACGAGAACCAGTACACGCTCACCAAGTACGCCGACTACTGGCAGGCCGACAAGGTCGCCGCCAGCGAGATCATCCTGCCGGCCTCCAACACCCAGCTCGACGTGGTGAACAACGGCTACGACTGGGCGTACGCCTACATGTCCGACGTCGAGAACACCTGGGTCTCGGCCTCCGACGGCAACACGTACTGGTTCCCGCCGGGCGGCACCATCGCCCTGCTGCCGAACCTGACCAAGGCGCCGTACAACGACGTCAACTTCCGGCAGGGCCTCTCGCTCGCCCTCGACCGGACCAAGATCGCCGACGTCGCCGAGGAGAGCTACGTCGATCCCGCCGGGACCTCCGGCCTGCTGCTGCCCAACCAGGAGGCGTGGCTCGACCCGTCGCTGCCCAACGGTGGCGAGGTCGACCAGGACACCACCGCCGCGCTCGCGGCGTTCGCCAAGGCTGGGTACACGCAGGACGCCTCCGGCAAGCTCGTCGACTCCACGGGCACCCAGTTCGCCGTGACCATCTCCACGGTCAACGGCTGGACCGACTGGCTGCGCGGCGTCCAAGAGGTGCAGCGCCAGCTCGAGGCCATCGGGATGGCGGTCACCGTCGACCAGCCCCAGCAGGCGGCGTTCGAGCAGGCCCGTGCCCAGGGCGACTTCGACCTGGCGATGGGCTCGTTCGGCGGCACCGGGTCGCTCTACAACGACTTCAACCAGCTCATGAGCTCGGAGTTCGCGGTCCCGGTCGGTGAGACCGCCTCGGCGAACTTCCAGCGCTACTCCTCGGCCGAGGCCGACGCAGCGCTCGCCGAGCTCAAGGTCACGGTCGACGAGGACGCCCAGAAGGAGATCGGCTACCAGCTGCAGCAGATCATGACGGCCGACCTGCCCGTCGTGCCGCTGTTCTACGGCGGGCTGTGGGGGCTGTTCTCCAACACCAACTTCACCAACTGGCCGAGCGCGGACAACCCGTACGCGACGCCTGCGACGTGGGGCGCGAACCCGCTGCTCATCCTCACCACCATCACCGCGGCGAACTGACCGCCACGGCCCGGGGCGGGGCGGCACCCCCCGCCGCCCCGCCCCGGGCCACCCCACACCACCCCGAGTCGAAGGTGCTCCCGTGCGGTACGTCCTGAGCAAGATCGGTCTCCTGCTGCTCACCGCGTGGGCCGCGATCACGGTCAACTTCCTGCTGCCGCGGATGATGCCGGGTTCGCCGGCCGACGCCGCCATCGCCAAGCTGTCCCGCAACGGCACGGTCTCACCGGCCACCCGGGCAGCCATCGAGGCCCAGCTCGGGGTGCCGGGCGGCAGCATGTGGCACCAGTACCTGTCCTACCTGGACTCGATCCGACGGTTCGACTTCGGGGTCTCCTACACGTTCTTCCCGCAGCCGGTGTCCGAGCTGGTCGCCCATGCACTGCCGTACACCGTGGTGCTGGTCGGCATCGTCACGATCGTCGCATTCGTGCTCGGGACGCTCATCGGCATCGGCGCAGCCTGGAAGCGCGGCACCTGGCTCGACAGCCTGCCGACGCTGTCCGGCTCGTTCCTCTCGTCGTTCCCCTACTTCTGGACCGGTCTGCTGCTGCTGTTCTTCCTCGGCTACCAGCTGCGCTGGTTCCCCACCTCGGGGGCCTACGGCGCCCGGACCACACCAGGGCTCAACGGTGAGTTCCTGTCCGATGTGGCGTCCCATGCGGTGCTGCCGGCGCTCACCATCCTCATCACCTCGCTCGGTGGCTGGATCCTCGGGATGCGCAACACGATGATCAACACCCTCGGCGAGGACTACGTGACGTTCGCCGAGGCCAACGGCCTGCGCAGCCGCACCGTCGCCATCCGGTACGCCGCCCGCAACGCGATCCTGCCGAACCTCACCGGCTTCGGTCTCGCCCTCGGCGGGGTGGTCGGCGGATCGCTGCTCGTCGAGCAGGTCTTCCACTACCCGGGCGTCGGCTACCTGCTCTACAACGCGGTGGTCAACCAGGACTACCCGCTCATGCAGGCGCTCTTCCTCATGATCACCATCAGCGTGCTCGCGGCGAACTTCATCGTCGACCTG
>JAKLPK010000045.1 GCA_022013895.1 Cellulomonas sp. | reverse complement strand
GCGTCGGCGACGATCGGCGCGAACCACTCCTTCGTGGCGGTGCCGTTGGTCGCGACGTCGATCTGGTCAGCGCGGGCGAGCGCGTTGTTGATGCGGCGCACCACGGCCGGCACCGAGTTGGCCGGGTAGAGGCTCTGGTCGGGGTACGTCTGACCGGACAGGTTCGCGTCGGCCGCCACCTGCCAGCCGGACAGGTAGATCGCCTCCAGACCAGCCTTGACCTGCTGCACCGCCTGGTTGCCGGTCAGTGCGCCGAGCGCGTGGACGTACTCGCGGTCGTGGATGAGGTCCCAGAGCCGCTCGGCGCCCCGGCGAGCCAGCGTGTGCTCCTCGATGACCGACCCGCGCAGCGCGACCACATCGTCCGCCGTGTAGGTGCGTTCGACGCCTGCCCACCGCTCGTCCTGCTCCCACCGTGCGGCGAGCTGGGCCGCCGCCTGCGCCTGATCGCCGTTGTTCGTCGCCATGGGATTTCCTCCACCTGTTCTGCTCCTGAGCCGGCCACTCCGCCGGGTCCCCCAAGAGTGACCCCCTGACGAAGGTCCTTCTCCGGTGAAGTGTGCAGAAGAACACAGCAACTTCCACTCGACAGAACGCCTGGCGGCTGCGACGTTGGTCCTATGCCGATGACGTCATCACACACCCCGTCCCGTCCGGTGGCGCGCCCCGCGCGCCAGACCCCCACCGCCGGGCGGACGGTCGTGGGAGACGGACGGCCGACCCGGATCGCCGGCAGCGCAGGCCCGGGCGCGGGTCCCGGATCCGTCGTCGCGCCCGCCGGCGCCTCGGCGCCCCCCGCAGCACCCGGCGCGCTCGACACCCTCGTGCTCGGCCGCCGCATCCGGCACCTGCGCACCGCACGCGGGATGACGCTCGACGACCTGGGCCGCAAGATCGGCCGGGCCGCCTCCCAGGTCTCGATGCTGGAGAACGGGCACCGCGAGCCCAAGCTGTCCCTGCTGGCCCTGGTCGCAGAGGCCCTCGGGGTCCCCCTGTCCGAGCTGCTGCGCACCGAGCCGCCGACCCGCCGGGCCGCGCTCGAGGTCGAGCTCGAACGCGCGCTGCGCGGACCGCTGTTCGCCAGCCTCGGCGTGCCACAGGTCAAGGTCGGCAAGTCGCTGCCGACCGATGCCCTCGAGGCGCTCGTGTCGTTGCAGGGACAGGTCCAGCGCCTGCTCACCGAGAACGCCGCGACACCCGAGGAGGCGCGTCGGGCCAACGCCGACCTGCGGGCCCAGATGCGCGGACGCGACAACTACTTCGGCGAGCTCGAGGAGCACGCCCGCACCTTGCTGTCCGGGATCGACCACAACGGCGGTCCGCTGGGCCAGCGGGCCTGCGCCGACATCGCCGCCCACCTGGGCTTCACGCTGCACTACGTGAGCGATCTGCCGCACTCCACCCGCACGGTCACGGACCTGAAGAACGGCCGGATCTACCTGCCGCAGGGCAACCCGGGCGTCAACGACTCCCGCTCCCCGCTGCTGCAGGCCCTGGCCAGCCACGTGCTCGGCCACCGCGAGCCGCGCGACTACGCCGACTTCCTGCTGCAGCGGGTCGAGGCGAACTACCTGGCGGCCGCGCTGATGATGCCCGAGCACACGGCCGTGACGTACCTCAAGGAGGCCAAGGCCGAACGCCGGCTGTCCGTCGAGGACCTGCGCGATGCCTACGCCGTGCCGTACGAGACCGCCGCGCACCGGTTCACGAACCTGGCCACCCGGCACCTGGACATCCCCGTGCACTTCATGAAGGTCCACGAGGGCGGCACGCTGCACAAGGCCTACGAGAACGACGGCATCCGCTTCCCCACCGACCCGTTGGGCGCCGTCGAGGGCCAGCCGGTCTGCCGGCAGTGGACCGCCCGGGTGGTGTTCACCCTCGACGACCGGTTCTCGCCGTACTACCAGTACACCGACACCGACTCCGGCACGTACTGGTGCACCTCCCGGGTGCAGCCGTCCAGCCAGGGGGCGTTCAGCGTGAGCGTGGGCGTCTCGTTCGCCAACGTGCGCTGGTTCCGCGGGCGGGAGACCACCGAGCGCCGGTTCTCCAAGTGCCCCGACCCCTCGTGCTGCCGGACGCCGCCGGCCGAGCTCGCCACCCGATGGGACGAGAGCGCCTGGCCGTCGGCCCGGCCGCACGCCTCGCTGCTCGCAGCGCTGCCGGTCGGGGTGTTCCCCGGGGTGGACACGACGGAGGTCTACGAGTTCCTCGACCGGCACTCGCCGTCCGAGCAGGAGTGAGCCGGGCGGCGACCCACGACGCGACGGACCGGCACCCGGCGACCTAGGGTCCAGACATGACCACCCCCGCACCGGCTCATCGACGCGCCACCGGACCCGCCTGGGTCACGTTCATCGGGGTAGCCCTCATGCTGATCGCGGCCGTCGCCGCCGGGTTCGCGGTGCGGGCGTTCATCGGCGTGCTGCCCAGCGGGGTGCTGGCGCTGGACGGCTCGCCCGGCGGTGACGTGGTCGCGGTGGTCGACGCAGGCGGCCAGGGCACGGCGACGCTGGAGCCGGGGAGCTACACGGTGTGGCTCGCGGCGGCCGATTCCGAGGCGACTCTGACCGGGCCGGTGCAGGTCACCGGCCCGGACGGCCGCACGGCCGAGCTGCGCGACCCGTCGACCAGCAGCCAGGTCACGATGGGTGACACCCACGCCGTCGCCAGCAGCACCTTCACTGCGGCGACGGCCGGGCAGTACGTCGTCACGGTGCCGGCGGCCGTGCCCTCGGCCGCGCAGGTGCTCATCGTCCCCGCAGGGTCCGAGCGCGACTTCGTCACCGGGCTGCTCGGCACCGTCGGGGGTGCGTTCCTGTCCGTCGGACTCGCTCTGGTGGGCGCCGGGATGGTGGTCGGCGGCGGGATCTGGTGGTGGGTGCGCCGACACCCCAAGCCCCGGCCGGTGGCGTGAGCAGGTCGCACGCCGGAGCGCGGGCGCGATGAGCTGGGCACCCGATGTGCTGGGCGACCGGTTCGAACAGCTCACGCTGCCGTTGCCGGACGATGACGAGGGCGAGGTCGTCGCGACCCTCGTCCGCCCGGTCGCCCGGCCCGCGGCTCCGACGGCCGATGTGCTCTACGTGCACGGCTGGTCCGACTACTTCTTCCAGACCGAGCTCGCCGATTTCTGGACCGCCCAGGGCGCCGCCTTCCACGCCCTCGACCTGCGCAAGTACGGCCGAAGCCTGCGCCCGCACCAGACCCCGGGCTTCGTGAGCGATCTGACGACCTATGACGAGGATGTGGCGGCGGCGCTCGCCGTGCTGCGCACCGACCCCGACCGACCGCTCATCCTGATGGGCCACTCGACGGGCGGGCTGACGCTCAGCCTGTGGGCCGCGAGGCACCCGGAGGTCGCCTCCGGCCTGCTGCTCAACAGCCCGTGGCTGGAGTTCCAGACCCGGGCCATCGGCCGCGCCGTGCTCACCCCCGCGATGTCGTTGGGCGCCCGCATCGACCCCCGGCACGAGCTGCCGAACGTCGACCTGGGCTTCTACACCCGCGCGGTGTCCGCGAGCGCCGACGGGGAGTGGGCCTACCGCGCCGACTGGCGCCCCGAACGCGGCTTCCGGACGACGCGGGCGTGGCTCGACGCCGTGCTGCGCGGCCAGGACCAGGTGGAACGCGGTCTGGACCTGCAGATCCCGGTGCTCGTGCTGCTGTCCACCCGCAGCACCCTGGCCCCGCGCTGGGTGCCGGAGATGATGCGCAGCGACACCGCGCTCGACGTCGTCGGGGTGGCGCGGCGCAGCGCGGACCTCGG
>JAKLPK010000044.1 GCA_022013895.1 Cellulomonas sp. | reverse complement strand
GGAGGCCGAGCGCCTGGGCCTTCCGATCGAGGTCGACGCCCACCACGTGACGTTCATGGACTCCTCCGGCGTGGCGTTCCTGGCTCGGCTCTCGATCCGCAGCCCGCACCGGGTGCGGCTGCTCCGGGTCCCGCCGACGGTGCGGTTCCTGCTCGAGGTCACCCGGATCGGCGAGCTGCTCGACGTCGAGGACGACGCCCCGTCGAACTGACGGTTCCCGCGCGGCGCTGCTGCGGGTACGGGTCGGTGACATGACAAGACCCGGGGCCTGCGGCGTGGTGCCGCGGACCCCGGGTCCTGTGAGCAGGAAGGCTCAGAGCTTGTGGCCGGCCGAACGCAGCTCGGTGGCCGCCTCGACCAGGCGCTTGGCCAGGCCGCCCTCGGCGAGCTTGCCCCAGGCGCGCGGGTCGTAGGCCTTCTTGTTGCCGACCTCGCCGTCGATCTTGAGCACGCCGTCGTAGTTCTTGAACATGTGCTCGACCACCGGGCGCGTGAACGCGTACTGGGTGTCGGTGTCGATGTTCATCTTGATGACGCCGTTGTCGACGGCCTCGGAGATCTCGGCCGCGGTCGAGCCCGACCCGCCGTGGAACACCAGGTCGAACGGCTTCTCCTTGCCCAGGGTGGCGCCGACGGCGTCCTGGATCTCCTTGAGGATCGCCGGGCGCAGCTTGACCGCACCGGGCTTGTAGACACCGTGCACGTTGCCGAACGTGAGGGCCGTCAGGTAGCGGCCCTTCTCGCCGGAGCCGAGCGCCGCGATCGTCGCGAGGCCGTCCTCGACCGTCGTGTACAGCTTGTCGTTGATCTCCGCGGCGTGGCCGTCCTCCTCGCCGCCGACGACGCCGACCTCGATCTCGAGGATGGTGTGCGCGAGCTGCGAGAGCTCGAGCAGCTCGGCGGCGATGACCAGGTTCTCGGCCAGCGGGATGTTCGAGCCGTCGAACATGTGCGACTGGAAGGTGGGCAGCTTGCCGGCCTTGACCTGCTCGGCCTCGATGGCCAGCAGCGGGCGGACCCAGGTGTCCAGGTTCTGCTTGGTGCAGTGGTCGGTGTGCAGCGCGACCGTGACGGGGTAGCCCTTGGCGACCTCGGCGGCGTAGGCGGCCAGGCCGAGCGAACCGGCGACGCGGTCCTTGACGGTCGAGCCGGACGCGTACTCGGCACCGCCGACGGAGACCTGGATGATGCCGTCCGACTCGGCCTCGGCGAAGCCCTGCAGCGCTGCGGTCAGCGTCTGGGAGCTCGTCACGTTGACCGCGGGGTAGGCGAAGGAGCCAGCCTTCGCGCGGTCGATCATCTCGGCGTAGACCTCGGGGGTCGCGATGGCCATCGCAGTGTCTCCTGCAGGTAGAGGGTGGGTCAGTTGATCCTCCCACGGACGGGTCCTAGGCAGTAGCCGGGCGGGTCCCGGGGTGATCGGCCCGCCTCTAGGTTGTCAGGCTATCTAGATAGCCGTACCTTGATCTCGTGACCGATGAGACGTGGCCCTCGGACTGGATGCGCGGGGTGCTCGGCCTGTGCGTGCTCCGCACCGTCGCCGACGGGGACACCTACGGCTACGCGATCGCCCAAGGCCTCGAACGCGCCGGGCTCGGCACGGTCAAGGGCGGCACCCTCTACCCGCTGCTCAGCCGCTTCGAGTCCGCCGGCCTGCTCGAGGCGCAGTGGGAACCCGGCGACGGCGGACCGGGGCGCAAGCACTACCGACTGACCGAGGACGGGCACCGCGAGCTCCGTGAGGGCAGCGCCCGGTGGGCCCGCTTCGCCGACCTCACCCGCACCCACCTCACCGTGTCCACCCCCGCGAGCACCTCCGCGAGCACCTCCGCGACTACCCCGAGGAAGCAGCCATGAACGAGCCCAGACGCACCCATGACCGGTACGCCACCGAACGCGCACTGGCCCCCCACGTCGATCCGGGCTGGACCGAGGCCGCGCTCATCGAGCTTCGGCTGATCGGCGTCGACGGACGCGCCATCGGCTCGGTGCTCGCCGAGGTGGAGTCGTTCTGCGCCGAGAGCGGGCAGTCGGCGCACGAGGCGTTCGGCGACCCCGAGGCCTACGTGCGCAGCCTCGACCTGCCGACCGACCAGGGCCCGATGGGCCGTGAGCTGTGGTCCTCCATCGGCCCGGCCGCCGTGCAGTCGGTCGGGATGGTCTCGGTCACCTGGGCGGTCGCCTCGTGGCGGGACGGGGTGGCGGTCGCGTTCGAGGCGTGGCACCTGGTGCTGCTGGCGCTGCTCATCACCTCCGTGCTCCTCGTCGCCCGCTTCTACGACGCCGTCATCCGGTTCGTCGTCCGGCGGTCGTTCTGGTGGACGTGGCTCCTCACGATGGCCCAGCTGCTGGTCCTGGTCGGGACGGCCCTCGCCGTGCGCCGCCTGGCGCCCGGGGTGCTCTGGGCCGCACCCGTCGGCACCGTGCTCGCCGCCGGACTCGTCCTGCTGCTCGTCGGCGCGCTGGCCAGACCTCCGGCCGACGACCCGGTGACCGCCCCGTTGCGGCAGGACGCGGTCAGCTCCCGGGCGGCGCGGGTGCTGGCCGGCTCGTCGCGGTGGATCATCCCGGCGATGACCGTGGTACCCGTCGCCATCACCCTGCTCGTCCCGCGCTGAGCGGGCCTGCGGGCGCGAGGTGACCGGTGTCGGCGGGCCGGAACAGGGGCCGGATGCTCGACAGGTGACATCGGGGGATGCGCAGGTCGACCGTCTCGTTCGACGGTGGCGGGTGGAGCCGACCGGCGGGCTTGTCCGAACACCGTCGGGCCTGCTGCTGCCCGGAGTTCACGACGGGTTGCCCGTCATGCTCAAGGTCCCCGGGTGCGCCGAGGAACGTCGCGGCTGCGCGCTGCTGGCCTGCTGGAACGGTGCGGGCGGAGTCCCGGTGCTGGAGAGCGACGCTTCGGGCACGCTCATGCTCCGGGCCACGGGCCGCCGCGACCTGACGACGATGGTGGGAACCGGGCAGGACGACGACGCGACCGCGGTGCTGGTGGAGACGGCCCACCGGCTGCACAGCCTCGGGCGGCCGGACGAGGACGACGTCCGCCTGCTGCCGCTCCGGGACTGGTTCGACGCTCTGCTGCGTGAGACGCCGGCCGATCCCCTGCTGGCGCAGTGCGCGAAGGTCTCGCGCGCCGGCTGCTCGACGCCCCGTCCGGCGTCGGCGACGTGGTGGCACTGCACGGCGATCTGCACCACGGGAACGTCCTCGACCTGGGTGACCGCTGGGCCGCGATCGATCCCAAGGGCGTGCTGGGGGCGCCAGCGTTCGACTACGCCAACCTGTTCTGCAACCCGGACCGCGACACGGCGCTCGGCCGGCTGTCTGCCCGTCTCGATCTGGTCGCCGGCCTCACCGGTCTCGACCCCGGGGCGCTGGCGGACTGGGTCGTCGCCTGGTGCGGGCTCTCGATTGTGTGGGAGGTGCTGGACGGGACGTGGTCGTGGCATGCGGCCACCGCGCGGGACGTCGCCGCGGTGCTCCTTGCGGCTCGGCCTGCGCGCTGACGGGCCGACCCTCGGACGTGCGCGTCGCCCCGGTGCGGTCCGGGCCACACTGGGCGGGTGCTGGGGGCGTTCACCGGGTTCGTGATCATCGGGGTCCTCATCGCGACCGGATACCTGGTCGCGCGGGTCCGGCTGCTGCCTGAGGGCGCCGGACCGGTGCTGCACCGCGTGGCGTTCTTCGTCGCGAGCCCCGCCCTGCTGTTCACCGTGGTGGCCCGGGCCGATGTGCACGTGCTGTTCTCCCAGTTCCTGCTCGTCTCGGCAGGGTCCGCGCTGGTCGTGGCCGGGCTGTTCGTGGTGGTCTCACGGCTGTGGTTCCCGATGCCGCTGGTCTCGACCACGATGGGCGCGGCGACCTCGGCGTACGTCAACGCCAACAACATCGGGCTACCGGTCGCGACCTACATCCTGGGGAACGCCCAGTACGTGGCGCCGCAGATCATGCTGCAGGTGCTGGTGTTCGCACCCGTCATCCTCGGCATCCTCGACCTGTCCACCCGCGGTGAGGTGCACCTGCGCGATGTGCTGGCCCAGCCGGTGCGCAACCCGATCGTGCTGGCCACCGGTCTGGGCGCGGTGATCGCCGTCGCCGGGTGGCAGGTGCCCGATGTGGTGCTCGCACCGCTGGAGGTGCTCGGCGGGGCGGCCGTGCCGCTGGTGCTCATGGCGTTCGGCATGTCGTTGCGCGGTCAGCGACCACTGGCCCCGGGGAGCCGGCGGCGGGCCGTCGTGGTGGCGACGGGGCTCAAGGCGGTCGTGATGCCGGTCGTGGCGTACGGGATCGGGCGGGCAATGGCGCTGCCTGCGCCGCTGCTGTTCGCGGTCGTGGTGAGCGCCGCGCTGCCGACGGCCCAGAACATGAACAACTACGCCGCCCGGTACGGCCGCGCCGAGGTGCTGGCCCGTGACGTGGTGCTGCTGTCCACACTCGCGTCCGTCCCGGTGATCCTCCTGGTCACGGCGTTGCTGCATCCCTGACCGCCCGGGGCGCCCCGCCCGCACCAGCCTCCGGGCGCCCGCCCGCCCCCCCAGCTCGGACCGGCCCGCCCCCAGCTCGACCCAGCCCGCGCCTCGGCTCGGACCTGGCGCCGATTCGGCTGCCCGGGGCGGATTCGGCCGAGATGTGAGCCGATTCGGCGGCGGACAGCCGAACCGGCCGGGGAGGAACGGGAGGAGGGGGAGGAGGGGGCTGGGGCGGGGCTGGTGGGGGTGGGGTCAGGGGGTGGTGGACCAGGCGTACATGGCGATGGCGGCGGCCGCGCCGGCGTTGAGGGAACGGGTCGAGCCGTGCTGGGTGATGTGCAGGATGGCGTCGGCTCCGGTCCGCGCGGGGGCGGACAGGCAGTCGGACGCGTTGCCGAGCAGCCGCCCGCAGGCGCGCGGGAACCGGTAACCCTCGATCGGCACCGACCCGGGCACGTTGTCGATCCCGAGCACCGGCAGATCGGCGCTGCGGGCCCAGGCGAGCAGGTCGGCGACCTCCGGGTGGTGGTGGACGTGCAGGTACCGGTCGGTCACCATCGCGCCGCGCCGGTTCCAGCGACGGCGTCCGACGATGTGCACACCGGCGACGTTGTAGGCGTTGGCGGTACGCACCACCGACCCGATGTTCAGGTCGTGCGAGAAGTTCTCGATCGCCACGTGCAGCGGCGCGCGCGCGAGGTCCAGGTCGGCGACGATCGCCTCGACCGACCAGTAGCGGTAGCGGTCCTCGACGTTGCGGCGGTCGCCAGAGGCCAGGAGCTCCGGGTCGTACGGCGAACCAGGCCCGACGGCCGGCCACGCGGACGGACCGCCCGGCCAGGGGCCGACGCCCGGGCGCTCGCCGTCGGCGGGGTCGGTCTGCTCGACAGTCACCAGTCCATCGTCCCGCGCCGCGGGCGCCTGCTCGTCAGTCGAGGTGGACCGTGAGCGCCTCGGCGGCCGCACGCGCCCGGGTGCGCGCCTGCTCGACGTCGGCGCCGCGGGCCAGGGTGACCGCGACCCGGCGTCGTCCCGCGACGGCCGGTTTGCCGAACAGCCGGACCTGGCTGGTCGGGACCCTCAACGCCTTGTCGACCCCGGTGAACCGCGGCACGCCGGTCCCCTCGGCGAGCACCGCGGCCGAGGCCGCGGCCGGGGCGGACGGCCCCCCGATCCGCACCGCGCCACCGGCCGGAAGACCGAGCACGGCCCGGGCGTGCAGCGCGAACTCCGAGAGGTCCTGGGAAGCCAGGGTGACCAGCCCGGTGTCGTGCGGGCGCGGGCTGACCTCGGAGAACAGCACGTCGTCGCCGACCACGAACAGCTCGACGCCGAACAGCCCCCAGCCGCCGAGCGCCTCGGTGACCGCGCGGGCCACCTCCTGGGCGCGGGCCAGGGCCGCGGCGGGCAGTGCCGCGGGCTGCCAGGACTCGCGGTAGTCGCCGTCGACCTGCACGTGACCCACCGGGTCGCAGAACGAGGTGCCGCCCACGTGCCGGACGGTGAGCAGCGTGATCTCGGAGTCGAAGGTCACGAACCCCTCGACGATGCACCGCGCGGCCGCGCCCGTCCGCGAGCCGTGCTGGGCGTACTCCCAGGCGGGCGCCACCTCGTCGGCCGCGCGGACCACCGACTGCCCCTTGCCGGAGGAGGACATGACGGGTTTGACGACGACGGGCAGCCCGAGCTCGGCGACGGCGTCCGCGAGCTCGGCCGCGGTGTCGACGAACCGGTAGGGCGAGGTCGCCAGCCCCAGCTCCTCGGCGGCCAACCGACGGATACCCTCCCGGTCCATCGTGAGCCGGGTGGCCCGTGCCGTCGGCACCACCTGCACGCCGCCCGCCTCGACGTCCGCGAGCACCGAGGTGGCGATGGCCTCGACCTCGGGAATCACGATGTGCGGGGCCTCGACGTCGAGCACGGCGCGCAGTGCGACCGGGTCGAGCATGTCGACGACGTGCGCGCGGTGCGCCACCTGCATGGCGGGAGCGTCCGGGTAGCGGTCGACCGCGATCACCTCGGCGCCCAGCCGCTGCAGCTCGATCGCCACCTCCTTGCCCAGCTCGCCCGATCCGAGCAGCAGCACCCGCGTCGCACCCGGCGACAGCGGGGTGCCGATCTGGCCGGGCGCTCGCGGGGTCGGCCCCGGAAGGTCCTCGGCGGGGGCAGGGGCGGCGGTGTCGTCGGCGCGCATACGCTGATCCTTCCAGCCCCCGCCGACACCGCGCCGACGTCCTGGGTGACGGCCCGGCCGGGGAGCCCCGGCCCCCGCGGAAGGAACCCGATGAGGTCAGCCCTGCTGCCGACCGTGGCGGCGGTGCTCCTGCTGACCGCGGCCTGCACCTCCGGATCGACGTCGAACGGGGCCACGGCCGTCGCGATCCAGTTCACCGCCTGCCCGACGGGGATGAGCTGCGGCGCCCACCTGGTCGACGGTCTGGGCGCCCGCAAGGCGCAGCTGCTGGCCGCCGGTGTCACGACCCAGGAGCTGGCGGTCGCGATGCTGGAGTCCGAGACCATGACCAGCGACTACGCCATCGGCGACGGTAAGTCGGGCGATGCGGCGAACGTCGGGATCTTCAAGCAGAACTGGCTGATGCTGCGCACCGCGTGCTCGACGTTCACCGGTCGGACGGCCGAGCAGTGGTCCGACGGTGCGGTGCTGAACTCCGACCTGGCGGCCGATGTGGCGTGCCTGCAGCAGACCGAGGCGTACTACGGCACGGACGCCTGGTTTGCGGGGCACCGCGGCGGCGCCGACGGTCTGGCCACGCCGGGGACGGCGGACATCGCGAGCTACCGCACGGCCGTCGAATGGATCGCCGAGCAGCTGGATGCCGACCAGGCCAACCTGGGCAACGACGTCCGGTTCTGGGTGGACGTCCCCGCGATCTGAGGCGTCCGGGCCTGATCCACACAGCCTGTTCACCAGGGCTGCCCGGGGTCCGCAGGGCGGGCCCCGTACCCTGGGCTCATGCTTCTGACGTCGGCGCTCACCGCGCTGCCCGCCCTCGGCCCGGATTTCCTGGACCCCCAGCACCTCATCGACTCGTTCGGCGCGTGGGCGCTGTTCGGGATCATGCTGGTGATCTTCATCGAGGTCGGGCTGCTGTTCCCGATCCTGCCGGGCGACTCCCTGCTGTTCACCGCGGGCGCCCTGGTCGCCCAGCAGAACCTCAACGTGCCGGTGAACATCTGGCAGCTGTCGGGGATCTTGATCGTCACCGCGTTCGCGGGGACCCAGTGCGGGTACTGGATCGGGCGGCTCGTCGGGCCCAAGCTGTTCGACCGCCCCGACTCCAGGATCTTCAAGCAGAAGTACATCGACCAGACGCACGCCTACTTCGAGCGGTACGGCGGTCGCACGCTCGTCATCGCGCAGTTCGTGCCGTTCGTGCGGACCTACGCCTCGGTCGCGGCCGGTGTCGGCCAGATGCCGTACCAGCACTTCGTGAAGTTCAACGGCATCGGTGTGGTGCTGTGGGCGGGCGGTGTCACGTGGCTCGGGTACGCGCTGGGCACCATCCCGTTCATCGCGAAGAACATCGAGGTGCTGCTGGTCGTCATCGTGCTGGTCTCGGTGGTGCCGATCGCGTTC
>JAKLPK010000043.1 GCA_022013895.1 Cellulomonas sp. | reverse complement strand
CTGAGTGTGTGGACCGCTCCGGTGAGCGCGGGGGCTGGGACTGCGCCGACGATCACGGTGACCCCATCGGCGACGGCGGATGTGGGGGTGGCGGTGGTGGAGTATTCCGGGTTGTCGGCCACCGGGACCGCGGTGGACGTCATGGCCGAGAACACTGGGACGACGGGTGCGGCTGCCACGGTCTCGTCCGGGTTGACCGATTCGGTGACCGGTGATGGTGAGCTGGCGGTGGGGTTCTACGCCGACTCGGGGTTCGGGACGACCCCGAGCGTGGGTGCGGGGTTCGCGGGGCGGGCCACGATCGCGGGTGCCAGTGATGTCGATCTGCTGGTGCAGGACAAGGCTGTGTCGAGCGGTTCGGCCGTGAAGTCGACGACGGGCACGGCCGCCAACACGACGTGGGAGGCCGCGGTCGTGGTGTTCAAACCGGCGACGACGACCACCACGCCACCGGTCACGCCTCCGGCGTCCACGACCACCCCGGCGTCCTCGACGATCACCCGCAACGGTGCCGGGCAGCAGACCGGTGTGTCGTATGCGTTGCCTGGTGGGCGGGTGGTGACGGACTCGGTGGTGCGGGCTCAGACTGGTCGGGTGCTGACCGACACCGCCACCCTCGACGGCGGTCAGGTGTCGACGTGGGGGTACACCTACGACACCACCGGCCGCCTGACCACGGCGGTGCTGGGTGCGAACGGTTCGACCCCGGCGGTGACGTACGGGTACAACTTCGCGGCCACGGGTGGGTGTGGTGCTGATGCCCGGGCGGGGATGAACGGGTCACGCACCTCCTCCACCATTCAGGTCGGGTCTGGTGCGGTGGCCACGACGACGTCGTGCACGGACTTCGCGTCGCGTCTGACGTCGGCCACCGGGACCAGCTCGATCGTCTACAACGCTCGTGGGGATGCGACGACGGTGGGTGGCCAGTCGTTCACGTTCGATGCCAGTGACCGGGTGGTGGCTGGTTCGTCGACCGCGGGTCAGCAGGTGGCTTACGCCCGTGATGTGACCGACCGGGTGGTGACCCGGGTGGGGTCGGGCACGGGGGCCGGGGTCGACACATCGACCACCTCGTACTCGTTCACGAGCAGCGGGGATACGGCGGATCTGCAGCTGACCGCGGACAACAAGATCGGTGAGCGGTACCTGGTGCTGCCTGGTGGTGTGGTCTACACCAAGCGGTACGCCAACCCTGGCGGGGACGTGTGGGCGTTGGCCAACATCCACGGCGACACCCTGGCCACCGTCTCCGGCACGGGTGCCCTGGTGGGGCAGGTGGCGGTCTACGACCCGTACGGCAGCCCGTTGAACCCGGCCACCGGCCTGGTCGACCAGACCACCACGCCGGCCACCCGCACCGGCGGGCTGACCGACGCCTGGGTGGGTGCCAACCAGCGTGGGACCGAACACACCGGCGGGGCGACCTGGACCCTCATGGGAGCCCGCCTCTACCTCCCCGCCCTCGGCCTGTTCGCCTCCGTCGACCCGGTCCAAGGCGGAACCGACAACGCCTACGCCTACGCCAACGACCCCATCAACCAGTTCGACCTCGACGGAAGGAGGGTGCGGAAGGGTCGAGGCGACGGAAAGATCAAGCAATTGACCGACGCGGAGAAGCGGGCGATCTTTGCACACGACCAAGGCGATCCATTCGACCGCAAGCTCTACGCTGGAGCAATGAAGAAGCTCATCGGCAATCAGAAGGTGATGGGCCTCAGGAACCAGGCCAAGCGCGCCGAGACCGGACGATCTGCCCCGGGCGGGGGGAAGCTGGGCCGCGGAGGAGGTGCAGCGCTCGAATTCCTGTTCATGTGGCCTGTGCTGAAGGACGCCGGGAGCATCATGGGCAACGGATGCCACGAATATGACTGGGGCACACCGCTCGCAGTCCCCTACTGCGGGAGCTCATCAACTTCAGGGACGGTCCCGAGCGCCTGACCCGATTGACGATCTTCCGACTCCCAGGAGTGCAAGTGAACGATAGATTCAGCGGCCGTCCGTGCATGATGTTCTCAATGGCCAATCCAGATGGGCCCGAGCGAAGCAGTATTCCAAGTCTGCTTCGTCGCGTAGCAGACGAGATTGCAATGCGAGAGCCTGTGGAAGTATTCGCCGTTTCGCTCAACAACGACCTTGGGGTCGATGCCGAGACATGGCCGTCGATGACGGTCTACTATCAACCGCACCGAGGGATTTCAGACTGACTTCGCAGACCCTGCGCCAATCTCTGCCCAATCATCCCACTACCGCTGATACTGCGCTTTCCTCGGGGTGCTGCGCCCCTTCCTGAACCAGTAATGGGGCTCTTCCGGATCCGGGGTGTGGGGCGGGGCGGGGTCGTGGTCGGCGCGTCGGGGGCTGGGCAGGGGTCGAGGTCCTCCGATGATGGCGGTTCTGACGCCAGCCATCCGGAAGACCTCGACATGCCCGACGCTGCCTTCACGGCCCCTGACCTGACCACGTTCGCACGTCTGGACGAGCTCGGCCTGCAGGCGGTGGGCCAACGACTCGAACCCGACCGTGCGGTCCTGGCCTGCAAGGTCACTTCGGATGATCCGTGGTGCCGACGCTGCGGTGCCGAGGGCACCGCCAGGGACACGGTCGTGCGTGAGCTGGCGCACGAACCGTTCGGGTGGCGGCCCACGATGTTGCAGGTCCGGGTCCGCCGCTACCGCTGCGAGGGGTGCGAGCGGGTGTGGAGTCAGGACACCAGCGCGGCCGCGCAGCCGCGGGCCAAGCTCTCCCGCCGGGCGCCGTCCTGGGCGTCGACGATTCCCCCGCGCGCTGCGCTCCAAGCGGGAGGTACCCCCAGCGTGTGGCGGCACACCCGCAAGGGCGACAAGTACGTCACGGTCATCATCGACCTGACCTCGGTGCGTGCCGGCACCGGCCCGGCCAGGCTGCTGGACATGGTCGAGGGACGCTCCAAGGCGGTGTTCAAGACCTGGCTGGCCACACGCCCGACTCGGTGGCGCGACGGGCTGGTCGTGGTGGCGATGGACGGGTTGACCGGTTTCAAGACCGCCACCACCGAGGAGCTGCCCGAAGCGGCCACCGTGATGGACCCCTTTCACGTGGTCCGTCTCGCAGGGGACGCCCTGGATCGTTGCCGCCGTCGTGTCCAGCAGGACCTGCACGGGCATCGCGGACGCAAGGACGACCCGCTCTACAAGGCGCGACGGACCCTGCACACCGGCGCCGACCTGCTCAACGACAAGCAGCGGACCAGGATCGACGCGCTGTTCACCGCACCGGAGCATGCGCCGGTGCAGGCCACCTGGGGTGTCTACCAGGCCATGGTCGCCGCCTACCGCCACCCCGACCGGACCAAGGGCCGCGCCTGGATGGTCACCCTGATCGAGTCCGTCCCCTCCGGAGTCCCGGCGGCACTGACCGAGGTCCTCATCCCCGGGCGGACGCTGAAGAAACGAGCCGGCGACGTCCTGGCCTACTTCGACCACCCCGGGACATCGAACGGACTCACGGAGGCCATCAACGGCCGCCTCGAGCACCTACGCGGCTCCGCCCTCGGGTTCCGCAACCTCACCAACTACATCGCCCGCTCACTGCTGGAAGCCGGCGGATTCAGACCCCAACTGCACCCTCAACTGCGACGAGCCGTTCAAGGCTCAAGCGCAGTAGCTCTTCAGGGACAGCCAAGCAGAGCTGACCGCGTGGCGTCCCAAATCGGGGAGACGATCGGCCGGCTTGCCGTTCCGGATGGACCCGCCTCAGGGGTTTCGTGGCGATGGACCCCGCCCCCATGGATCTTCGTTGTCGGAGAGATCGTCGTTGTCGTTCTCGGGATCGTGGCCTATCGGCACATCGGATAGGGCCTCGCAGTCTCGCAGGCGGGTCTGAACTGGGCGACCGCGAGTCGACCCACGCCGGGGCAGGAATCCACCTGCGACGCCTGCTCGAGGTCGTGCGCCCAGAACGACGACCTCGTATCCGTAGGCGACGAGTTCGGACGCGCGGCCGTGAGGTCTCGGCGGGCCGCGACTGATCGGCGGCGATGTACCTTTGGCGCGCAGCCGAGCCTGCACCACCATCGCGAGTGAGCGGGAGAGACATGAACGACGTCGACGACGACTCGCAGCCGCCTCTCGTTCCTGCAGGGATCGCACTGCAAGGCCTGGAGATTGAGCCGTTGCCCGATGGTTCGGCCGTTCGCGGTCTCTTCGCCTTCGTCAAGATGGACGACTCCGACGGCGACATCGCCTGGTCCGTCCGGGTCACCGACGGGTTGAACGACGAGGAAGTGCTGGGCGTGCTTGTCGGGTATCTGGAGCATCTGAAGATCAAGGCTGCCGACTCGTGGGAAGACAGTTGAGCGCCGCTCGGGCGCGGCGGTGCGCCGCGGTCTATGACTTCGCTTCGCTGGCGGGGGACTCGATCGACTGGGCCGTGCCCAACCATCGCGAGTCGTCCGGGTCGAGCGTGGCGGCCCCGTTGGCAGACCTGATGTCACACTCGTGGCTTCCCATGCGACTACTTGCGACTTCCAGCCCGGAGCGGCTGGCGAACAGGCTGAGCGGGCAGGCGGAGGACATGAAGTTGGCGGCTTCGCGGCTTGGGCCAGCGATGCGTCGCTGTTCGGGTATCGATACGTCCGCACGCCCGGGAGGTGGGTGGATGGACTACGAGAACTTGCCATTCCGTTCTCAACTCAGCGGTGAGCACGAGGCCTGGCTCGTCTCGGGCCTACTGATGATCGCGGTCACCGTTGCCGGAGCCTGGCAAACGCGCACTGGGGATGTCGCGCTCGGGTTGGTACTTGTGGTACTTGCCGGCGGCTCCCTCTGCCTGTTTCGGATAGCCCTCTTGAGGTTCATCCCAGACCGCCATGGACGACTCCTGGAACCTCGGAACCTGGACCTCGTGTGGCAGACCGCGCTCGTCGTAGTGTTCGTGCTGCTCATTCGCCCATGACTATCGTCTGGCATGCCTGATGTCTGGCCCCTGCCGGCCTGGTGGTGGAGTCGCGATGCACATCGGAAGGTCGACGAGAGGTGTTCTGGAGATGACCGAGCGCGCTCGCCATCGGATCAGAGTGATCGGAATCGCGGCCGCGATCGCGGTTGGCGGGCTCGCCGGAGTCGCCTCCTACGTAGAGCCGCTCTGGGGGGTGCTTGCTGTCGCCGCCGCAATTGCTCTCATCTTCCTCTTGCGGCGCAGCGGTCGTGACGGCTGACGGCGCCCCCGTCGGACTCGCCGGCCATGATCAGAAGGACGGTGCTTCGAGTGAGGGCTGATCCAACGTGGTCCGCTGCGCCTCTCGACCAAGAGGGGGGAGTGGAGAGTGAATGAAACCCAGGCGGTCGCGATCTGCGCGACGCTCCTGGTTGTCTTGTTCTACCTCACGGCACGTGACGTTCGCCGCAGAGACAAGGCCGAAGAGGGAATCCTCGCCGCAATGAACAACGTGAGCCCGGCGCGCCTGGTGGTGATCGCGCTCATCGTGATTGTGGCGATCATCTCGGGGCAGCAGAGGATCTGAGACCGCGGCGCCGCTGTGGGGTTGGGAGCTCGCGCTGGACCGGGAGAACGATGAGAGGAGGTGCATGTGGCCGTGGTGCGCTGCCGTGAGCCCCGGACTGCCATGCATCAGCGGGCCGAGGCACCACCCGCCGCCGCCGCCGCAGCCGGCAGCGCCTCTGCGATCCGGCTCAGCGCCGACTCGTCGTGCGCGGCCGAGACGAACCAGGCCTCGAACGCCGAGGGCGGCAGGTAGACCCCGCGCTCAAGCAGGGCGTGGAAGAACGGCGCGTACCGCCAGTGCTCGGTCGCCTGCATGCCGGCGTAGTCGTGCACCGGCTCGTCCGTGCCGAAGGCGATCGAGAACAGGTTGCCGGCGCGCTGCACGTGGTGGGCCACCCCAGCCGCGGTGAGCGCGTCGGAGACCAGGGTCTGCAGGGTGGCCGAGGCGGCGTCGATGCGGGCGTACACGTCGGCGTCGGCCAACCGCAGCTGGGCGAGCCCCGTCGCGGTGGCGACCGGGTTCCCGGACAGCGTGCCCGCCTGGTAGACGGGCCCGAGCGGTGCGAGCAGGTCCATGACGTCGGCGCGGCCCGCGACGGCCGCGACCGGCAGCCCGCCGCCGATCACCTTGCCGAAGGTGAGCAGATCGGGGGCCCAGCCCTCGCGCGCGCCCTCCAGCCCCCACCACCCGGCCGACGAGACGCGGAACCCGGTGAGCACCTCGTCCTGGATGAGCAGCGCCCCGTGCTCGGCGGTGATCGCCCGCAGCGCCGCGTTGAATCCGGGTCGCGGCGGGACCACGCCCATGTTGGCGGCGGCGGCTTCGGTGATCACCGCGGCGATCCGGTCGCCGTGGAGAGCGAACGCGGTGCGCACGGCCTCCTCGTCGTTGTAGGGCACGACGAGCGTCTCGGCCGCGACGGCGGCGCTCACCCCCGCCGAACCGGGCAGCGCGAGCGTGGCGACGCCCGAGCCCGCGGCAGCCAGCAGCGCGTCGACGTGCCCGTGGTAGCAGCCGGCGAACTTGATGACGAGGTCGCGTCCGGTGGCGCCGCGGGCCAGCCGCAGCGCGGTCATCGTCGCCTCGGTGCCGGTGGACACCAGCCGCACCTTGGCCGCCGGGAAGACGCGGGCGGCGATCTCCTCGGCCAGCTCGGCCTCCCCGGTGGTCGGTGCGCCGAAGGACAGCCCGCGACCGGCCGCCTCGCGTGCCGCCGCGACGATGACGGGGTGCGCGTGCCCGACGAGCGCGGGACCCCACGAGCCCACCAGGTCGACGTACTCCCGCCCGTCGATGTCCCGCACCAGCGCCCCGGACGCCGAGGCGAGGAACCGGGGCGTGCCGCCGACCGACCCGAACGCCCGGACCGGGGAGTCGACCCCGCCCGGGATGATCGCGAGGGCACGGGCGAACGCCTCGTCGCTCGTGGTCGGGAGGGACGGACGAGGTGGTGTCGCGGAGGTCACCGGGGCATTGTCGCGCGCAGGGGTCGCCCTGCCGAAATCACATGCATTCTTGATCGGGCGCAGACGAACGGGCACATCGGGCAGCCTCGCCCGAGATTGTTCCGACGCGGTGTCAGATCGGGTGTGCGCCGACGGCCTCCCGCGGCACGCCCGCGACCGGCGCGAACACCCGCGGGCACTCATCGTCGGAGTTCGCGGCCCGTCCCTTTCTCGACACCGTGTCAGAACCACGAATGACGCCGAAGAATGACCTCAAAGATTGCATGAACCTGCCGTGCGCGTGCTTCACTTCGGTCTGTGGTCCTGCTCGCACTCACCGCCGACCACCACGATCTCGACCTGGGAACCCTGGAGATGCTCTCGTCACGGGTGACGGGACTCGGTGCCGAGCTCGTGGCGTCCGGCGCAGCCCTCGGCGCCGTCACCCTCGCCACCTGCAACCGGGTCGAGGTCTACCTCGACACCGCGACCCCCGAGGCGGCCCGCGCCACCGGCCTGGCCGTGCTCGAACACCGGGCCGGGCCGCAGATCACCGCCGGTCTGCGCCTGTGGACCGACCGCCCCGCCGTCGAGCACCTGTTCGCCGTGACCGCCGGGCTGGAGTCGATGGTCGTCGGCGAACGCGAGATCGTCGGGCAGGTGCGCTCCGCACTCGCCCAGGCGCACTCCGCGAGCCTCACCACCCCCCTGCTGGAAGCCGCGTTCCAGAACGCCTGCCGCGTCTCGCGCGATGTCGAGGCGCGGACCGGCCTCGGGGCCGCCGGACGGTCGATGGTGGCCGTCGCACTGGACATCGCGGGCGCCGAGCTGGCCGCGGGCTGGTCGGCCCTGCGGACGCTGCTGGTCGGCACCGGCTCCTACGCCGGGGCGAGCCTGGCCGCGCTGCGCGAACGCGGCGTGCACGACGTCCAGGTCTACTCCGGCAGCGGGCGTGCGCACGCCTTCGCCGACCGGCACGGCGCACGGCCCGCACCGGACCTCGCCGGCGGGCTGGCCGGCGCCGACCTCGTGGTGGCGTGCAGCGGCGTCGGCGGGGTGCCGCTGTCCGTCCGCCGGCTGAGCGCGGCACGCACCGGGGCGTCCGGGACGCTCGTCGTGGTCGACCTGGCGCTCGCGCACGACGTCGAACCCGCGGTGGGCGACCTGCCCGGGGTCCGGCTCGTCACGATGCGGGACGTCGCAGCCCAGGCCCCCGACGCGGGTGAACCGGCGCGCGCGGCCCGCAACCGCGTCGCAGCGGCGGCCGCCCAGTTCGAGACCGACCGCCGGGTGCGTGCCTGGGACGACCGCATCGTCGCCGGCCGGGCACAGGTGCTCGCCGCACTGCCCACCGACCCCGCCGGGCAGGCCGCCGCGCGCCGCCGCGCCCACACCCAGATGCACGGTCCGACGGCCCGCGCCCGGGCCGCGGCACGGGCCGGTGACGGCGCCGCCTACGAGGAGGCGCTCGCCGAACTGTCGGCGCTGGTCGCGGCGGTCACCTCCTAGGGTGCAGGGGTGAACGACCCGCGCCTGTCGGCGGCTCCCGTCCTCGATGACGTGCGGGCGGCTCTCGCCCGGATCGTCGCACCCCTCGGCGACCTCACCGGCGTCGAGCCACTCACCGGCGGGATGTTCGCCACCACCTACCGGGTGGACCTGGCCGACGGCACCCGCGTGGTCGCCAAGACCGCACCGCCCGACGACGGGCAGCTGCTCACCCACGAACGCGACCTCATCCGGTCCGAGGCGATCGTCTATCGGCTGGCCGAGCCCCACCCCGACCTGCTCATGCCGCGGGTGCTGCTCACCGACTTCAGCCGCACCGAGCTGCCGGGGGACGTCGTCGTCGCCAGCCATGCCCGCGGCGTCCCGGCCGACCAAGGACCGGAGCTCACCGCTGCCACGCGTGCGACCCGGCGCCGCCGGCTCGGAGCGCTCATGGGCCGGCTGCACACGCTGCACGGCGACCGGTTCGGCTACATCGAGCCCGGCACGCCCCTGCGCGGTGCGACGTGGCCGGAGGCGTTCGGGCGCATGGTCGAGGCGCTGCTCGCCGACGCCCGACGGTGGGAGGTCGACGTGGCCGCCGATCGGGTGCGCGCGGCGCTGGCCACGCACGCCGATGCGCTGGCCACGGTCGAGCACCCGTCGCTCGTCCATGCCGACCTGTGGCCGGGCAACCTGTTCGTCGACCCCGACAGCGGTGAGCTCACCGCAGTGATCGACCCGGAGCGGGGGTTCTGGGGGGATCCGCTGTTCGACCTCGTCGGTGCCGACCCCTTCCGGCTCGGGCCGCCCCCGGCCGATCTGGTCGCGGGCTACCGGGCATCCGGTGCCGACCTCCCCCTCGGCACGGCCGACGGTGACGCCCGCTACGCGCTGTGCCAGCTCATGATGGGGCTGGTCATGCTCATCGAGGTCGTGCCGCGGGGCTACCACGGTGACTGGCTGGAGCCGCATCTGGCGTCAGTGCGTGCGTTGCACGCGTCCGCGCTCGACCGGCTGGGGTGAGCGGGCTCCTTCAGTCCAGGTGGTCGACCAGCCGCGAGGCCAGCCCGGTGTAGGTCGCCGGGCTCATCGCCTGCAGCCGGGCCGCCACGTCATCGGGCAGACCGAGGCCGCCGATGAACTCGCGCATCTCCTCGGCGGTCAGCCGGTGCCCGCGGGTCAGCTCCTTGAGCCGCTCGTACGGGTTGGCCATGCCCTCGACGCCCGCCACCGAGGCCGCACGCATGGCCGACTGCACGGGTTCGGCGAGCACCTCCCAGTTGGCGTCGAGCTCGGCCGCCAGGGTGGCCTCGCTCACCGCGAGCCCGGCGAGCCCCCGTCGCACGTTGTCGATGGCCAGCAGCGAGTGGCCGAACGCCGGGCCGATGTTGCGCTGGGTGGTCGAGTCGGTGAGGTCGCGCTGCAACCGGCTGGTCACGAGGGTCGAGGCCAGCGTGTCGAGCAGCGCGCACGAGAGCTCGAGGTTGGCCTCGGCGTTCTCGAACCGGATCGGGTTCACCTTGTGCGGCATGGTCGAGCTGCCGGTCGCGCCGGGCACCGGGATCTGGATGAACACCCCGCGCGAGATGTAGGTCCACACATCGGTGGCCAGGTTG
>JAKLPK010000006.1 GCA_022013895.1 Cellulomonas sp. | reverse complement strand
GACTCGCGTACGCCGTCCAGACCGTGGGCCCGGTCGTCGGGGCGGCCGAGGTGGCCCAGGACGACGAGGTGGTCGGCGCTCTCGTCGAGCAGCACGGGGACGTGCGAGGCGATCAGGCCCTCGTCGCCGAGGGTGATGAGCGTGGCCCAGCCCTCGTCGTGGACCAGGGCGCGCACCCACTGCTCGTCGTGGACGGCGTAGTGCGGGGTCTCGATCACGTGGCCATGACACCACGGAGCGCACGACGCCATGTCACCGGCACGTTAAAGATTCATTTCGTACTGAACTTTCCGAAGCGAACCTCTTGACCTCGTGGGGTGTCAGGGACTTGCCTGGGCCCACCCCCGACGGACGACCTCCCCTCCCCCCCCTGAACCAGGAGAACCATGTCCCGCACCCGACCACGGACCAGGGTGGCAGCCGCCGCCCTGGGGCTGACGTTCCTGCTCACCGCCTGCAGCAGCGGCACCGACTCCTCGGACAGCACGACCAGCGACTCCGGCACCACGCCCGTCACCCTGCGCGTCGCCTCCACCGACCCCGGCTACCTCATCCCGGGCCGCAACACCGTCGCCTACGACTTCGACATGGCCGTCTGGGCGCCCCTCACCTGGATCGACGACGAGAGCAACCTCACCTACGTCGCCGCCGAATCGGTCGAGTCGACCGACGCCACCACCTGGACGATCACCCTCAAGGACGGCTGGACCTTCCAGGACGGCACCCCCGTGACCGCCCAGGACTACGTCGACACCTGGAACGTCGTCGCCTACGGCCCCAACGCGTTCGAGAACTCCGGCCAGCTCGCCCACGTCGTCGGGTACACCGACCTCAACCCGGCCGACGGCTCCACCCCCACCGTCACCCAGATGTCCGGGCTCGCCGTGGTCGACGACCTGACCTTCACCGTCACCCTCGACGGCCCAGACGGCCAGTTCCCGCTGCAGCTGTCCCAGGGCCAGACCGCCATGTACCCGATGCCCGCGAGCGCCGCGGACGACCTCGAGGCCTACAACAAGCACCCGATCGGCAACGGTCAGTACCAGATCGTCGGCGACTACGCCGAGGGCGAGACGATCACCGTCGAGAAGTACGCCGACTACCAGGGCACCCCCGGCACCGTCGACCAGATCGAGTTCATCCCGTACGTCGACAACGCGACCGCCTACACCGATGTGCAGGCCGGCAACATCGACGTCGCAGGTGTCGGCTCCGACAAGCTGGTCCAGGCCCAGACCGACTTCGGCGACCGCCTCTACGCGTTCGAGGCCGCCGGCATCGCCTACCTCGGCCTGCCGCTGTACGACGACCGGTACCAGGACATCCGCATCCGCCAGGCCATCTCGATGGCGATCGACCGGGACACCATCAACGAGCAGATCTACGGCGGCCTCTACACCCCCGCCACGGCGTTCACCCCGGCGATCGAGATCGGCACCCCCGTCGGTCTCTGCGGTGAGCTGTGCGAGTACCACCCCGAGGAGGCCAAGGCCCTGCTCGCCGAGGCCGGCGGCTTCTCCGGCACCATGACGGTCTACTACCCCGGCGGGATCGGCGCGGACGCGTTCTACACGGCCATCGCCAACCAGCTGCGGCAGAACCTCGGGGTCGACGCGGTCGCCCAGGCCAGCACCGACTGGGCCGAGTTCTACCAGACCCGTCTCGACAAGGCGGCGCCCGGGCCGTACTTCTCCCGCTGGGGCGCGCTGTACCCGAGCCAGCAGAACCACCTGCGCGCCTTCTTCATCGACGGCGGCGGCTGCGAGAACTGCGTGGCCTGGTACGACGGCGAGGTGGCCAGCCTGCTGGCCACGGCCGACGCCCAGGTCGACGCGGACGCCGCAGCAACGGCGTACAAGGCGGTGCAGGAACGCATCCTCGAGGAGTTCCCGGCCGTCCCGCTGTTCGACGAGGCGTACTCCTACGTGGTGTCGGAGCGGGTCGCCGACCTGCCCACCTCAGCCGTCGGGAATCCCACCTACACCCAGGTCGTCATGGCGGACGGCGCCTGAGCTCGATGACAACCACCGCCAGCACGGCGGGCCCGCTCGAGGACATCCTCGAGCGGGCCCGCCGGGTGCCCCCCACCGCCACGTTCCCGGGCGTCGACGAGCTGCTCACCTGGTTCGAGCAGCTCCGCGACGCCCACCCCGACCTGGTCCACCGGCGTCGGATCGGTTCCTCGCGCACCGGTGAACCGCTGCACGCCTACCGGGTCGGCACCGGGCCGCGCAGCCTGCTGCTCGTGGCCGGGGTGCACCCCAACGAACCGATCGGCCTGCGCACCGTGCAGCACCTGGCCGGTGTCCTCGTGGACGATCCGGCGCTGCGCGCCGAGCACGCCGCCGCCTGGTGGTTCATCCCGTGCATCGACCCGGACGGCACCCGGCTCAACGAGTCGTGGTTCACCACCCCGACCGACCGGGCCGCCTACTTCCGCGGCTTCTACCGGCCGGCCCCCGCCGAGCAGGTCGAGTGGTCCTTCCCGTTCGACCACGCCGGTGCCTGGTTCGACCAGGTGCTGCCCGAGACCCAGGCCCTCATGCGGCTGATCGACGAGGTCCGCCCGGATCTGCTCGTCTCGCTGCACAACGGTGAGTCCGGCGGCGTCTACTACTACCTGTCCCGCGACCTGCCGGGTGCCGTGCAGGCGTTGCAGGCGGTGCCGCCCGCACTCGGTCTGCCGCTGGACGACGGGGAACCGGAGAGCCCGCTCGCACCCGTGCTGGGCACCGGGGTGTTCACCATGATCGACGCCCGCGACGAGCACGACCAGCTCGTCGCGCTCGGGATCGACCCCACCCAGGTGCCGTCCGGTGACTCGTCGGCCGCCTACGCCGCCCGGTACGGCACGTTCAGCCTGGTGGCCGAGCTGCCGTACTGGACCCACCCGGCCTGCGCCGACCGCACCCCGACCGCCACCTCCTACCAGGAGGTGCTCACCGCCAAGGCCGACCGGCTCGACGAGCTGGGCCAGGTGCTCACCGGAGCGCTGGCCGCGGCCCGTCCACACCTGACCTGGCGCACCCCGCTGCTGCGGGCCGCCGAGGCGTTCGCCCCCGCGATGGTGAACGCCGCCCTCGGTGAGCGGGTGCGGGCAGCCGACCCGGCCCACCTGCGGCCGGCCACCGTGGCCGAGGTCCACTCCAACACCGAGGTGGTGCACTCGTTCCGGCTGCGGCTCACCGGCATGCTGCTGCGCGCGCTCGACGCCGAGCTGACCGCCGGTGTCGGCCCCTACCCGCTGCAGCAGGTGCGGGCCGAGCTGGGTGCCCGGTTCGAGGCGTGGCTCACCGAGGCGCTGGCCACCGAGCTGGTCCCCGCGCCGATCGAACGCCTGGTCGGGGTGCAGGTCGCCGCCACGCTGGCCACCAGCCACCTGCTGGCCGCGCAGGTGGGCGCATGAACGCCACCCGGTACACGCTGCGGCGCCTCGCCGAGCTGCTGGTCGTCTTCCTCGGGGTGACGCTGCTCATCTACCTCGCGGTGTTCGCCCTGCCCGGCGACCCGATCGCAGCCCTCGGCGGCGACCGGCCGCTGTCGGCCAGCGTGCAGACCGCCCTGCGCGCCCGCTACCACCTGGACGAACCCGTGCTGCAGCAGTACCTGCGCTACCTCGGCGGGCTGCTGCACGGCGACCTCGGCGAGAACTTCTCCGGTCAGTCGGTGGCCGCCAAGATGGCCGTGCGCTGGCCCGTCACCATCGCGCTCGCCCTCACGGCCTGGGGCATCGAGATCGTCGTCGGCGTCGGGCTCGGGTTGTACGCCGGGCTGCGGCCGGGGCGACTCGGCGACAAGGCGGTGCTGGCCGGCACCATCCTGGCCACCTCGATCCCGGTGTTCGTGCTGGCCGTGTCCGCGCAGCTGCTGTTCGGGCTGCACCTGGGCTGGTTCCCGGTGGCCGGCGACGATGCGGGCTGGCCGCTGGCCTACCTGCTGCCCGGCACGGTGATCGCCGTGTTCGGCCTAGCCTCCGTCGCCCGCCTGATGCGCGGCTCGGTGGTCGAGACCATGCGTTCGGACCACGTGCGCGCCCTCTGGGCCAAGGGGCTGACCCCACGGCAGGTGATCGGGGTGCACGTGCTGCGCAGCTCGGCCATCCCCGTCACCACCTTCCTGGCCATCGACCTGGGCTACCTGCTCGGCGGCACCGTCGTGGTCGAGGGCGTCTTCAACCTGCCCGGTGTCGGCAACCTGCTGTTCCAGGCGATCCGCGCCCATGAGGGCCCGACGGTGGTCGGGGTCGCCACCTCGCTCATCATCGTGTTCCTCGTCGTCAACGTGCTCGTCGACCTGCTGCACTCCGTGCTCGACCCGAGGATCCGCCATGTCTGAGGTCGCCGCGAAGGTCACCACCGTCGATGCCGAGGCACCGGCCCGTGGCGTGTGGCGCAGCCTGCGCCGACGTCCGTTGTTCTGGGCGTGCATGGCCGCCCTCGGCCTGCTGCTGGCGATCGCCGCCGCACCGCAGCTGTTCGCCGGGCTCTTCGGGCAGCCCGACCCGCGGCCGTGCGACCTGGCCTCCGGATCGCAGCCGCCGAGCGCCACCCACGTGTTCGGCACCGATCGGCAGGGTTGCGACGTGTACGCCAACGTCATCTACGGCACCCGGGCCTCGCTGTCGGTCGGCCTGCTGGCCACCGCGGTCGCGCTCGTCGTCGCCATGGTGCTGGGCACCCTGGCCGGGTACCGCGGCGGCTGGGCCGATGCGCTCGTAGCCCGGCTCACCGACATCTTCCTGGGCTTCCCGTTCCTGCTCGGGGCGGTCGTGGTGCTCACCGCCATCGGCTCACGTACCCCGGTGGTCATCGCGCTCGTGCTGGCCGTGTTCATCTGGCCCACCCTGGCCCGGCTGATGCGGGCCAGTGTGCGGGCCGTGCGCGACGCGCCCTACGTCGAGGCGGCCCGGGCGATGGGGCTCGGCTCGGGCCGGATCGTCACCCGGTACGTGCTGCCCAACGCCATCGGCCCGGTGCTGGCCGTGGCCACCACGACCGTCGGCGGCGTCATCGTCGCGGAGTCCACCCTCACGTTCCTCGGTCTGGGCCTGCGGGCACCCGCGATCTCCTGGGGCCTGCAGCTGGCCAACGCCCAGGCCACCTTCCAGACCTCCCCGCACATGCTCGTGTTCCCCGGACTGTTCCTCGTCGTCACCGTGCTGGCGACCATCACGCTGGGCGACGTCCTGCGTGACACCCTCGACCCGAAGGCTCGTTGACCTGATGACCAGCATCTCGACCTCGTCCGACGCCCGACTGGCCACCGTCCGGGCAGCCGCGCCCTACCTGCTGGAGTGGCTGACCACCCAGGTGGCCACCCGCCGCACCCCCGGCGCCCAGGTCTGCGTGCGGTACGCCGGACAGGTGGTGCTCGACGCGGCCGTCGGCCTGGCCGATGTCACCACCGGAGCGCCGCTCACCACCGAGCACCTGTTCCGGATCGCCTCGCACTCCAAGACGTTCACCGGCACCGCGGTGCTGCAGCTCGTCGAGGCCGGCCGGCTGCGGCTGGACGACCCGGTGGCGCAGTGGGTTCCGGAGCTGGCCGGGTGCGCGCTGGCCGCCGTCACGGTGCGTGAGCTGCTCGGCCACCAGGGCGGGGTGCTGCGCGACGGTGTCGAGAGCGACTACTGGCAGCTGATCGGCGACTTCCCCGACCGCGCGGCCCTGCTGGCCTGGGTGCGCGAGCACGGCCGGGTCTACGACCGCAACGAGCACTTCAAGTACTCCAACCTCGGCTACGGCCTGCTCGGGCTGGTCATCGAGGCGGTCACCGGCATCGGGTTCGCCGAGCACCTGGCCGCCGCCGTCCTCACCCCGCTGGGCCTGACCCGCACCGGCGCCGAGTACGACCCGGAGCGCGCGCGGGAGTACGCCGCCGGGCACACCGGGCTGCTGGACGGTGAGACCACCCGCGAGACGATCGACCACGTCGACACCCGCGCCCTGGCCCCGGCCACCGGCTTCTACTCCACCGCGCACGAGCTGTCCCGGTACGCGCAGGCGCACGTCCCGGGCGACACCACCCTGCTCACCGACGACTCCAAGCGACTCATGCAGCGGCTGGAGTCCGTGGTCAGCCCCTACGGGGTGGAGGCCGGGCGGTACGGCGTCGGGATGGAGCTGGTCACCGTCGGCGAACGGGCGTTCGTCGGCCACTCCGGCGGGTACCCCGGGCACATCACCCGCACCTTCGTCGACCCGGCCGACGGGCTGGTGGTCTGCGTGCTGACCAATGCCGTGGACGGTCCGGCGCACGAGCTCGCCGTCGGGCTGGTGCACCTGGTCGACGTGGCGCTGAACCCGGGCCGCGGTCGCGGGACGGGCCCGGTCACGCCGCCCGAGGACCTGCCGCCGGTGCCCGCCGGGGTGACCGGGCGGTTCGCGAGCCTGTGGGGCCGCGTCGACCTCGTCGAGCTCGGCGGCCGGCTGGTCGTCGTGCACCCCACCGCACCGGACCCGATGCCCGGGCTGGAAGAGGTCGAGATCACCGCGGACGGGCTGCGGCTGGCGGCCGGGCCGTCGTACGGGCCGTCCGGCGAGATGATCGAGGTCGGTCCCGCCGGCCCGGACGGACCGGCCTGGCTGCAGCTCGGTGGGATGACCTCATGGCCGGTGGCGCAGTTCCTGGCGCGCCGCACGGCGATGACCCGGCTCCCTAGGGTGAGCGTGTGACCGACGCCGACGCCCTGACGCCCTCCTCGTCCGACCCGTCCTCGTCCGACCCGGGCCCTGTCGGGTCCGGCGCTG
>JAKLPK010000042.1 GCA_022013895.1 Cellulomonas sp. | reverse complement strand
TGCGCACCCGGTGCTGCGGGGTCTTGTTCGCGATCCGGTGCGCACGGACCGAACGATCGGCCATCCCCTCGACACCCACAGACGCGCCAGCCGCGGCCGGGCGCGCAGGGTCAGTGCAGCGTTGGCGTGAGACATGAGGATCTCCTGGTCAACGAAGCGGACCTTCTGCAGTCCCACTCCACGCCAGGAGGTCCTCGCATGTCCACGATCGATCAGAGCGAGTCGTCGCACCCGCTCGACCGACACCCCTGGGCGGCACGCCTAGACCCGGAAGCGGTTGACCGAGGTCTGGAGCTCGCGGGACATGGCGAGCAGGTCGTCCGAGGAGGTCTGCATCTGGCGCACGCTATCGGTCGAGCGATGGGTGGCATCGGCGACGCCCGAGATGCCGACGGCGATCTGCGATGAGCCGCCGGCCGCATCGGCCACGTACCGGCCCATCTCCTGGGCGGTCGCGGTCTGCTCCTCGACCGCTGCCGCGATGGTCGACTGGTAGCTGGCGATCCGTTCCACGACGGCCGCGATCTCGCCGATCGCGCTGACGGCCAGGCCGGTGTCGTCCTGGATGGCCTCGATCCGGCGGGCGATGTCCTCGGCGGCGCGGGAAGACTCCTGAGCGAGCTCCTTGACCTCGCCGGCCACGACCGCGAAGCCCTTGCCGGACTCGCCGGCTCGGGCAGCCTCGATGGTGGCGTTGAGGGCCAGCAGGTTCGTCTGATCGGCGATCGAGGTGATGATCTTGATGACGTTGCCGATCTCGCGGCTGGAGTCACCCAGCCGGTTCACGTGGTTCGTGGTCTGCGCCGCGACCCCGTTGGCCTGGTTCGCGACGGTGGACGCGTCCGAGGCGCTCTGCGCGATCTCGCGGATGGAGGCGCCCATCTCCTCGATACCGGAAGCGACGGTGCCGACGTGACCGCTGAGCTCCTCGGCCGACCGCGCGACGGCACCGGCCTCGTCGGAGGCTGACGTGAGGTCGGTGACGATCGAGCCGCTCACCGAGACCTGGCGTTGCACGGCCTCGGCCAGCCGTCCCGAGGCGTCGCGCAGCGTCCCGATGAGCGAGGTGGTCGACACCAGGCTCGCGTTGAGGGCCGAACCCATCCGGGCGACCTCGTCCCGGCCGCGACTGGTGACCCGGCCGGTGAGGTCCCCATCGGCCATCTTGTCCAGCACACCGACCACGGCCTCGAGGGCACGCGCCAGTCGACCTGCCGTGACGGCGCCGATGATCACGGAGAGCACGATGGCGGCGGTCGCCGCGGCGATGATGACCCGCGCGCCGTCGCGGTAGGTCGCACTCGACGAGTCGACGAGCGCCTGCGCCTGCGCGGTCTGGGCCGTGACGGCGCCGTCGAGCGCCGCCGTCATCTGAGGTTCGAGCTCCTGGAGGTGGCTGACCAGCTGCTCGAGCGTCGCGAAGTCCCCGGCTGCGAGCGCCGCGTCGAGCTCGGCGAGGGACTGGTTGTTGTCGTCGTTGAGCGTGGCGAAGCTCTCGAGCTGGGTGCGGGCGTCGGCAGACAGCGGAAGGTCCAGCGCCGCCTGCAGGTCGGTGGCCAACCTCTGCTTGACGTCCGCGAGGGACTCGACGGTGACGGCGCGCTGGTCGTCGGACAGGGTGTTCAGCCCGGTGCGCGACTGGAACGCCGCAGCTTCCCAGAAGTCGGACTGGACGGCGCGCACCTTCTCCAGCGGTGTCGAACCCTGCGTCATCGTGTCCGACGCGTTCTGCCGCAGCGTGGACATGAGGCTGAGGCTGAGGCCGCCGAGTCCCGCCGTGATGAGGGCGACGAGCAGGAAGGTCAGGGTCAGTCGGGTTCGCAGAGAGGTCCGCGGGTCGAGTCTCATGAGGTTCGTCCGTCCTTGGGCTACCCCACATATCGGCAGGCGGTGCCGATGAGTGAACCGCGGCGGGTCCCCTTCGCCCGGGCGTCGGTCCCGATGTGCCGGACCCGGCGCTCACTACGCTCTGGCGCCATGGGTGAACCGGTGCAGGACATCGACCCGCAACGGGCGTTCGCCGGGGCGGTGCATGGCGTGGTGCTCAGGTTGCGGCGGTTGGGGGAGCGGCGCCTGGCGCTGGAACCGATCCCGCTGTCTGAGGTGGACGTGCTCATGCAGGTCCACGAGCACCCCGGCTGCTCGGTCACGCAGATCGCGCAGACGTTGACGTTGGCGCCCAGCAACGTGAGCACCACGGTGGGTCAGCTGGTGGCGCGGGGACTTCTCGAACGTCGCCCCGACCCGGCCGACGGGCGGCGGCACCTGCTCTACTCCACACCGGGCGCCGAGCTGGACCGGGCGCGGATCGACGAGGCATGGGCCCGGGTGATCACGGAGTTCCTGGAAGGCCTTCCGGCTGATCAGCGCGCTGCCGCGCTCGCGGCGACCGAACCGTTGCGCCGGCTCGCGGAGCTGCGGCTTGACCCGCCTCCGCAGCCGTGCGACGGCTGACGTCCGGACCCGCGTCGATATTGTTATAGACTTATAACGAAATTGACGCGGATCCAGACGTTCTGGTGCCCGCACGTCCCGGAGGGTGACCATGACGACGCTGGCCGACGAGCGCGAGCAGCTGCGCGCCACCACCACCGAGCCCGACGACCGGCTCACCCCGAGCCTCCTGCTGGCCCTCGGGCTGCTGTCCGCCTTCGCGCCCTTCGCGATGGACCTGTACCTGCCGGCCTTCCCGACGATGACCTCTGACCTGGCCACGAGCGCTTCCGGTGTCCAGCTCACCCTCACGGCCTTCCTCGCCGGGGCCGGTGCCGGACAGCTGATCTTCGGCCCGCTGTCCGACCGGTTCGGCCGACGGCGCCCGCTGCTCATCGGCGCCATCGTCTGTGTCGTCGCGAGCGTGCTCGCGGCGATGGCCCCGACGATCGGTGCCCTCATCGTGCTGCGGCTGCTCCAGGGGCTCTCGGGCGCGGCCGGGATGGTGATCAGCCGAGCCGTCGTCACGGACCTCGCCCGTGGTGTGGCGCTGGCGAGGGGATTCAGCCTGCTCATGCTCGTCGGCGGTGTGGCACCCGTGGTGGCGCCGCTGGCCGGCAGCCTCCTGGTCGGACCGCTGGGCTGGCGCGGACTGCTCGGCGTGGTCGCCGCGATCGCTGCGGTGACCTTGCTCCTCGTGGTCTTCATCGTCCACGAGTCGCACCCGCCGGTCAGCCGCGAGCAGCAGCGGGCTGCACGGGCCTCCGGACGGTCCTCGGGTCTGTCCACCCGGGCCTTCCTTGCCCCGACGGTCACCTTCGCCTTCGCCTTCGCCGCGATGATGGGCTACGTCGCGGCCTCACCGTTCCTCTACCAGGTGATGATGGGACTGGACACCGTGGCCTACGGTGCGCTGTTCGCCCTCAACGCGCTGAGCCTGGCCGCATCGAGCGCGCTGGCCGCGCGGCTCGCCCGTCGCATCGCACCTGGTCGACTGCTCACCACGGGGCTCGTCCTCATGGTTGCCGCGGCGCTCGTCTTCGCAGCGCTCGTGCTGACCGCCGCGCCGACCCTGCTGCTCGCCGTCCCGGTGCTCGTCCTGGTGGCCAGCCTCGGCCTGGTGCTCGGCAACGCGACGGCGCTCGCGCTCGGTGCCGTTCCGGACGCGACCGGCCGCGGCTCGGCCGTGATCGGTGCGCTGCAGTTCGGCCTCGGGGCGCTCGTCGTCCCGCTGGTCGGCCTCGGTGGGCAGCACACCGCCGCACCGCTGGCGGGTGTGCTCATCGGTACGACCGCGGTCGCGCTGGTGGCCCGGCTTCTCGTGCGGCCGACCGCCGTCCCCGCGACGTAGATTCGCCTCATGCAGCCCAGCGACCGTCCACCACCCCGGCGCGCGACGGTCCTGCGCACCTCCCTGGTCGCCCGCTCGATGGTCCGGGTGGTGCTCGGCGGACCCGGTCTACGGGGCTTCGAGCCGAACGGGTTCGCCGACCAGTACGTGAAGCTCGTGCTCGACCGGCCTGGTGACGAACGCCCGGCGCGGCGGACCGTCACGGTGCGGGCCTGGGACGACGTCGCGCAGGAGCTCACGCTGGACCTCGTCGTGCACGACGACGGACTGGCCGGACCGTGGGCGCGGGACGCGCGGCCGGGGGACGAGGTGCTCGTGGCCGGACCGGGCGGCGGGTACTCCCCGGACTCGGCCGCCGACTGGCACCTGCTCATCGGCGACGAGAGCGCCCTGCCGGCCGTCGCGGTCGCCGCCGAACGGTTGCCGACCAGCAGCGTGGCGCGGATCTTCCTCGAGGTCGGGGGAACGGCCGACGAGGTGCCGTTCGACGCCCCGGCGTCGGCCGAGGTGGTCTGGCTGCACCGCGCGGGTGCCCCCCGGGGGGAACGGCTCCTGACCGCCGTCAGGTCGATGGCGTTCCCGCCCGGGACACCGCAGGTGTTCCTGCACGGTGAGGCGGGCGTCGTCCGCACGCTGCGTCGGCATCTGCTCGCCGACCGCCAGGTGCCGCGCGACGGCGCCACCTCGATCTCCGGCTACTGGCGGCTGGGCCGCGACGACGAGGCCTGGCGTTCGGAGAAACCGGCCTGGAAGCGCGAGGTCGAGGCGGACGTCCCGACCGTGTGACGACCGACCGGCGACCAGGGGGCCGCGGGTGCGATCGCTAGAGTCGCTCCCGGCGAGCGCTGCGCCGCATCGCGCGGTCCGGGGCACCCGCCCGGCGGGCTCGTCACGGTGGTGAGGCGTGCGTGCAGCGCGCGGAAGGCAGGAGTGCCCGGTGGCAACGAGGTCGCACGAGGATCCCGCGGACCGTCGGCGCGTCACTCTCGTGCAGGTGGCCGAGCGGGCCGGGGTGTCGCGGTCGGCGGCCTCGTTCGTGCTGAGCGGGCGCACCGACCAGCGCATCTCGGCCGAGACCTTCGCCCGCGTCCGGCAGGCGGCCGCCGAGCTCGGGTACACCCCGAACATCACCGCACGGACCCTGCGTACGGGGCGTTCGGGCGCGGTGGCGCTGGTGTCGGACTTCGTGAGCAGCACCTCGTTCGCCAACGGCATGATCCGCGGGGCGCTGCAGCTGCTCGGTGAGCGGGACATGCTGCTGTTCACGGTGGAGACCCAGGGCGACTCCCGGATGGAGCTGGCGCTGGTGCAGAACCTGCTGGACCGCCAGGTCGACGGGGTGATCTACGCCTCGATGTTCACCCGGGCCGTGACGGTGCCCGCTCTGCTGCGGGCGGTGCCACTCGTGCTGCTCAACTGCGTGAGCGAGGGTGGCGACCCGGTGGTGTCGGTGGTGCCCGATGAGCAGGCTGCCGGTCTGTCGGCGATCAGGGTGCTCCTCGAGGCGGGTCATCGCGACGGGATCCACTTCGTCGGCGACTTCCCGCCGGGGACCACCGGGGGTGCGTCGTGGCGGGGCTGGCACCCGTTGGCCCTGCCGCAGCGCCTCGCCGGGGTGCGGGCCGGGTTGGCGGCCGTCGGTGCCGAGCTGGCCGGGGTGTCGCACATCGTCGACTGGGACGTGGCCTCGGGTCACCGGGCGGTCGCCGAGCTGCTGCGCGGGCGCCCGGCCCCGACGGCGATCGTGTGCATCAACGACGCGGTCGGCGCGGGTGCCTACCGGGCGGTTCGCGAGGCGGGGCTGGACGTCCCGCAGGACGTGTCGATCGTCGCGTTCGACGGCTCGACGCTCGCCGGAGCCCTTGACCCGCCGCTGGCCTCCGTGGCGCTGCCCCAGGAGGAGCTCGGACGCACGGCGGCCCGGCTGCTGCTGGACGGTGCGGCGGGCGCGCCGGAGGTGCACCGGGTCCCGATGCCCCTGCTGGGTTCGGCCTCGGTGGCACCGCCCCGTTGACGGTGCGCCTCGCGTCGCTGGACGAGGGGCGCCTGGGCCCGGCGGAGCCGTCGCCCGGGTTGACAACCCCGGCCCGAACGACGTATCAATGGCGTGCTAGAACGATCTAGCACGCGATGTGCCTTCAAAGGAGAAGTGGTGAGCAGCTCGTGGGCGACCGGTGCGACAAGCACCGCAGACGGTGTGCTGCACCCCTTCTTCCGTGAGCGCCTCGCCCTGGCCCCCGGTGCCGAGGGCGGGTTCCTCGCGCCGGCCGGGCCCTGGCAGGTCCCGGCCGGGGTGCAGGCGCGCGACCTCGTCATCGACGACCCGAACCAGGACGCCCGGGTCGGTGGTGTCCCGGTCCGGCTGTACACCCCGTCCGACGACGGGTCCGGCCCGCGGCCCGGGCTGCTGTGGCTGCACGGCGGCGGGTTCACCGACGGGTCGATCGAGTGGGGGGAGGCGCACGCCGTGGCCGCCGAGCTCGCCGCCCGGGCCGGTGCCGTCGTCGTCTCCGTGGGCTACCGGCTGGTGGACGACGACGTCGTGCACCCCGCACCGTTGCACGATGTGCTCGCGGCCTGGCGCTGGTTCGGGCTCAACGCGGCACGGTTCGGAGTCGGCCCGGTCCGGCACATCGGCGGTGCGAGCGCCGGCGCCACGCTGGCCGCGGCCTGCACCGCCCTGCTGCGTGACAGCGGTGAACCCGCCCCCGCCGGGATGCTGCTGGCCTACGGCGTCTTCCACTGCCCGCCCCCCGCCGCGGGCGCCCACCTCGAGCACCAGCTCGAGGTGCTGCCCGAGGTGCTCCGCCACCGCCCGGCCGCGGTGCTCGACATGTTCCGGCGCTACGCCGGCCCCTTGGCCGCGCTCGACGCGTCCGCCGTCCCGGGCTGCGCCGACCTGCGCGATCTGCCACCGGCCCTCCTGGTGGCCTGCGAGTACGACGACCTGCGCACCTCCACCGACCTGTACGCCGACCAGCTGGCCGCCGCCGGGGTCGAGGTGCGCACCTACCTGGCCCCCGGTGTGCTGCACGGGCACCTCAACTGGTTCCCGTCACCCACGCTGCCGGAGGTCGACCGGACCATCGACGTCCTTGCGGGCGCACTGGCCGACCCACCCGTGTCCGGGCGCCCTGCGCCCGGACCGTCACCCGATCTGCCCGAACCCACCCGTGACGAAGGAGCAGCACGATGACCAGCACGCAGACCTCACCGGCGAGGCGTCGACCCAATCCGTGGTGGGTGGGTTTCGTCTGCGGGATGGCGACCTTCGTCGACGGTGCCGCCACCACCGGTGTGGGCATCGCCCTCGTCCTCTACCAGACGTCGAGCGCGGGCCAGGCCGGGCTGACCGGCAACCAGATCGGTGTCCTGACCGCCGCGCTCACGCTCGGGGTCGCCGCAGGGTCGATCCTCGGCGGCAGGCTCGGTGACCGGTACGGACGGCGCCGCGTGTTCATCACCACGATGCTGCTCATCTTCGTCGGCGCCATGACACCGTTCATCGGTGTCGACTTCCCGGTGATGCTCGTCGGGATCGCCCTGCTCGGGATCGGTGTCGGTGCGGACCTGCCGGTCGCCCTGGCCACCATCTCGGAGTCGGCCGACGACACCAACCGCGGGAAGATCATCGTCTTCTCCAACATCCTCGGCGGTTTCGGCA
>JAKLPK010000041.1 GCA_022013895.1 Cellulomonas sp. | reverse complement strand
TCGCGACGGCGCACCTGCGCGGGCGTCCCTGCCGGGCGAGATCGTCGTCACCGACCCGCGGCACCGGTTCTACGACTACGAGGCCAAGTACTTCGACGCCGACGGCGTACGGCTCGCCTGCCCGGCTGATCTGCCCGCTGATGTCGTGGCCCGGGTCCAGGCGATGGCGGTGGCGGCGTTCGATGCGATCGGCTGCGAGGGCATCGCGCGGGTCGACGTGTTCGTGACCCCGGACGGCGCCGTGCAGATCAACGAGATCAACACCATGCCCGGGTTCACGCCGTACTCGATGTTCCCGATGATGTGGCAGGTCAGCGGGCTGTCCTACCAGCAGCTGGTGGACGAGCTGCTGACCTTGGCGCTGGGTCGGCCGACTGGGCTGCGGTAGCGCCGCCTGAGGCGGGCCAGCCGCACTGGTCGGGTCCGTGATGGTCGCGTCCGCGGATGCGCGGCAGGGGACTCAGCTGCAGGAACCGGTCTGCTCGGCCAGGGTCACGGCAGGGCCGAGCTGGTCGAGGAAGGACGTCGATCTGGTTCCCGCGACCGCGGCCGGGACGTAGACCTGGACGGCGGGGTCGCGGCCGAAGGTCGTGAAGGTCCAGCCGGTCGAGGCGGTCGCCTCGGCATCGTCGGGGACCACCAGCCAGTCGACGCTCGGGCCGCCCGGGGTCTCGACCGTCACGCACCGGTCGGTGGTCGGGCCGGGGACGGGCACCCCGCAGCGCAGCACGACGGGTTCGGCGACCGTGCCCCACGCACGCGTCGCCTGGGCGGTCGTCGCCACCTGCTCGAGGTCGTCGCCGAGCCGGGTGGGCGTGGCCAGCACGATCTGTGCGCACGTCGGGTCGGTCGCATCCTGTGCTGCGGTGACCGGGACGGCAGCCGTGCAGGAGGTCAGCAGCAGGAGGGGCGTCGCCGCCATCAGGAGCCGTCGACGCCCATGCACGCCCCCACGGTAGCCGGACGTGGTGCACGACCGGCTCCCGGGCCGTCTAGCGTTGTCCGCGTGACGACTGTGGCCGAGAGCTCCGAGGACGAGCTGCTCGCCCGGTTCGGCCCGCTCCTGCCGTTCGGGTCCGAGACGCTTGTCGGACCCGGTGACGACGGCGCCGTGTTCCACGCCCCCGATGGTCGGATCGTCGTGACCACCGATGTGCTCGTCGAGGACCGGCACTTCCGGCGGCAGTGGTCGACGGGCCGGGACGTCGGATGGCGGGCCGCGTTGCAGAACCTGGCCGATGTGGCGGCGATGGGAGCCCGACCGACGGCGCTGGTGGTGGCACTCGTGCTGCCCGGCGACCTGCCTGTCGAGTTCGTCGAGGATCTGGCACGAGGGCTCGCCCAGGTGTGTGCGCCGCTGGGCGTCGGGGTCGTCGGTGGCGACCTGTCGGGGGGCCGCGAGGTGGTCGTGGCGGTCACGGCGCACGGCGACCTCGGTGGACGCCCGCCGGTGCTGCGTTCGGGTGCCCGTCCCGGTGACGTGCTCGCGCATGCGGGGGTGCGGGGCCGCTCCGCCGCCGGGCTCGCGCTGCTCCGGGCCGGGCTCGGCGACGGTGACGGTGAGCTGGTGGCGGCCTACCTGCGGCCGGTCTGTCCGCTCACGTCCGGACCGGCGGCGGCACTGGCCGGCGCGACCGCGATGCTCGACGTGTCCGATGGTCTGGTGCGTGATGCCCGGCGGATCGCCGTCGCGTCCCATGTGCGGATCGATCTGGACGACCCGCACGTGGTCCTCGGGGAAGACCTGGCACGGCTGTCGGCTGCCGCCGGCGCGACCGGTGCGGACGCCCTGGCGTGGGTGCTCGCGGGCGGGGAGGACCACGGCCTGCTGGCGACATTCCCGGCGGGCGCGCAGCTCCCGGCGGGGTTCCGGCAGATCGGTCGCGTGCTCGAGGCGACTGCGGGCGGCACGGCTGCGGGCGACGCGACGGCGGCCGGGAGGTCACGCGGCGAGGTCACCGTGGAGGGTGTCGCACCCCTGGTCGGCTCCGGCGGTTGGGACCACTTCGGCGGCCGGGGCCACTGATCGGCGCTGACACGCACCCGCGGCAGGTGCCGCGCCCCTCACAGGTGGCGCCCGCGCCCCTGGTCGTGCACCTACCGCCGGTAGCGCACCTGGAGGAGCTCGGCGCCGCCGACCTCCTCGTAGCGTTCGACGCCGTCCGGCGTGAAGCCGTGGCGACGGTAGAAGTGCTGGGCCCGCTCGTTGTCGGCGAGGACCCACAGCGACAGCAGGCTCCGGTCACCGGCCTCCGCGATGAGGGTGCGCATGAGCTCACGTGCCACGCCGCGGCCCCAGGTCCCGGGGTCGAGGTAGATCGAGTAGATCTCGCGTTCCGACGGCCGGGCGTCCTCATCGCGCGCCGGGCCGACCGAGGCGAAGCCGATCACCTCGGATCCGATGACAGCGACCCAGGTCAGGACGCGGTCAGCCGGTCCGCGCTCCAGGAGGTCCGCCCACCGGGCGGCGCGTTCCACGATGTCGAGCGACTCGAGGTGCTCGGCGGGAACGATGCCGGCGTAGGCCTCCTGCCACGATCGCACGTGGACGCCCGCGATACCGGCGGCGTCGGCGCGGGTGGCCAGACGGATCGTCACCTCGTCGTGCTGCTGCATGTGTTCCACCCTGCCACAGCAGGATGAATCGCGGGTGTCCCCGCAACGACGGCCGGGGGCCGCGGCCAGTGACGTCAGGCCGCGCGCTGGACCTTGCCGGCCTTGAGGCACGAGGTGCACACGTTGAGCCGCTTGGGCGTACCGGCCACGACGACGCGCACCCGCTGGATGTTCGGGTTCCAGCGGCGCTTGGTCTTGACGTGCGAGTGCGAGACGTTGTGCCCGAACGACGGGCCCTTGGCGCAGACGTCGCAGTTAGCGGCCACGGTTCTCTCCAGTCTGTGTGCACGCCGCGGTGCGGCGAAGAAGGGGGGTGCCGTTGCGGACGACCGCCTCGAGGCGATGTGCTCACGACGATGTCGCCGGATCCGGACAACCTGATGAGTTTAGCCCACCTGCCGCCGGGCGCCCAAATGTCGGTGCAATGGGGCACAGTGGGTCGCCGGAGGTGGATCGGCAGATGCAGGTGGCGGGGACCGGGCCGCAGGCGCTCGACGGCAGGAGCCTGCACGTCTGGGCCATCGCTGCGGCGGGCGCCCTCGAACGCGTCGCACCCCGCATCGACGCCCTCAACGTCTTCCCCGTGGCCGACGGCGACACCGGGACCAACACCTCCCTCACCTTCGCGGCCGGGCTCGCGGCGCTCGACCGCGTGCGGCCGGTCTCGGCCGTCGAGGCGGCGGACGTGCTGGCCCGCGGTGCGCTGGCCGCCGCCCGCGGAAGCTCGGGGGTGATCCTTGGTGCGTGGCTGACCGGATTCGCCACCGGGCTTGCGTCGGGCGCGAGCCCTGGGAGACACGCAGGCGGCGGCGGTCCGGGCGCGCCGGAGCTCGTCGGGGCGCTGCGCACGGCAGCGCTCACCGCGAGGGCCGCCGTGGAACGGCCGTCCCCTGGCACCGTCCTCGACATCGCCGACCAGGTGGCGCAGGAGGCCGGCGGCGAACCTCTCGACCGGGTTCTGCCGGCGGCCGTCGCAGCGGCCCGGGAAGGACTCGCCGCCACGAGCGAGCGGCACCCCGTGCTGCGCGCGGCGGGTGTGGTCGATGCGGGTGCCTGCGCGCTGCTCGTCGTGCTGGAGTCGCTCGCGGCCGTCCTGGCCGGTGGTTCGGCGGGGTCGGTCGGCGACTGGGTGCCCGGCGGATCGCCCCGGGCGCACGAGGAACCGGTCGGTGGGGCGTTCGAGGTGATGGGGATGCTCGATGTGAGCGCCGATGCCACGACCGTGCGATCCCTGCTCGGACACCTGGGTGACGCCCTGGCGGTGGTCGGTGACCGGGACGGCTGGCGTACCCACGTGCACACCGACGTACCTGCCGACGTGCTCGACGTGCTCGGCGGGCACCGGCTCGCCCACGCCGTCGTCCGCGCGGTGCACGGTCCGCACCAGCCGGCCGCGGTCGTCGTGACCCGGGACGTCCAGCAGGCGGTCTGGTTCGCCGCAGCAGGCACGGCCGCCGTCCTGCCGGGTGCGGCTGTCGATGACGGGATCGTCGGCGTCGTGCACGAGATCGCGGGCGGCCATGCGGTCGTGCTCGCGACAGAACCCGGGTTGCAGAGTGCTGTCCGCGCGCTGACCGGTGACCCGCTGTCCGCCGCGGTAGCCGCCGCGGCCGCTGCCGGCGGTGCACAGTCCGCCGATCCGGGCGTGCGCGCGGCCCTGGCTCGGCTACGCCGGACGACGGCCGCCGATGACGCGGGCCTGCCCGCGGCGCTCGACCTGCTGCTCGACGACGGGGTGGAGGTGCTCACGGCCGTCCCGGCAGTCGGCGCGGACCCTACCGCCCTGCGGTCGCTGCTGGACGGCTACGACGTCGACGTGGTGGTGCTGGCGCCCGACGGCACCGGCACCGGCTGGGTGCTGGGCGCCGAGTGATGGTGCACCTGGAGGGACAGATCGGCGGCGGTGACCTGCTGAGCCGCCCGTTGACCACGACCCTGGCGCCGGGGACTGCCCGGGCGATGGCGGCGCTCGGCCTGCGCACCTTCGGCGACCTGCTGCGCTACTACCCCCGTCGGTACGACGACAAGGGGAAGGTCACCGACCTGGCGGGGCTCGTCGAGGGGGAGCACGTCACCGTCATCGCCCAGGTCGAACGGGCGAACCTGCGCTCCACCCGCACCGGTAAGGCGTTGCTGGAGGCTGTGGTCGGCGATGGGGTCCACGAGCTGCGGATCACGTTCTTCGCCGGTCACCCGGCCAAGCTGCGGCACCACCAGAGTGCCCTGCAACGCGGGCAGCGGGCGTACTTCACCGGTGTCGTGAGCCGGTACAACGGCCAGCTGCAGCTCACCCACCCGCAGTTCTCGCCGCTGGAGGACGACGACGACGAACGTGCGACCTGGCCGGCACCGGTCTACGGCGCGAGTGCCGCGATCTCGTCGTGGCAGATCGAGAAGGCCATCCACCTGCTGCTCGACCCGCTGAGCGCGGACGAGGTACGGGACCCGCTGCCGGATGAGGTGCGGGCCGACCGGGGCTACCTGCCGCTCGTCACAGCCCTTCGTCAGGTCCACGAGCCGCACACACCTGAGCAGTGGCGGGCCGCTGTGGCCCGGTTCCGGTTCGAGGAAGCGTTCGTGCTGCAGGCCGAGCTGGCCCGCCGTCACGCCCGCGCCGCCGGCGAACCGGCGGTGGCACGCCCGGCCCGCTCCGGTGGTCTGCTCGACGCCTTCGACGCCCGGCTCCCGTTCGAGCTCACCGAGGGCCAGCGCGTCGTCGGCGAACAGCTCGCCGACGAGCTGGCTCGCAGCACACCCATGCAGCGGCTGCTCCAGGGGGAGGTCGGGTCCGGCAAGACCGTCGTCGCGTTGCGGGCGATGCTCCAGGTGGTCGATGCGGGGGGCCAGGCGGCGCTGCTGGCCCCCACCGAGGTGCTCGCGACCCAGCACCTGGGGACGTTGCGCGCGCTGCTGGGTGATCTGGCCGCGGGTGGTGAGCTCGGCGGTGCGGACGGGGCCACCCGGCTCGCCCTGCTCACCGGCTCGCAGCCGACGGCTGCCCGGCGTCGCGCCCTGGCCGATGCCGCGAGCGGTGCGGCCGGGATCGTCGTGGGGACCCATGCGCTGCTGTCCGAACGTGTGCAGCTCGCCGACCTCGGCCTCGTGGTCGTGGACGAGCAGCACCGGTTCGGCGTCGACCAGCGCAACGCGCTGCGGGACAAGGCGCGCGCCGCCCCGCACACGCTGGTGATGACGGCGACGCCGATCCCGCGCACGGTCGCGATGACCGTCTTCGGCGACCTGGAGACGTCCACACTCGTCGAGGTGCCCGCCGGTCGGGCGGACGTCGTCACCCACGTCGTGCCGGCCGACCGGCCCGCCTGGATGGAACGCACCTGGCAGCGCGTGCAGGATGCCGCGGCGGACGGCGCCCGGGCCTTCGTCGTCGCGCCACGGATCGACCCGGACGAGAAGGAGACCGGTGACGACGACGCCGACCTGCTCGCGGCGGCCGGGCGGCGCCCGTTGTCCAGCGTCGTCGAGGTGGCCGACCAGCTGCGCGCCCGGCTCGGCCCGACGGCTGTCGCGATGCTGCACGGTCGGATGACGCCGGAGGACAAGGAGCGCGCGTTCGCCGACTTCGCCTCGGGTCGCTCGCCGGTGCTGGTCTCGACGACGGTCATCGAGGTCGGTGTCGACGTCCCGGCTGCCACGGTCATGGTGGTGCTCGACGCGGACCGGTTCGGGCTGTCCCAGCTGCACCAGCTGCGCGGTCGCATCGGACGCGGGGACCGCCCCGGGCTGTGCCTGCTGGTCTCGGCGGCGCCCGAGGGGTCGGACGCCGCCGAGCGGTTGGCGGCGCTCGCGGCCACCCGTGACGGTTTCGAGCTCGCGCGACGGGACCTGGAGCTCCGACGTGAGGGCGATGTCCTGGGTGCGGCGCAGTCCGGGGTCGCCAGCTCGTTGCGGTTGCTGCGGGTCACCCGCGACGGCGCGGTCATCGAGCGTGCGCGCACCGCGGCCCAGGCGTTGGTGGCCCTCGACCCGGAGCTGGCCGACCACCCTGAGCTGCGTGCCGCGATCGGGTCGATGCTCACCGGTGACCGCGAGGAGTACCTGGACCGGGCCTGAGGGCGCGCGGGACAGCCCCGCCGCCCGGCTACCCTGGCGGGCGTGGCGAAGCCGGTCGTGCGTGCGAACAAGCTCCTGGTCGGGTACGGGGGCGTGCCGGTGTGCGCACCGGTGTCCTTCACCCTGCCCGAGGGGCGTGCGCTCGCCCTGGTCGGTGCGAACGGCGCAGGGAAGTCGACCGTGCTGCGTGCGGTCATCGGGCTCCTCGAACCGTCCGGGGGCTCACTCATGGTGCTGGGCGCGCCGGTCGACGAGCGGTCGGTCCAGTTCAGGGCCAAGGTCTCCAGCGTGCTCGACGACGACGCCTACTTCCCGGCGCTGACGGTGGCCGAGCACCTGTACCTCACGGCCCGTGGCCACGGCATGCTCGGGGCCCACGCGCTCGTGGACGAGCTGCTCGAGGAGTTCGGCCTGACCGAGCACGCCCGGTCGTTGCCGTCCGCGCTGAGCTCCGGTCAACGGCGGAGGCTGCTGCTGGCGGCCGGGTTCGTGCGCCCGCGCACCCTGCTCGTCCTGGACGAGCCCGAGCAGCGGCTCGACCTGCGGATGCGCGCCGCCCTGGCCGAACGGCTGGTGGCCGAGAAGGAAGCCGGTGGTGCGGTGCTGTTCGCGACCCACGATGCCGAGCTCGTCCGGGCGGTGGCCGACCGTGCCGTCTACGTCGACGACAGCTCGTCGCCGCTGCTGGGTGCGGCCGACGCCGCGATGCGGATCGCCGCGGAGCCGGCGTGAGGGACGAGTGGCTCGCCGAACCGGTCGAGGGTGAGCAGTTCGTCGGGCTCGACGGGTGGCCGGCCGTCGCGGAGGCCGATCTGGGCGAGGTGCCGGTCGCGGTCGAGCTGCGCCGGTTCACCCGCAAGGCGGCGCGCACCCGCGCGGGGGCGAGCCTGGGCTCGCTGCTGGGCGGCGTCTACTACGCCGTGATCGTCGCCGGGACCGGGGTCCTGCTGGGACTGGGGATCGCCCAGCAGCTGCGGGTCTCCCTCCCGCCTGCTCCGGAGACCGCCGACTTCAGCCTCAGCATCCCGACGCTGGTCGCGGTCGTGCTCATCGCACTGGCCGGCGGACTGCTGTCGCTCGCGGGTCGGCTCGGCCCGGTGGGGGCTGGGGGCGCCGAGGCCGCGTGGTGGTTGTCGTTGCCCGTGGACCGTCGTGCACTGCTGCGGCCGGCCGCGCTGCGCCTGCCGGTGATCGCCGGTGTGGTGTTCGCCGTGCTGGTGGGGCTGCTCGACGGCGGCCTGCTCGCGGATGACCAGGGCCACCTGCTGCGCGGCGCGATCAGCGGTGCGCTCGGCGGCGTGCTCATCGTCGTGGGCGCGGGTCTGGCCCAGACCGCGGGCGCGAGCCGTCGTGCGACCGCGGTGGCCGGCGACCTGCTCATGCTGGCGGCGCTGGTCGGTGCGGTGGTCCTCGCGGCGACGGGTCGTTCGATCGACCGGCTCCCGGCGCCGAGCTGGGGTGTCGTCGGTGCGCTGGCGATCGTGCTGGTGGGTCTGTCGGTCGTCGTGGACCGCCGGCTCGGCCGGATCCGCGAACGTGGGCTGCGGGAGAGCGGCTCGGTCGCCTCGCAGGCGGCGGGTGCGGTGGTCTCGATGGACTCCCGGGAGCTCGGCCGCGCACTGGCGGACGGCGCGGTGCGGCCCACCCGACGCTGGGTCTCCCGCTTGCGCACGGCACGAGGGCCCGCCAGTGCGTTGGTGACGGCCGATCTGGTGGTGCTGCGCCGCTCGGTGCGTCACGTGGTCCAGCTCGCGGTCACGGCAGCGGTGGTCGTCCTGGTCACGCTGCTCCCACAGCTGGCGACCGAGGCGGGTGTGCTGGCCGCGGTCATGGTCGCGGGCTACCTGGCGGCCTCGGCGACCGCCGAAGGCGCCCGACGGGCCGAGATGGCCCCGATCCTCGACCGGCTGCTGCCGCTCGGGCCGACCACGGTCCGTCGGCTGCGGATGGTGGTCCCGGCCGTGGCCATGCTCGTGTGGTCGCTCGTGGTGTTCGCCGCGCTCGGCCGCTGGGCCGGTGACCTGCCCGGATGGTTCGCGATGGGGGTGGCCTCCACCCCCGCATGGGCCGCGGCGACCGTGCGGGCCGCCTACCGCCCCGCACCGGACTGGCAGAAGCCGCTGGTCGCCACCCCGATGGGTGCGCTGCCGACGGGCGTCGCCTCGGTGCTCGCGCGCGGGCCTGACGTCGTGGTGCTCGGGATGTTGCCGTTGTGGATCGCGCTGGTGCTGCGCTCCGTGAGTCCGACGTTGATCCTCGCCCAGGTCATCACCTCGGTGGTGGCGGTTCTCGTGGCGTCGTCGACCAGCACGAAGTCGTTGATGGAACGCGCGATGGACGCGCAGGAGGCCGACCGGGCGAGCCGTGAGGGTGCCGCTCGGTGACCCGGATCGTGGCGGGGACGGCGGGCGGTCGCACGCTTGCCGTGCCGCCGCGGGGGACCCGACCGACGAGTGACCGGGTGCGCGAGGCGCTGTTCTCGCGGCTGGACCACGTCGCCGGCCTGGACGGCGCCCGGGTGCTGGACCTGTACGCGGGTTCGGGTGCCCTCGGGCTGGAGGCCGCCAGTCGTGGCGCATCGCACGTGGTGCTGGTCGAGCACGATCGCGTGGCCGCCCAGGTCTGCCGGTCCAACGCCGCGGGCACGGGGTTGGCGGCGCAGGTGACCGTGGTGGCCGACCGGGTCGAGCGCTACCTTGCCGCGAGCGACGACCGGTTCGATCTGATCCTGCTCGACCCCCCGTATGCCGTGGAGGATGCGGCACTCGATGCGGTGATCGTCGGTGCTGCCGGTCTGCTGACCTCCGACGGCTGGATGGTGGTCGAGCGGTCGACACGATCACCGGGCCCCACCTGGCCGGCCGGTCTGCTCAGCGAGGGCGACCGTCGCTACGGGGAGACCCGCATCTGGTTCGCCCGGCATCCTTGACCGGATCTGGGCCCGCTCTGGGCCCGCTCCGGGCCTGACAAGGCACTGACCAGGGCGCGCGGCGCCCGTGGGGTGCCGGCTCAGGTGCTGGCGGAGTCCTCGTCGGAGTCCGACCCGGTGCCCTGGTCCCCGCCGGGACCGCCCAGCTGCGGTCCGCCCTGCTGGGGTCCACCGGGCTGGGTCCCGCCGACGGCTGAGTCGTCGTCGGGCGACTGTCCAGGCATGCCCTCGAACCCGGTGGACCCGTCGATGCCGTTCTGCGTGGTCGTCTGCCCGCCGAACACGTCACCGAGCGGGGTGTAGGCCACGGCGAGCCCGCCTCCGACGAGACCGAGCGCGAGTGCGCCCCCGGCCGCCAGGGCTGCGGATCGACGCGTCACGGTGGGCGCGGCCGTCCCCTGGTCGTCCACCGGGTGCGGTGCGTCGCCCGTCGTGAATCCGCTCGCGGGGTCGACCGGCGGCACGGGCTCGCGGCTGGTCTGCCACTGCATGGGTCCTCCTGAACCTGGTCCGTGCGGATATCGCACCGGACCTGGTTGAGTCCCCGCTGTCCCGCGCCTGTGGAGTCGCTGAACGTCCTGCGCGTGCGTCTGCGTCGTGCCCGGCCTGGTGCACGACGTAGGTTGGGGGCGTGCGAATCGCGGTCTGCCCGGGCTCCTTCGACCCGATCACTCTCGGTCACCTCGACGTCGTCCGACGTGCGTTGACGATGTTCGACGAGGTGGTCGTCGCTGTCGCCACGAACGATGCGAAGGTGCCGCTGCTCGCGGCCGACGTCCGGGTCGAGCTTGCGCGGCAGGTCGTCGCCGACCTGCCGCGGGTGCGGGTGGGGCTTGTCCACGGGCTGCTGGCCGAGTACGTCAAGGAGCAGGGTGCCTGTGCGGTCGTCAAGGGGATCCGCGGGGCGTCGGACGTGGATGCGGAGATCCCCATGGCGCTCATGAACCGTCACCTGTCGGGGGTCGAGACGGTGTTCGTGGCCGGCGACCAGTCGTTGGCCCACATCGCGTCGTCGATGGTCAAGGACATCGCGCGCCACGGCGGCCGGATCGACGACCTCGTGCCGGAACCGGTCGTCGCTGCCGTGCGTGCCGCGCTCGCCGAACGGGGAGGTGCACGATGAGCGAGGAGCAGAACGAACGCACGGCGGGTGTGGCTGGTGTCCTCGACGCGATCGAGGAGGCGGTGGTCACCGCCCGGTCGATGCCGATGTCGTCCTCGGTGATCGTGAGCCGGCCGGAGCTGCTTGCCCTCGTCGAGCAGGTGCGCGAGGCGCTCCCTGCCCAGCTGGATGCAGCGGACGAGGTGATCGCGGATGCCGATGCGGCCCGTGCGGCCGCGCACGAGGAGGCGCTGGCGGTGCTGTCCCGCGCACGTGCGCAGGCTGCGGCACTCGTCGAGGCGGACGCTGTGGTCGTGGCGGCCCGCGAGCACGCCGCGCAGCTGCTCGACGAGGCCCGGGCCGAGGCGGACGGGCTGCGGCGCGAGGCCGACGACTACTGCGACCGCCGTCTGGCGGATTTCGAGATCGACCTCGGGAAGGTCCTCAGCCAGGTCCAGGCCGGGCGTGCCAAGCTCGCCGGGCGGCTCGGCCCCACGGTGTGAGGCGCCGGCGGTGTGAGAGTGACGGTGTGAGGTGCCGGCTGGTTTGGCGGCCCGTAGACCGTGCCGTAGACTTTCCCGCTGGTCCTGCCGCTCGTGGCGTGGGCCGAGATCGATGAGGGGATCTGCGACCGTGCGCCCAGTTCACCTCGATCCCAGGTCGCCCTTCGTGCTGGAGACGCACGAGCTCGGGCGTCGCCCGGGATCGATGCGAACGGTGCAACGTCTCTTGGGTGCCCCCGACGGTCTCGGCACTGCTGTGATCGGCATCCCTCCTGGGGCGGACCTTGAGCTGGATGTTCGGCTCGAGGCTGTCACGGAGGGCGTCCTGGTCACCGGAACCGTCCGCGGTCGCGCGGTCGGGGAGTGCGTGCGGTGCCTGGAGGCGGTCGTCGAGGACATCGACGTGCCGCTCCAGGAGCTGTTCGTCTATCCCGAACGTGCGAAGGCTGCGGCCGAGGACGGTGATGAGGACGACGAGGATCTGCGTGAGCTCGACGGCGACCTGATCGACCTGGAGCCCGTGTTGCGGGACTCGGTGGTGCCGGCTCTGCCGTTCCAACCGCTGTGCCGGGTCGACTGCCCGGGCCTGTGCTCGCAGTGCGGTGCGCGGCTCGCGGACGATCCGGACCATGTGCATGACCTGCTTGACCCTCGCTGGGCGGCTCTGACCGCGTTGGCGGACGACGACGAGACGAAAGAGGGCTGACCAGTGGCGGTTCCGAAGCGGAAGATGTCGCGCAGCAACACCCACGCCCGGCGGTCGCAGTGGAAGACCACGGCGGCGACGCTGAGCACCTGCGCGCGCTGCAAGGGTCTGCACCTGCCGCACACGGCGTGCCCGACCTGCGGCGCCTACGGTGAGCGCACCTACGCCCGCGCCGTGCGCAGCGAGCACGAGAGCATCTGACGCGAGCAGCGCGGTGATGAGCGGTACGCGAACGCCGGCGGGGGCTCCGGTCGCACTGCTCGAACGGCTCGGGGTCGATCTCGACCCCGAGCTGCTGGTGCTCGCCCTCACCCACCGGTCCTTCGCGCACGAGGCCGGTGGCATCCCGACGAACGAGCGCCTGGAGTTCCTGGGCGACTCGGTTCTCGGGCTGGTCGTGACCGAGGAGCTCTACCGTCGGCTGCCCGACAACTCCGAGGGCGACCTCGCGAAGATGCGTGCCGCAACGGTGTCCCAGCGGGCGCTGGCCGAGGTCGCCCGCGTCCTGGACCTGGGCGCATTCGTGCTGCTGGGCCGGGGTGAGCTCCGCACCGGAGGGCGCGACAAGGACTCGATCCTGTCGGACACCCTCGAGGCGTTGCTCGGTGCCGTCTACCTCGCGCACGGCCTGGAGACGTCCCGCGCGCTCGTCCTGCGGCTCGTAGGCCCGACCCTGCGGGCGGCGTCCGACCTCGGCGCCGGACTGGACTGGAAGACCTCGTTGCAGGAGCTCGCGGCCTCCCGGAACCTGGGCGCCCCCTTCTATGACGTGTCAGGCGAAGGTCCCGACCACGCGCGGGTGTTCACGGCCCGGGTGCTCTTCGCCGACGAGGAGTACGGCCGCGGGACCGGGCACGCCAAGAAGCTGGCCGAGCAGCAGGCCGCCGAGATGGCTTACGGCGCGCTCGCGGAGGCAGGCGCGGTGCCGACGCAGGCCCCGGTGGGCCCACCGGCGCCCTGAGCCGGTGCCGGAGCTCCCGGAGGTCGAGACCGTCCGAGCAGGTCTGGCCGATCATGTGCTGGGCCGCACCGTGCTCACGGTGCAGGTGTATCGCGAGTCGGCCGCACGCCGAGCTCCCGGCGGCTCCATCGAGCTGGTCTCGCGTCTGCGGGGTCGCACGTTCGTCGCCGCGGTCCGGCGCGGCAAGTTCTGCTGGTTGACGCTCGACGGTCGCGACGAGGCGCTGCTGGTCCACCTGGGCATGAGCGGACAGCTCATCGTGCGGGCTCCTGGTCCTGACCCGGCACCTCAGCCCCATCCGCACTTGCGCGTCCGTCTGGGGCTGGACGACGGATCGGCCCTCGACTTCATCGACCAGCGCACGTTCGGCCACCTCACGGTGGTCGACCTGGAACCCACGGCGGACGGGTTGCCGGCCGGAGCCGGATCACCCGACGACCGCATCCCGGCGCCGGTCGGGCACATCGCCCGTGACCTGCTGGACCCGCACCTGGACACCGGGGCGGTCGTCGCCCGGGTGCGTGCTCGGCGGACCGGGCTCAAACGTGGGCTCCTCGACCAGACGTTGGTGTCCGGCGTCGGGAACATCTACGCCGATGAGGGGCTGTGGCGGGCCCGGCTGCACTACGCACGTCCCACCGAGACGGCACGCCCCGGCGAGGTGACGCGGTTGCTGACCGCGACGGCCGAGGTGATGCGGGAGGCCCTGGCTGTCGGCGGGACGAGCTTCGACGCTCTTTACGTCAACGTGAACGGGGCGTCCGGGTACTTCGACCGGTCGCTGACCGTGTACGGGCAGACGGGGCGTCCGTGCCCCCGCTGCGGCACGGCGATCCGCCGCGACTCCTTCATGAACCGCTCGTCGTTCAGCTGCCCGCGGTGCCAGCCCCGCCCACGCCACGGCCACTGGTAGACCGTCGCACGAGGTTGCGTAACGGGCGCCCTTCGACCAACCGGGCGAGGTTGTCCGCGATGAGGTCGTCGGCCCCCGCCGGGCGACCGCCCGCCGCGTGCGGGCTGATCAGGATCCGGGGCTCGTCCCACAGCGGGGAGTCGGCGGGCAGCGGCTCGGGATCGACGACATCGAGCGCAGCGGCACCGACCGCGCCGCGACGTACCGCCGCGAGCAGCGCATCCGCGTCGAGGGTCGACCCGCGTCCCACGTTGACGACGACGGCACGGCGGGGGAGCGCGGCGAACACGTCCGCGCCCAGCACGTGCCGCGTCGTGGCGGTGTCGGGGAGCAGACCGATGAGGACGTCGGTGCGTCCGAGCATTCCCAGCGCCTCCTCGGGCGTGACGACGGGGAACCCGCCCCGGGTGCTGGCCGACCGGGCGACCCCGGTGACGTGGGCGCCGAGGGCCGCGAGCACCGGTGCGAGGTGCGCCCCGATCGAGCCGAACCCCCAGACGAGCACCCGGGCACCGAGGAGCGTGCGGAGCCGGTCCGTCGGGTGCAGCTCCTGCAGACCGCCGAGCTCGGTGGCCCAGCGATGCGTCGACTGGGCCCGGACCAGGTCCGGCACCCGCCGGACGCAGGCCAGCACGAGCGCCAGGGTGTGCTCGGTGACGGTGGCGTCGTGCAGACCCACCCCGCTGGTGATCTGGACCCGGGGGTCGAACCCGGCGGCCACCGTCCGATCGGTGCCGGCCGCAAGATCGGCCACCCAGGTGAGCGCGGGCAGGGCCGTGGCCTCGTCGAGCACAGCCTGGGACGTGCCCCACACGACCATCGCGACGGCTTCTGCGGCCTCGTCCGGGAGCCGATCGGCGACGTCGTAGGTCACGGTGCGCCACTGCTGCGGCAAAGTCGGGTGCAGACTTATGGAGTTGGGGAGCAAGATCGTGGGCACGTGTCGATACGATGCCACGGTGAACCAGACCGGCAACGCGCCCGCCGCAGACCGCCAGGGCCCGATCTCCGTCATGATCGTCGATGACCACGAGGTAGTCCGTCGCGGCATCGCCGAGGTCGTCGAGCGCACCGACGGCATGACCGTCGTCGCGGAGGCTGGATCGGTGGCTGACGGCATCCGCCGCGCCGCCCTCGTGCGTCCGCGGGTCATGCTGGTCGATCTGCAGCTTCCGGACGGCACCGGGATCGACCTCATGAAGGCTGTGCACGAGACCCTGCCCCAGGCTCGCGCCATCGTGCTCACCTCCTTCGACGACGACGATGCGCTCGCCGCCGCGCTCGCCGCCGGGGCAGCGGCCTACCTGCTCAAGAGCGTCCGGGGTGCCGAGATCACCGATGTGATCCGTGCGGTGGCCGCCGGCCGGACCCTGCTCGACGACCGTACGGTCACCCGTCGCCGCGCCGGCCACGAGGACCCGACCGAGAACCTCACGCCGAGCGAGCTCAAGGTGCTCGACCTGATCGGTGAGGGGCTGTCGAACCGGGAGATCGCCGAGCGCCTCGGGGTCGCGGAGAAGACCGTGAAGAACCACATCACGTCGCTGCTGTCGAAGATGGGCCTGCAGCGCCGCACCCAGGTCGCCGCGTGGGTGGCGGCGCGCAAGCACGCCGGGTGGCGTGCCGAGCCCGGGCACTGACCGGCCCGGGCTGACGCGCCCCCCGGCATCAGGCCAGGGGTGCCTGCCAGCTGAGGAGCGCGCCACGGCCGTCGGTGGCAGCACCGAGGCTGAAGGTGCCGCCGTTCTGGCGGGCACGTGACGCCAGGTTCCCGGTCCCGGAGTGCCGGGCGCGATGCTCCGGGAGGCCGCGGCCGTCATCCTGCACCTCGACGGACACCGTGCCCGTCGCACCGGCACCGTTGACCGAGACCCGCACGATCACCGAGGACGCATGGGCGTGCCGCGCGGCGTTCGCCAGCCCCTCCCGGACGACAGCGACGACGTCGTCCGACAGCTGAGGGGCCACCCGGTCGTCCATGACGTCCTCGGCGAGGACCAGACCCTCGCCGGTGTCGCCCTCCCCGATGGACCGTCCGTCCAGCGACAGCACGAGCGAGGGCGCGAAGCCCAGGCCGGTCCTGGCGAGCGATGCCTCCCGACGCAGGCGTTCGACCATCGAGGTCGCGGCGTCCGGGTCGCGCAGGGCATGCACGATCTGACGGATCTCGCGGACGGATCCGTCGACGTTGTCGAGCGCCTCCTCCAGGATCTCGGTGAGCTCGTGGGGGTCGACGCCCCGTGCTGCGCGGCGGCGCACCGTCTCGAGCTGCATCCCGGTGGCGAACAGCTGCTGGATGGCCAGGTCGTGCAGGTCCCGGGCGATGCGCTCCCGTTCGTCGAGCAGCGCCGCGACGTCCTGGGCGTGACGCGCCTCGGCGAGCACGAAGGCCAGCGCCGCCTGAGCGGCGAACGACTCGGCGGTCACCAGATCGGCCTCGGTGAACGGTTGGGCGCCGATCCGTCGCATGAGGATGAGCACCCCCACCCCGCGGCCGGCAGTCTGCATCGGTGCGTACATCGCGGGTCCGAACGCGCGCATCGCCTCGACCCGCACGGTCCGGCTGGCCGACAGCGACGGGGTGAGCAGGCCGCGTCCCTCGCTCATCACGGCGGCGGTGCGCCCGTCCTTGGGCATCACCTGCCCGAGCAGCCGATCGGCGTCGTAGCCGTCCGCCAGCTCGATGAGGAGGGCGTCGGACAGTCCCGGCAGGACGAGCGCGGCGGTGTCGGCTCCCGCGATCTCGCGGGCCATCCGCACGATCTGCTCGAGCGCCTCCTCCTCGTCGGCTCCTTCGAGGAGCATCGTCGTGATGTCCTGCCCGGCGTGCAGCCACCGTTCCCGGCGCTCGGCGCCGGCGTAGAGCTGGGCGTTGTTGACGGCGACGGCGGCGGTCGCCGCGAGTCGCAGCACCCGTTCCTCGTCCTGCTGGGTGAAGCCGCCAGGTTTGTCCGCGAGGTAGATCTGCCCGAAGATCCGCTCACCGACGCGGACGCTGGCCCCGAGGAACGCGCCCATGGCCGGGTGGTGCTCGGGCCAGCCGCGGAACGCCGGGTGCTGCGTGAGGTCGTCGAGGCGGATCGCACCGTCGATCGGGATCTGGCCGAGCACGCCGCGCGCATGCGGCGACGAGCCGATCAGGTGGGCGAGGGCCGCCCCGATGCCGCGGTGCACGAAGGTGGTGGACGCACCGCGGTCGTCCAGCACGTTGATCGCTGCGTAGCCGGCCTTGGTGATGGTCGACGCGGCCTGGACGAGCCGGTCGAGCACGGCCGCGAGATCGAGCTCGCCCGCGATCGCGAGGATGGCATCCATGAGCTCATCGAGCCCGTCGTCGCCGATCGGGTCCGGGACGTCAGGGTGGTCGGTCACCGGGTCTCCTCGCCGTCCGTCCGTTCGCGCATCGCCGCGGCGGCGTAGTCCGGCACCTGGTCGAGCAGCTCGCGGTGGGTGCCCCGTGCCCTGACCTGCCCGGCTGTGATCCAGAGGACCTCGTCCGCAGCCGCCAGCGGCGACAGCCGGTGGGTCACGACGAGCACACCACGTCCCTCGTGGTCGCGCAGCAGATCTGCCACGAGCCGGTCGGCCGTGGACGGGTCGAGGTGCTCGCCCGGTTCGTCGAGCAGCAGCAGCGGGCTGTCGGCCAGGAGCGCCCTCGCGAGGAGCAGCCGGCGCCGCTCACCACCGGAGACGGTGCGGGCGTCGGGTCCCAGGAGGGTGTCGAGGCCGTCGGGCAGCTGCGCGACCCACTCGGCGAGCCCGACGCGGGCCAGCGCGGTGTGGGCCTGCGCGGGTGTCACGTCGCCGCGGGCGACCCGCAGGTTCTCCAGCACCGTGGTGCCGAACACGTGGGCGTCCTCGGTGGTGGCCACGACGGTGCGGACCACGTCCTCGCGGTCCAGATCCGCCATCGGCACACCGCCCAGGAGCACTCGACCGTCCTTCGGGGCCAGCAGGCCCGCGAGCGTGAGCAGCAGCGTGGTCTTGCCGACCCCGGAGGGCCCGACGACGGCGACGGAGCGTCCGACACCCAGCTCGAGATCGACCCCGGTGAGCACGGACGGACCGTCCGACCAGCCGCAGGCGAGCCCCTGGGCGACCAGC
>JAKLPK010000040.1 GCA_022013895.1 Cellulomonas sp. | reverse complement strand
TGCACAGACCTGACGAAGGTCGACGAGCTCGCCGTCGAGGGCGACGAGGTGGTCGTGACCCGCAGCTTCGACTCGTCGACCGCGACCCAGCCCGGCGGCATCCCCGTGGCGACCGCCTGGGCGTAGAGCTGGGCCAACCGGTAGTCCGGGTCCTCGCGGAGCGCCCGCTCCAGCAGGAGGTCGGCCCGCACGCCCGCACCGGCCCACCAGGCCAGCACCGCCAACAAGGTGCATGCGGGTGCCTGCTCACCGGCGCGACCATGGGCGACGACCTGCTCGAGCACCCGGGTGTGAACGGCGGCGCCACGCTCCGGGGGTCGAACGCCTCGGACCGGGTCATAGAGGGCGCCCAACGCCTCGTCCATCTGCGCAACCACCCCGGGGTCGGGAACGCTGCCCCGGACGAGGGCTTCGGGCAGTCCCCCCGTGCCGGGCAGCAGCGCGATCAGGACGGCATCGCGCACCCGACGGTCGCGCAGACCCGCCTCGACCCGTCCCAGGGCGGAACCGCGCGCTGCCGGGTCCACCGTGGCCGAGGCGACCTGGTCACGCCAGGCGCGGACGCTGTCGAGCCGCCACCGTTCGAGCGCCGCCGGGCCGCTCGCAGCGGCCGAGGCACCGGCCATGGACCACCGGGTGCGCACCCGCGACACCGCCCGTCTCGCCTCGCCGCCGGCCGGCGTGATCGTGGCCACATCCTCGCGGCGCTCCGCGACAGCGGAACCGGCGAGCACCATCCGCGCCCCGATCTGTGTCGACTCGAGCTCGATGAGCGGCCGACCACCCGGTGGGCAGCATTCACCGGCACAGTCGAGCGACAGGTAGCCGCGGTCGGTGACCGCCCAGGCCGGTACCTCTCCCAGCGGGTGGGCGGCCTCACGCAGGTGCTGAACCGCCGCCCACGACCCGTGCCCGGGTGTGCCCCGAGGATCGTCCGCGGTGTAGACCACGAGCACCGCGGAGCGGGCGCCGTCGCGGTCCAGGTGTCCCACCAGGGTCCGGGCGAGCTGGGGGCCGTCGCGCGGGTCGGCGAGCGCACTCAGGTCGACCCTCAGGACCAGCCCGACCCGGCCGCGCGGGGGTCGCAGGCTGACCACCACGGCGGACTCCACCGGGCGGAAGCCGATCTGGTGCGGGATGAGGGCGAGCATCTCGCGGGGCTCGCGCAGGCGCATCGTGGCGGTCATGGGGCCAGCCCAGCGGCCCGCGTCCGCCGACGGTGCCACGGTCCACCAGGACGTGGGCCCAGCTGCGGCGGCCGCGGGCTGAGGACGGTTCGAGCCGCGGGCCTGGCTACCCTGGGCCCATGCCACTGAGAGCGACCGTCGCGCGCGCCGCGATCGGCCTGGCGGCGGCCGCTCCCCTCCTGGCCGGCTGCACCACCAGCGCACCGGCCCAGGAACCCAGCACGACGCCGGTGCTCGGTTCGTCCCCGGAACCGACCGAACCGCTGCTCGCCTCCGACGACGCCGACTCACGGGTCGGCGAGCTCGCACCCGACTTCCCGAGCTCGCTGGTCCCGGTGCCCGACGGCGCGGAGATCCTCGTCTCGTCGGCGCAGGCGACGGACGACGGGCTGCTCGAGATCAGTCTCAACGTGCGCTCGACACTCGACACCGCGGCGCTCCTCGAGGCGGTCCGTGCCCCGCTGCTCACCGCCGGGTTCACCGAGAGTGCCGCTGGGACCACCGAAGGTCTGGCGGCCCAGACCACCTTCTCGCGCTCGGACGGCAAGGAGCTGCTGGTCGCAGGTATCCGCGACGACGGCACGACCCGGACCCTGACCATCGGCGGGCGCGTCGTGGCGCCGGCTGCCGGGTGACCACCGTGCCCGAGGACCCCCGCGCCGCGGTCGACGCCGTCCTTGCCCGATACGTCGAGGACCTGCGCGCCGAGCTGCTGCCCGCCGGCGACGACGCCGCTGTGCTCGCCGACGCGGTCCAGCAGATGCTCACCGGTGGCAAGCGACTGCGGGCCGGTTTCGTCTACTGGAGCTGGCGGGCGCACGGCGGCGACCCGAACGGACCCGATGCCGTGGCGGTGGCCCGGGTCGGCGCTGCGCTCGAGCTGTTCCAGGCCTCCGCGCTGTTCCACGACGACGTGATGGACGACTCCGACACCCGCCGCGGGATGCCCGCCGCCCACCGGCAGTTCGCCGCCCGGCACCGGGCCGAGCAGCTGTCCGGCGATGCGGTCCGGTTCGGCGAGTCGGTCGCCATCCTGCTCGGTGACCTCACCCTGGTGGCCTGCGAGCGGGAGCTCGCCGACGCCCTGGCCGACCACCCGCCCGCCCGCCGGGCTGCCGTGCGCGCGGTCTTCGACCTCATGCGCACCGAGGTCACCGTCGGCCAGTACCTCGACCTGGTGGCCCAGGTGCAGCCCTGGGGCCGCGACCCCGCGGCCGACGAGGCCCGCGCCCGCGCCGTGATCCGGGCCAAGTCCGCGCGCTACTCCGTCGAGCACCCGCTGGTGCTGGGGGCTGCCATGGCCGATGCCGATGAGCCTCGGCTCGCCGTCTGCCGGGCGATCGGGCTGCCGCTCGGCGAGGCGTTCCAGCTGCGTGACGACCTGCTCGGCGTCTTCGGCGATCCCGCGGTGACCGGGAAGCCGGCCGGCGACGACCTGCGCGAGGGCAAGCGCACCGTGCTCGTGGCCCGCGCCGCCGCGCTCGCGCTGGCTGCCGGTGACGAGTCCACCTGGGCGCTGCTCGGCGCGCACCTGGGCGACCGCCACGCGACCGACGACCAGGTCGACGCCCTGACGGCGGCGATCGCCCTGACCGGGGCGCCCGCGCAGGTCGAGGAGCTCATCGACGAGCTGTCCGCCCGGGCCTTCGCCCTGCTGGAGTCCCAGTCGTGGCCGCAGTCGGCGGCCTCACCGCTGATCGCACTGGCCCGTGCGGCCGTCGACCGGCACGCCTGACGCGCCCTACAGCTCGAGCGCGGCCCGCCGACGGACCTCGGTCTTGCGACCGGCGCGCAACGCGTCGATCGGGCGGGCGTCCAGCGCGTCGTCCGGCGTGAACAGCCACTCGATCACCTGGATGTCGCTGAGGCCGGCGTCGGTCAGCACCGTCACGGTTCCCTGCAACGAGGCCAGGACAGCCCAGCGCGCGGACGTGCCGGGGTCCGCGGGCTGTGCCGGGTTGGCCAGATGACCGGGGACCAGGAACGGCGCCGGCACGACGAACACCGCAGGGTCACCGCGGCGCATGCCGATCAGGCGCCGTTCCTGCAGGATGCGGCGGACCTTCCCGGCGTCCAGGTCGAGCCGCTCCGCCAGGCCCGGCACGGTCAGCCACTCGTCGACGGCGTCGTCCAGCACGTTCGGTTCGCTCACGAGCCCAGGGTAGGGGGTCCCGGACCCCCGCCGCCCGAGACCGTCGACGGGCCGGTTGGCGGGCCGGTCCACGGAGCGCCGCCCGGCCGGTCCGACGCCCGCCTCGTAGACTTCCCGCCGTGAGTGCGACCGTGACCGATCCGCTCGTCGGCCGCCTGGTCGACGGGCGGTACGAGGTCGTGTCCCGGCTCGCACGCGGCGGGATGGCGACCGTGTACCTCGCGGTCGACCGTCGCCTGGACCGTGAGGTCGCGCTCAAGGTGATGCATCCGCACCTCGCCGAGGGAGCCGGCGGCCTGGACTTCGTCGCCCGGTTCCGGCGGGAGGCACGCACCGCCGCCAAGCTCGCCCACCCCGGTCTGGTCGCCGTGTTCGACCAGGGGGTCGACGGCGAGACCAGTTACCTGACGATGGAGTACATCGACGGGGTCAACCTGCGCCGACGGATCACCGATCTGGGTGCGCTGCCGCTCGGGGAGGCGCTCTCCGTCGCCGAGAAGGTGCTCGACGCGCTGTCCACCGCGCACCGCGCCGGGCTCGTGCACCGCGACATCAAACCCGAGAACGTCCTCATCGCCCTCGACGGCCGGGTCAAGCTCGCCGACTTCGGCCTGGCCCGCGCAGTCACCGAGGTCACCTCCACGACGACCGGGACGGTGCTCGGCACGGTCGCCTACCTGGCCCCCGAGCTCGTCTCACGCGGCGAGAGCGATGCGCGCACGGACGTGTACGCGTGCGGGGTGCTGCTCTACGAGATGATCACCGGCTCGCAGCCCTTCACCGGGACCACGCCGATCCACGTGGCCTTCCAGCACGTCAACAACGACGTCCCGGCGCCGTCGGACTCGGTTCCGTGGCTCCCGGTCGAGGTCGACGACCTGGTGCGGGCCCTGGCCGCGCGCGACCGCGACGAACGCGTGCCGGACGCCGTGGCCGCACTGGCCCTCCTGCGACGCACCCGCGCCGGGCTCGACGAGGAGACGCTCGAGCGCAGGGCCGATGTGCCCGGCTCACCGCTGGTCGACGAACCGGCCCCGGCGGACGGGGCTTCCTCCGACGACCAGGAGACCGCCCGGTTCCAGACGCGGGCGGGTGCGACGGTCGCCCTGCCGATCGGCCTGGGACTGCCCGCCGCCGGCGAAGTCATCGCCGTCGAACCACGGGCGCCGCGCCGACGGGGGCGGACCGCGGCCGTCGTCACCACGATCGTGCTGCTGCTGGCCGCTCTCGGGTTCGCCGGCTGGTGGTTCGGGATGGGCCCCGGATCACCGACCACCGTGCCCGCGATCGCCGGTTCCACCCAGGAGGCAGCGACCAGTGCGCTCGACGCGGCGCACCTCAAGGCAGCGTTCACCGAGGCCTTCGACGCAACCCAGCCGGAGGGTCTGGTGGTCAGCACCGACCCCGAGGTCGGCACCCAGGTCTCACGTGACACCACGGTGAACGTCGTGATCTCGAAGGGGCCGGACTGGGTGGCCATCCCCGCAGGTCTGGTCGGGATGACGAGCGAGGACGCCCAGGCGGCGCTCACGGCTGCGGGCCTGGCTCCGTCGGTCGACGGGCACCGCAACGACGACGTGGCTGCCGCCGGGACCGTGCTCTCCGCGACCCTGCCGGACGGCACCGCCGCCGACCCCACCTCCGCCAAGGCCACCCGCGGCACCACCGTGTCCCTGGAGATCTCCGACGGGCCGGCGCCCGTGGTGATCGCCACGATCACCGGGATGACGGCCGATGCGGCGACGGCCCTGCTCGCCAAGGATGCGCTCACGCTCACCACGACCGAGGCGTACTCCGACACGGTCGCCGCCGGGGTCATCATCAGCCAGGACCCGCCGCCGAGCACCACGATGCACCGCGGCGACTCGGTGAGCGCGGTCGTGAGCAAGGGGCCCGAGCCGGTCGAGATTCCCACGGTCCCCTACGGCGCCACACTCGACGACGCGACAAAGATGCTCGAGGACGCGGGCTTCAAGGTGAACGTGGAGAAGGCGTCACCGTTCTTGCGCCTGAACCGCGTCATCGGTCAGAACCCAAGCAGCGGTCAGGCCCCAAAGGGGTCCACCATCACGATCACCATCACCTGATCGAGCTCAGGCAGCTCCGCCTCGTTCACGCACCACGCCCCCGCCACTGCTCAGCAGCGACGGGGGCGTGTGGACGTGCGGATCAGACCGCGCGCAGCAGCTCCGCGACCTGGAAGGCCATCTCCAACCCCTGCTGGTGGTTGAGCCGCGGGTCCACCAGGGTCTCGTACCGCAGCGACAGACCGGCCTCGTCGATCTCCTCCGTACCGCCGAGCACCTCGGTCACATCGTCACCGGTCAGCTCCACGTGCAGCCCGCCGGGGATCGTGCCGAGCCCGCGGTGCACCTCGAAGAACCCGGCCACCTCGTCCATCACATCGGAGAACCGGCGGGTCTTGTACCCGTTCGCCGTGATGGTGTTCCCGTGCATCGGATCGCAGATCCAGGTGACCGGTCGGCCGTCGGCCGCCACCTTCTCGACCACGGCCGGCAGCAGGTCGCGGACCTGGCCGGCGCCCATCCGGGTGATGAAGGTCACGCGGCCCGGCTCCCCCGTCGGGTTCAGCCGGTCGAGCACGCGCAACGCATCGTCCCCGGTGACCGTCGGACCGAGCTTGACCCCCAACGGGTTCTGCACCCGGGAGAAGTAGTCGATGTGCGCACCGTCGACCTGCCGGGTGCGCTCCCCTATCCACAGGAAGTGCGCCGAGCAGTCGTACGGCAGCCCGGTGCGCGAGTCGATGCGGGTGAGCGGGCGCTCGTAGTCCAGCAGCAGCCCCTCGTGCGAGGAGTAGAAGTCGACCGTGCGCAGCGCCTCGACGTCGGCACCGCACGCCGCCATGAACCGGATCGCGCGGTCGATCTCGGCGGCCAGCTCCTCGTACCGGGCGTAGGCCGGGTTGGCCATGAAGCCCTTGTTCCACTCGTGCACCCGCAGGAGGGAAGCGAACCCACCCGTGGTGAACGCCCGGATGAGGTTGAGCGTCGAGGCGGACGTGTGGTAAGCGTCCAGCAGCCGCTGCGGGTTCGGCCGCCGGACCGACTCCTCGAAGTCGTAGCCGTTGATGATGTCGCCGCGGAAGGCCGGGAGCGTCACCCCGTCGCGGGTCTCGGAGTCCGAGGAGCGGGGTTTGGCGTACTGCCCGGCGATCCGACCCAGCTTGACGACCGGCATGCTCGCGCCGTAGGTGAGCACCACGGCCATCTGCAGGATGACCTTGATCTTGTTGCGGATGTTGTCCGCGGTCGCCTCGGCGAAGGTCTCGGCGCAGTCCCCGCCCTGCAGGACGAACGCCTCGCCCCGCCCGGCGGCCGCCAGCTGGGCGCGCAGGGCGTCGGCCTCACCGGCGAACACGAGCGGCGGCAACCCGGCCAACCGGGCCCGCACGGCGGCGAGCTCGGTGGCATCGGGCCACTGGGGCTGCTGCGGCACCGCCATCTGCTGCCACAGGTCGAGCCCGGCGAGCACCTGCGGATCGGGTTCGACGCTCACTCGTGGCTCGCGGGAACGAGCGTCTGACCGATGTCCGCCAGGAGCGCACCGAACCACGGCTGGGTGACGTCGAACGCCTTGCCGCCGGCGATCCGCGGGAACTCGATGGCCCGCAGCCGGTCACCGGCCTCCTCGTCGTGCCCGATGACGCCGGACTCGCCGCGCAGCGCGCACTCGACGGCCAGGTCCGTCATCGACTTGATGAGGCGCAGGTCCTCGGCGTTCGCGGCGGCGGCACGCGAGTAGTAACCGGACTTCTGCACCATGACCTTCTCGGCGCCGAGCTTGGCGGCGAACTGCTTGGCGAACCACTGGCCGGGGTTGATCGTGTCCAGCCGCACGTGACCGAACGCGTCCCGCAGCACCTCCTGGCCGGAGGCCTCCAGCTGGGTGACGATCTCGTGCATCCCCGCGCCCTCAGACAAGAAGATGTTGACGTTGCCGATCTCGTCCATCACACCCTTGAGGCGCTGTGCCTCGGCGTCGATGTCCAGGGCCAGCTCGGGCACGAACACCGCGTGGATGTCCCAGCGCTCACGCGACAGCCCGATCCCCGGCACCCACTCCTGGGTGTCCAGCCACTCGCGGTACTTGGCGGCGGACGCGGCCGTCAGCCAGCCGCAGTGCCGTCCCATCACCTCGTGCACGATGAGCATCCGCGGGCCCGAACGGTGCTCACCGATGATGTTCGCCGCGAAGCCCGCAGCCTCCTCGGCAGCGGTCCAGGCGCCCAGCGACTGCCGGATCGGCACCACGTCGTTGTCGATCGTCTTGGGCAGGCCGACGACGGTGAGGTCGTAGTCGTGCTCCGCCAGGTAGGCCGCCAGGTCCGCAGCGGTGGTGTTGGTGTCGTCGCCACCGATGGTGTGCAGCACGTCCACGCCGTCGGCCTTGAGCTGTTCGGCCGCGACCTGCAACGGGTCCTGACCGGGCTGCACCAGACCGCGCTTCTCCGCATCGGCCCGGTTGGTGAGCTTGACGCGCGAGTTGCCGATCGGCGAGCCGCCGAACCGGTGCAGCACGCCCGCGTGCTTGCGCACCTCGTCGCTCACGACGATCTTGTTGCCCAGCAGCAGACCGTGGTAGCCGTGCTGGTAGGCGATGATCTCCACGTCGGGGGCGATCTCGGTGTACCGCTCGATGAGGCCGCCCACGGCCGAGGACAGGCACGGGGCGAAACCACCAGCAGTGAGCAGAGCGACGCGGCGGACGGTCATGACGAGCACCTCTCGGTCGACGCGCACCGGGACTCATAGCGGCGGTGCGCTCTGGGACGGGCGTCCGGGCACGGCACGGACGCGGCCGTCATCCTACCGAGGGTTGGTCCTGCTCAGGCGGGGCGACCGGCACCTGGACCTCGGGTACCGGGCGGCCACCGGGTGCGGCCGGCAGGTGGTCCGCCACGTCCCCGGCAGCGGCCGGGTGACCCGTGGCGATCCGGGCCTTCTGGGTGGCGGCGTACACGTCCACGTACTCCTGCCCGGACAGGCTCATGATCGCGTACATGATCTCGTCGGTGACCGACCGCAGGATGAACCGGTCGTTCTCCATCCCGGCGTACCGGGAGAAGTCCAGGGGCTCGCCGATCACCATGCCGATCCGCATGATCTTGGGGATCTTGCGCCCGATCGGCTGGGCCGCGGCGGTGCCGACCATGGCCACCGGGATCACCGGGGCGCCGGACTCCAGCGCCAGCCGCGCCACGCCCGTCTTGCCGCGGTAGAGCCGGCCGTCGGGGCTCCGGGTGCCCTCGGGGTAGATGCCGAACAGCCCGCCGTCGCCCAACCGTCGCAGACCGGTGTTGAGCGCTGCCTCGCTGGCCTTGCCACCCGAACGGTCCACCGGGATCGTGCCGACCCCACGCATGAACCCCGACACCACTCGACCCTTGAGGCCGCGGCCGGTGAAGTACTCCTGCTTGCCGATGAAGACCATCTCGCGGTCGAGCATGAGCGGCAGGAAGAACGAGTCGATGACCGCC
>JAKLPK010000005.1 GCA_022013895.1 Cellulomonas sp. | reverse complement strand
TTGTCCAGGGCCCGGCCGATGACCAGGGCCTGGATCTCGTTGGTGCCCTCCATGATCTGGTAGATCTTGGCGTCCCGCATGAGCTTCTCCACGGGGTACTCCTTGACGTACCCGTTGCCACCGAACACCTGCACGGCCTTGCTCGTGACGTCCTGGAGCATGTCGGTGACGAGCATCTTGGTGATGGAGCCCTCCTTGACCACCGAGTGGCCGGCGTCCATCAACCGCATGGTGTTGTGCACCAGGCAGCGCGCGGCCTCGGTCTGCGCGGCCATATCGGCGAGCAGCTTCTGCACCAGCTGGAACTTGATGATCGGCTGGCCGAACTGCTGGCGGGTCTTGGCGTAGACCACGGCCTCGTCGAGCGCGCGCTGCATGATCCCGACGCAGATGGTCGCCATGAAGGCCCGTGAGAAGTTCAGCCCGCGCATCGCGATCGAGAAGCCGTCGCCCTCGGCACCGACCAGGTGGTCGACGGGCACCCGCACGTCCTGGAACACGACGTCGCAGGTGTTCGAGGTGCGCAGGCCCATCTTGTCCTCGTGGGTGCCCCACGAGACGCCGGGGCGGTCGGCCTCGACGATGAAGCAGGAGATGCCCTTGCTGCCCGCGGTCGGGTCGGTCTTGGCCAGCACCGCGTAGACCTTGGAGATGCCGCCGTTGGTGATCCAGGTCTTGGTCCCGTTGAGCACGTACTCGTCGCCGTCGCGCACCGCCGTCGTGCGCAGCGAGGCCGCATCGGACCCGGAGTTCGCCTCGGTGAGGACGAAGGCGCCGAGGCCGCCCGGGGCCACGATGTCGGCGAACATCTTGGCCTGCTCAGGTGTGCCGGCGAGGATGACGTTGCGCAGCGCGACGAAGGTCGACACGAGGGTCTGGGCGTAGCCGCCATCGACGCGCCCGAGCTCCTCGAACACCATCGCGGTCGTGACGAAGTCGAGCCCGCCGCCCCCGAACTCCTCGGGGATCTCGAGCATGTGCAGACCCATCTCGAACGCGGAGTCGAAGAAGTCGGGGGGGCACTCGCCCACCCGGTCGCACTCGGCGATCTTGGGGGCGATCTCCTTCCAGACGAACTCACGCACCATCTCGATGAGCTCGGTCTGCTCTTCGGTGTAGATCAGTGCCACGACGCACTCTCCTTGGTTCTTGGCGCCCGACGGGCGACGGTTCCGGGTGCCCGAAGGGCGATGGTCAGCGGGGGTGGGGGCCGTGCACCGCGCCCGAGGCCAGCAGCGCCTCGATCTGCTCGGTGCTGAAGCCGAGCTCGGTGAGCACGGCGCGGGTGTGCGCCCCCTGCGTGGCGGTGAGCACCAGCTCGGGGTCGCCCTGGCTGGCGAAACGCACGGGGTTGGTGGGCAGCCAGCGCTGCGCACCGTTGGGGTAGGTCACGGTCCGCAGGACGTCGTTGGCCAGCGCCTGCTCATCGGTGTAGAGGTCGACCGGGAGCTGGCACTTGGCCATCGGCACGTCGTGCTCGGCGAACAGCGTGAGCCAGTGCTCGGCCGGCTGCGTGGCGAAGGCGCCGTCGAGGATCTCGACGACCTCGGCGTTGCGGTGCTCGCGGTTGATCTCGCCGACGGTGCTCAGCCGCGCGTCGTCGGCCACGTCCGGCCTGCCGACCAGGCGCATGACCTTGCCGAAGTCCCGGTCGTACTCGGGGGCGCACAGCGCCATGAGGCCGCCGTCGGAGCCGTAGTAGGTGTTGTTGAACGGGTTGGTGACCTCGCGGCGGTCCTTGGGGTAGACGTTGCCGTACTGCGCGGACACCATCGCCTGGTTGAGCGCGAACACACCCGCGTGGAACAGGCTGGTGCTCACGTAGTCACCCTCACCCGTGGTCCGGGCGCGGTGGACGGCGGCAAGGATGCCGGCCAGCAGCACGAACGCGACCTGGAAGTCGCCGAACCCGCTGGGTGCGAGCATCGGGCTGCCACCCCGGTTGACCGTCGTGCCCAGCACCCCGGCGCGGGACATGTAGGTCGTCATGTCGAAGCCGGCCGCGTCCTTCATCGGGCCCTTGGCGCCGAACCCCAGCACCTGCGCCATCACGAGCTTGGGGAACCGCTCGTGCAACGAGTCGTAGTCGTAGCCGAGCTTGCGCAGCGACCTGATGCGGGTGCTGGTGACGAACACGTCGGCCTGGGCCAGCAGCGCGTCCATGACCTCGCGTCCACCCTCGGTCCGCAGGTCCACCGTGACGAACCGCTTGTTCATGTTCGACATGTCGAACCCGGGGTTCTCGTCATCGGTGTAGGGCGTGCCGAACACTGCACCCTGGGAGCGGCCGGGATCTCCTGCGGGCGACTCGACCTTGATGACGTCGGCGCCCCACTCACCCATCACCCGCTGGGTGGTCGGTGCCGCCAGGAAGGCGGTCATGTCGACCACCTTGAGTCCCTCGAGAGGCTTCACGGCCGGTCCTTCCTTGCTGGTACCTGTAGTGGACGGGGTCTGCTGCCCCCCGCGAGGGGGAGGTTCGCGGGGGGCAGCAGGGGCGGTCAGAAGGTGTCGCCGCCGTTGGCGATGAGTCCCCGGGCCGCGGTGATCCGCTGCACGGTGGGAGGGCCCTCCTCGAGCCACATGGCACGGCAGTCGCGGTAGAGGCGCTCGACGGGCCCGTACTCGCAGTCCTCGAAGTAGCCGATGCCGCCGAGGATCTCGAGCATGTTGTCCGAGACGATCTTCACGGTCTCGATCGAGAAGAGCTTGCACATGGCGGCGAAGGTGTCGGCCTGCTCACCGCGGTCGTAGCGGTCGGCGGTGTCGTGCACCATCTGACGCAGGGCGTACACGCGGGATCCCGACTCGGCGATCATGTGCTGGATCTCCTGGCGGGAGGCCAGCGGCTTGCCGAAGGTGTAGCGCTCCTTGGAGCGCTTGATCTGGATCTCGAGCATCCGCTGGGCCATGCCGAGGTTGGAGTCGGCGATGTGCGCGC
>JAKLPK010000039.1 GCA_022013895.1 Cellulomonas sp. | reverse complement strand
GGGCCACCGTCCGAGACGGACCACCCCCGCGCAGGCGGGGACGACGGACCGACGTGTCCGGGCTCGGCGCGGCACGGGGGACCACCCCCGCGCAGGCGGGGACGACCGGAGGCGGAATAGGTCGCGTGCCGTGACGTAGGGACCACCCCCGCGCAGGCGGGGACGACTCGTACACCTGCGCGTCGCCGGACACCTGTGCGGGACCACCCCCGCGCAGGCGGGGACGACTCTCGTTGAAGGCGGTCTGATCCTGCCGGGGGAGGACCACCCCCGCGCAGGCGGGGACGACGAGCTGACGGCCGTCTCCGCTTTGCCGGAGGACGGACCACCCCCGCGCAGGCGGGGACGACCAGATCAGGCACCTGGCGATGAGTCGCCCGTCCGGACCACCCCCGCGCAGGCGGGGACGACCGCCCTGACTCGCACGCGTTCGCTGCCCGGGGGGGACCACCCCCGCGCAGGCGGGGACGACCTGTTCCTGTCCCAGACAGCGGTGTCCGACCGCGGACCACCCCCGCGCAGGCGGGGACGACTATGCGGTGCTCGCTGGTGGGGTGACGCTCGCGGGACCACCCCCGCGCAGGCGGGGACGACACTTCTTGACCTGGGACGATAGTCGCGCCAGCTCCGATGGCGATTCACTTTCGGCGGGGTGCTCCCCTGATCGCTCGTTCGGCGCGACTCCAGCCGCGGGGCGCGTCTCGCCGGGGACGATCGGAGCTCGGTCGGAGCATGAGCGAGACTCCGTCATGGTCCACGGGAGTCCATTCATGGCCATGCACGCGAAAGTCGAGACGCTGCTCTGAGCGCTTCGAGAAAACCATGATCGCCCGGCCGCGCCCAACCCCGTCGACTACCCGATCCCAGATGTGGTCACGCACGCGGGTGGAGACGTGACCCACGAAGACCCCGGGACCGATCTCGAGCAACCACCGGGTCAGGACGCCGCGCAGACCGGCCGGAACCGCCGTCAGGACGATGACGATCACCAGTCGGGCCCATCCTCCGGGCCGTAGTTCGTGCCGCCTGCAACTGTCGAGGTCCCGCCCGCCCAGAGCACGTTCACGTCAGCCCATTCGTCGTTGAGGTCGTCCCCGTCTCCGAGCAGCAGCCGACGGATGTCCTTGACGCACCGTTCGAGCAGGCGCTGCTCGTAGATGACATCGCGCATCACGCGCCGTGTCTGAGCAGGTACGTCGTCGGGTCTTGCCGCGACGATGTCGAAAGCAACGGGGATCGTCGACTCTGCCTTGTAGAGGTCGGCGACGTCGTGCACGAAGGCTCGGTCCGAGCCCGTATGGACGAAACCGAGGCCAGGCGAGCATCCCAGTGCAACGACTACCGAGTGGACCGCCCCGTAGAGGGCCGTGTTCGCCGCCGAGAGAGCCTGGTTGACCGGGTCTGATGCCTCGAACGCGTCGGGTCGGTAGTCACGACGCTTCCACACCACACCGGTACGCTCCGCGTGTTCGCGGTACACAGCACGCACCCGCGCCCCCTCCCGACCGCGCAGCTGTTGCATGCTGAGCCCCGAGACGTCCTCGTCGACGAACCTCATCGCATACATCGCCCGGGCGACGTCCAGCCGTGTGCGCGTGTTGCTCACGAGGCGAGCCTGCGCCTCGAGCAGTCGGCTCGAACGGCTCAACCCTCGCCCCGAAGCGTAGAAGCGGACCCCATTCTCCCCGACCCACACCACGGACGTCCCCGACTCGGCGAGCAGCATCACCGCGTGGTGGGTCACTCGACACCCCGGTCCGACGAGCAGGCTCGCGAGCTGCGCTGCTGGCACGTGGATGGTCCCACGCTCGTCGGTCAGCGTGATGGCGTTGTCGGCCCGGTGGATCACGGAGTGCTCGACGTACAGGAACGAGATTCGCTCCGAGACGCGCACCAACTCCTGCGGGTCCGTTGGCCGTGCGCCGGGAATCTGGCTCATCGGGGTGCGGTGAGGGTAAGCAGCCCGCAGCCGTACGCCTTGGCGGGACCGAGACCGTCGACGAGTGCGCTCCGCAGCCGATCCGCATCGGTCACCGTGAGCACGCCTTCGATCGCGGCGGTCGAGACGGTCACGGGCTTGCCGCCGCGCTCGAACCGCCACACCTTGCGTTCGACGATCGTCGCCGACGGCTCCTCAGTGCTGCCCGCCGAGAAGCCCCAGCCCTCGGCTCGCCGCAGGAACCAGCAGAGCTGCTGGTCGGCGGTCACGTGGCCCACCCGCTGCCCGCGAGGCCGCGGCCCCTCGTCGCCGGGAGTGGGCTCCGGCCGGACGCTGCGCACGGGGTTGACGCGCACCCTGAACCCGAACCGTCGACCGCCGTCGACGGCCTCGATCGCGGGCGTGTAGTCCCGGGTCATCCACGCCTGTGCGGCAGGCCAGCCGTGCCGTTCGACGAAACCCGTCGGGTCGGGACGGGTGTCGCTCAGCAGATACAGCAGCGTGGCGTCGCGGGTCACGTCGATGCGCCACAGCGGGCGTGTTGGTCGGGCGGACGGCGGGAAGCACGTCGCGACCGCCCCGTGCATCCGGTGCGGTGACGAGAGCACCTGGCGGGAGTCCCGCCGATGGGTGTCGATCTCGATCCGGGTCAAGTACATCGAGCTACCGCCTTAGGACATCGTCATGGGGACGTGGTCGGTGATCCCGGGCCGTGCCGCGGCTGGGTTGCGGAACGAGCACGTCGCCCGCATCACCGGCCGCATCGCGAACCGGCGGTGGTCGGGGTCGAACGAGAGAGGTACGTCGGGCGTCAGCTCGTCGGACGTCTCCCCGGGCCGAATGTCGCGCACGATGTCGAGCGCCACCTCTGCCGGTTGGCGAACCTGCCACCAGGTCGCGGCCTGCCAGGGGACGCCGACGTCCTCTTCGGTCGAGGCCAGCACGTCGTCCATCGACCCGGGCAGGACGGCGACGCGCAGCGGGCGCGCCGGCGGGCACGACCGCCGTCCGAGGAACAGCGGGAAACGCGGGCGCTGGACCGCATCGCTCAACGTGGCGACCAGCGGTTCAGGCCCCTCGACCGCCGCCACGAAGACGGCGTCCGACAGGTAGTACCGGTACGTCAACGGTTGGGCGTGCTGGCCGTCGAGACTTCGCGCGGTCTGGAAGTCGCGGATCACCTCGCCGGGCTGGTCGACACGAACCCCGAACCTGAGGTCCAGCAGGTCGTCGATCGGGTCGACGCGACGACGCCCCTGGGCGGCGGCGAGCAGGCCGAGCACCGCACTGCGGGACGGCTGGGCGTCGGTGAACCGGTAGGCAAACCGCGACCTGGTGCCCCACGCCTGCATCGGGCCAGCGAGCCGCAGGACGAGGGTGGTCATGCGAGCGCCGGGCGATCGGCCGTCACCTGGGCCGCGACCCGCGCGGGGAGCTCGGCGAACGGCACGGAGTCGCCCAGCGCCGCCAACGCGGCGCCGACCCGCCCGAGCCCGACGGTCCATGTCCGCGCCCCGGGGGCGTACACACGGCTGAGCTCCGACGCCCACGCCACCATGGCCTCGGCCGCCGGCTCGGCATACCCACCTTCGGGCGCGTGCGGCACCGGCTGCTCGAACGCGCCGACCCACGACATGGGCTGGTCGGTGCGGACAGTCACGACGACGCCCTCCGGCACCGTCCAGTTCGCGAAGGTGTTCGACTTGCCGGTCGGCATCGACAGCACGAAGGACCGAAGGAACGCCTCGATCCCCCGCTGGGCCATCGCGACGTCGCCCAGGCTCTGGATCAGCTCATCGACATCGATAGTCGCGTACCGGTACAGCGTCGCCGAGGTGAACTCGACCGTGCCGATCATGCCCGCGCCGGCATCCGCCGCCTCACCCTCCGCGGTCTCGACCTTGAGGTCGTCGACGGCCGTGAAGTAGTCGAACTCGTTGGCGGCCGCGTGCACGGACAGCGCGTGCGCCACCTGGCAGGCGGCATCGACGTTGAGGTCGGTGTCGTCGGCGACCATCCGCCCGAACAGGGCGAGGTCGACGGAGTTGCCTGTCGCCAACGAATGCTTGGCCTGCTTCTTGCTGCCGGCGAGCGCCTTGACGGCCGACGCCACCTCGCCGGTGGACTCGAACGCGTCGAGTGCGAGCCGCGCGAGGGTGCCCGCCTGCTGACGCGACACGAGCACGAGGTACTTGCTCTCGACGCGCGCCTTGTCGCGGGACTTCTCGAGTCCGAGGCCTGCCGCATCGACGACCGCTGCGGCCAGCTCCACCGCTGTCTCGGGGTCGACATCCTCCCGCCCGGCGCGCACCTGCTCGGCCACCAGGTCGACCACACGCTTGGTCCGTACTCCCAGGTCACTCTCGTCGAGCTCACCCGCGAACCGCTTGCGCGTGGCGCGCTTCCACGCCTGCGAGGAGACGCGGGCACGACGCACGCCGCCGTAGCGCGCGGACTTCGGGCTGCCGGTCTCGTCGCGGTTGATGCAGCTCGGCGGCACCGACTGCAGCAGGTGGATGTCGATAAAGGTGCGCTGGGGGGTCATGCCTGCTCCTCGTCGGTCGTGCTGGTCGTGGTGGTCGTCTGATCGGCGGCCTGATCCGGCGCGGACCGCCGGTAGTCGCGCGCCCATCGAAGGCGCAGGGTGTCCGCCCGGGCAGGTGTCCACAGGTCGACGAGATCGCTCGCCAACCGTCCGTAGTCGAGGGCGATCTGGGCGTCACGCAGCAGCAGAACGAGCCCTCGCAGGTGGTACAGCGCTTCTTCGGGCTCGTCGGAGGTCAGCACGGCGTCGAAGCGGCGCCGCACTCCCTCCGACTCGTCCTGCCCTCTGCCCCGGTGCCGCGACAGTGCACGCACCGCGCGGCCGAAGGAGACACCTTGAACGTGGGCGGTGACGCACTTGCCCTGCCGGTGCACGGCGAACAGCGTCATCGCGACATGGGCTGCGGTCTCGGCCCTGCTCGGGTCGTCCCCGCGACCGAGCTCCCCCCGCGGGACGAGCCCGATGGTGTCGTCCCAGACATCGGGCTCGGCACCGGGAGCGGCTCCGACCGCACGGCGCAGCCGCGCGATGCGGGCGACGGCGTCGCCCACCTGACGGATGCTGGCGGCTTGCAGCTGAGCAGCACGAGCCGCGACTGCGACGGCCAGAGTGCGCTCGTGGCGCTCCGGCGTGGCGAGGTCGGGGGGTGCCGAGGTGGACGCGGTCATGCGACTCCTTCGGTGGCAGAGACGGCGAGATCGAGACGGGCCTTCGGGAACGCCTTGTCGAGTGCGCGGCGGAAGTAGACGTCGGCCTTCCCCACGTCGATCCGCGGCCCGGAACCCCCGCCCCAACCGAGCCAGGCAGCGGGGGCGACGTCCTGGACGAGCTGCTCGCCGATCACCAGCAGGGCGCGCATGGCCTCGCGGTGCCAGGCAGCTTCGGCGACCGACGGGTCATCCGAGGCCGTCGGCAGGTTCTCGCGCAGCCAGCGCCGGTAGGAGCGGTCGAGCACCGCGTACGCACGGTCGCTCGCGCGGTTGCGCGGCCCGTCCAGGATCTCGCGATCAGCCCCGGACGCCGTCGCGAGGTTGGCCGCGAAGTTCCGCAGCGCGGTGACGCCTGCACGCGCCGACTCGACCGCGTCGACGGCGACGGTCCGCAGCTCCACGGCGTCGGGTCGCAGCACGCGCGACGGCAGGTCCAGGGAGTCCTCGGCGATGGCGTCGACGACGGAGTCGTTCGACCCGTAGGTCACCTCGACCGACGTCAGCCGCACGAGACCGTCGGGAAGCAGCGGCGAACCGTCGAGCCAGGCAGCGTGCTCCAGCACCAGCGGGCGAAGGTCGTCCTCGGTGCCACGCTGCTGACGCGCCGCCAACAGCGTCGACATCCCGCGCCAGAGCTGGACGCCTGGATCGCGCTTGCGCGTCATGTGGATGGTCCGACCGAACTTGGCGGTCTGCGGCTTGGAGTAGCGCCATGTGCTCATCGGCTCGAGGCCGATGAGGTTCTGCCGCTCCTGGACAGTGAACTTGTCGCCGTAGGTGAGCAACACCCCGGTGACGTCCGTCGTGCCGGGCGCTCGCACGAGCCGGATGCGGCGCGGCTGCCACGTGTAGAGGTCAACGGGTCCGACGGGGCGGTACGCGAAGTCGGGGGCCGATGCGAGCGTCTGGGCCGGGCGCTCCCACGGTGGCAGGTCGACGTCCATCCGATCGGCAGCCGGCCTAGCGGCCCACAGGTTGAGCAGGAGGGTGTCGCGCACGCTGGCGCCCAGCAGGTGGACACCACCGAGCTGACCGGTCCAACCCGTGCCCTCGGGATAGACCTTGCCGCCCTTGGCGCGGGGGTGGCCGACGACGCCCGTCTTGATGCCCGAGGGGTCGTACGCCTGCGTGTGGATGAGCCAGAGTGCGGCCTCGGCGGCGGGAATCCGGCGCAGGCTGCGGGCCGAGCGCGCCGTGAGGTACGGGCTCCCGTTCGGCACGTCCGCAACGATCTTGCCGAGCTCTGACACGTCACCCTTCGCCGTGTGCAGACCGGCGGTCTGGAAGAACGGCAGCTCGGGGTCGAAGAGGTCGAACCGAGCGCGGTGCGTCTCCAGGTACGGCCGCACCTGCTCCTCGACCGCCTGCGGCCAACGTTCCGCGAGGTCGTCGACCACGTCGCGGACGTCCTCGTCATACGCAGGTGTCAGGGACACGAAGGCCCGGTGCGCGACGGCGAGCGCAAGCCGCACCAGGCTGAACGACTGGGTCGGCAGCTCGGCTGTGATCCGGTCGAGTTCGGCTGCCTCGGCGAACAGCCCCATCAGCGACACGGTGGTCGCCCTGCCGTCTCGCCTCAGCACCGGGATGAACGGCTCGTCGAGGAGGTTGAACTCGGCGACGTCGTCAGGCATAGAGAACCTCCAGGCCAAGGGTCGGGTCGTAGGAGACGGGGAAGCGCCCCAGGTGGCCGTTCCCGTCGGCATCGAGGACGAGGATCACTTGGCCGCCCATGACGGGGTCCTTCTGCCAGGCCGGGAAGTAGTTGACGTTCAGATCGTCGAAGATGGCGGCGGCGTCGGACGGGCGCGTGGTGACCCAGCCCGGCACGCGCACGAGGCAGCCGGCGAGCGCCCGCGACATCGCCGGCGAGGGCGGCATGTCGGTGCGCAGGGCCCGCGCGTCCCCCAGGTGCGCGGGCAGCGCCAGCCCGTCCTCGGCGCGTTCGAGCAGGACGACCTCGAAACCGCCGTCCGGCTCACGAACCTGCGCAGCCCCCTGCGTACCGTCGGTCGCATCCCCGACGGAACGCAGCCTCCAGCCCAGGACGCTGCCCCGCGGCGACGGCGCCGCGAGCGCGAAGCTCCCGGCATTCCGCGCCGTCTCCGCCGCGAGGTCGACGGCCTCCTGACGCGCCGCCGCCATCTCGTCGACCCACGCCGCAGGGCCGAGCGGCTCGTCGCCGTAGCAGCGGTCGACGAGCAACGGCACGTCGGCCGGGAGCCGGATGGGCCGGCCCGCCTCGACGAGCTCACGAAGCAGCGCGGCCGTGCGCAGCAGCAGATGCCCCCCGTAGACCTTCATGGACCCACCGTCCACCTGGGGTCTGACACCGACGTCAGCGCCGGTGACGATCAGACGCGCACGGGCCAAGCCGCCCGGCCGTGGGCGGTCGTGACGGTGCAGCCGTCCGACGCGCTGCAGCAGCACGTCGACGGGCGCAAGATCGCTGATCAGCAGGTCGAAGTCGATGTCCAGGGACTGCTCAGCCACCTGGGTCGACACGACGATGCGACCGTCACGGGCACCGCCCGGCCCAGGCCCGAACGCGTGCACCAGGTCAGCGTCCTTCGAGGCCCGGTCGCGGGCGATGAACCGCGAGTGGGTGAGGCTGACGCGGTCGCCGAAGCGCTCGCGCAGCGCGACGTACCGCGTGCGGGCACGCGTGACGGTGTTGCAGACCACGAGGGCACAGCCACCCTCAGCGAGCTCTGCCGACAGCCGCCCAGTCAGCACCTCAAGGTCGTCCGGCAGCCACTCCACGTCGACCTCGGACGCGACCAGCGAGACCCGCGAGACCTGCGAGACCTGACCGGCTGCCAGCGCCGTCACCACCGGGTACTCGTGCGTGGCCGGCACGGCAGGCAGCGGTTCGGCGACCTCGGGCAGCCCAGCGCGCCGACCTCGCTCGTACGCGTGCACGAGCGCGGCGCGCTGGTCGGGCGGCAGCGTCGCGGACAGGGCGATCACCGGCACGCCGTAGCGCCCCAGCCATTCGAGCGACCGCTCGAGGTAGACCCGCATCCACGTGTCGGCCGCGTGGATCTCGTCGAGCACCACCACCTGGCGCAGCAGCCCGAGGTGCCGCAGCTGCACGTGCCGGGCCACCAGCGCCGCCATCAGCTCGTGGTCGATGGTCGCGACGACGCAGTCGGCCAGCGCGCCCCTCTTGCGGCCCGAGGTCCACTGGTGGACAACGACGTCGAGCGCGGTGTCCCGGCGGTGGCGCACCTGTTCCACCTCGTCTCGCCCGACGTCGCTGGGCGGCCCGACGAAGAAGGCTGCGCCGTCGCGCCCGGGCGTCGCCCCCCTCGGGAGGCCGCGAAACTCGTCGTTGAGGCCGGCCGAGGAGTGCCGTAGCCCGACCGACCTGGTCGCGTCGCCGTGACGGTCGGGGACCGTCGACCACCACTGGAGGACGCGGTGGAACATCGCGTCGGTGGTGGCCCGGGTCGGCAGTCCGTAGAAGACGCCGGAGTATCCCCACCGCCGTGCCATCACCTCGGCGGCCAGCAGCGACGCCTCCGTCTTGCCCGTGCCCATGCTCGCCTCGATGAGCAGCAGCCCGGGCTCGGCCATGGTGCGGGCCGCCTGCACCGCGAGCTCCTGGACCGGCCGGGCCGCGAAGGCGCTGGCGTGCGGGAACCTCGCACGCAACAACTCGGTCGCCGAGGCCGTCAGGCACTCGTCGGTGGGCGCCCACGCCGCTGGCAGCGCGAGGTCGTGCCACGCCAGCTCGGCACGAACGGGACCTGCGGCACGCGGCGCTGCGAACGCGGGCGACAGCGGGAAGAGATCGGAGTTGGAAGCGATCCAGTCGGCTGCGATGACGAAGCCCGCGAGCGCCACCTGAGTCGCGTCACTCAGCCGGTGCTCCCGCAGCGTGTCCACGAGGCCTGCGAGCCCGTGGTCCGCGACGACCCTGGCGAGCAGCTCATGACGGGCCGTGTCCCACTCGTCGTCGCCGAACAAGGACCTGCGCCGACCCGCTTCCTGGACGACCGCCATCGAGGGGAACGTCCCGTGGTGGCTCCCGACGATCGTGGCGAACGCTGCGGCGTGCCGCTCCGGGACGCCCTGCTGGACAAGCCAGTCCCGCACGATGACGTGTCCGGCCAGGCTGTGCGGCAGCACACGAGCGTCCGCGGGCGACGCTCTGCTCAGGTAGCCAAACCCGGCCTTCTCCATATGCGCCCGCATGGACGGCTCCTGAGCGGAGAAAGCCCGGGTGAGCTTGCCGATGTCGTGCAGCGCCGCGGCTGCCAGGGCGACGGTACGGGCGGAGTTCCCGACGTCCTTCTCCACGAGGCGATGCAGACCTGAGCCGACCCACTCGTCCCACAGGCGACCTGCGATCCTCGCCGCGTCATCGAGGTGCGTTGCGAGGCTCGACCACAGGGGGGCGCCATCGTCGACAGGCCGTGGCGCCTTCGCCCATGCTGCGTTCCACACCCCGGATCCCCCCATCCGCCAGCACGACCCTTGCCGCACCGAAAGGCGACGTCAAGGGGCAATCGCCCTGATGGGCGAGGTTGAACAGATGGTCCGGGCTGGCGCGACGCCGACCCGGACCATCCCCGCGCGGGCGGGGACCACGAGAATCCGACTGGACAGCACCGGACCACCCCCGAGTCGCACCACCGGGGAAGAACGGGTCGGTGGGGAAACCGCAACCGGCTGGGTTGCCGGAGAGGTTCCACCATCAAGCTGCTCGCGACTGGCTGCCACGTGCCCCGCCTGAGAAGCGAGGCTAGGTCGGAGATGGTCTGGTGTCAACAGCTCCGGGCTAGATAGCACGTTCCGAAACTCCGTCCCGCGAGCGGAGCCCAAGAACTAGAACCCTCGCTGCATGGACAGCGCCACCAGCCCCACCACCCCAATCACCCACCCCGCACCACCAGCACATCGCACCCCACGTGATCCACGACGAACCGCCCGGCCCGCCCGAAGCTGTGCGGCCCCGGCCGAGGGTCGTCCCGCGCCATCACCAGCAGGTCCCCGGCCCCGCACGCCCCGACGACGACGTGCTCGGACCGCCCCGCCCGCAGCCACACCTCGGCCTCGCGCCCCAGTCGATCGAGCGCGGCCTCCAGCAGCCCACGTCCCGCCGCCTCCAGCGCCCCGACGTCCCCACGTCCCCCACCACGCCCCATCAACCCCGCTGGCGCCCCGGCCCACGCGTCGGCCACGTCGTCGTCGATCACGTGCAGCAGCGCCACCGGCCCGTCGGGCAGCCGCCGCACGGCGTCGACGCAGGCCTCCCACGTCCCTTCGACCAGCCAGACCACGATCGTCATGACACGCCTCCCACCTGCAGACAGACCCAGAGCGCCAGCACCGCGGCGATGAGGGCGGCCGGCACCGTCGCCAGCCCCAGACGGATGAACACCGCGGCCGAGGGCGCGTGCCCGTGGCCGTGCAGCACCTGACGCCACAGCAGGGTCGCCAGCGACCCGACGTAGGTGAGGTTGGGCCCGATGTTGAGCCCGAGCAGCGTCGCGAGCACCAGTCCCGGTGAGTGCGCGACGGCCGGCACCAGCACGAGCGTGGCCGGCAGGTTGTTGAGCAGGTTCGCGACGAGCGCCGCCAGCCCGGCGGCCACCAGCAGCCCGAGCAGGTCCGGCCGGGCCGGGACCAGGGTGACCAGCAGATCGCCGACCGGTCCGCGCCGCACGGCGAGCACGACGACGCCGAGCGCCAGCACGAACACCAGGAACAGCGGGTTGACGGCCCGCACCATGCTCGTCGCGGTCGCCCGGGGCGCGGTCCGCAACCGTCCGGCAGCGAGCACCAGCACGGCGACCCCGGCGACGACGACGGGTGCCACCCCCAGCGGTTCGGCCACCGCGAACCCGACGAGGGTGAGCGCCAGCACCGCGAGCGCCCACCGCGGCGCAGGCGGGGCCGACGATCGGACCTCGTGCGCGGGCGCCGCCAGATCGGCCCGGAAGAACAGCCGGAACACCGCGTACTCGACGGCCACGGTGACCAGCCACGGCGCCGCCATCAGCCCCGCGAATCCGGCGAACGTGAGCCCGCTCGCGGCGAACGCCAGCAGGTTGGTGAGGTTCGACACCGGCAGCAGCGTCGACGCCGAGTTCGCCAGGTGGGTGCTGGCGTACACCCCGGGCCGGGGCCGGGCGCCGACCGCCGTCGCCGCGGCCAGCACGACGGGCGTGAGCAGCACCACGGTGGCGTCCAGGCTGAGCACCGCCGTCGTGAGCGAGGCCACCACGAACACCGCGCCGAGCAGCCGCCGCGGCGACCCTCGGCTCGCCGAGGCCATCCGGGCGCCCGCCCAGGCGAACACGCCCTCGGCCCGCGCCAGCTCGGCGAGCACCAGCACGGCCGCCAGGAACCCGACCGTGGGCGCGAGCGCCGCGACCTCCTCCCCGGCCTGCGCCCAGGTCACCAGACCGGTCACGACGACGATCGCCGCCGCCGGGACGGCCGCGACCGCCTCCGGCAGCCCACGCGGGCGGGTCACCGAGAACGCGAGCACCGCGAGCAGCAGCCCGACGGCCACGACGGTCCCGGCACCCGAGGCGGCAGTCAGCACCCGCTCACTGTGGCCGATGGCGTCGTCGCGTGCCGCCCGAGGTCAGCCGCCGGACCTCACCGGATGCCGTAGATCACGTGATCGTCCAGGTACTGCCAGACGGTCCCGGACTGGGTGAACCCGGCACTGCGCAGCGCCTCCACGTGGAACCCGACGGTGACCTTGGGCGGAGCCCCCAGCTCGGCACCCCACACCTGGGCGCGGCGGCGCACCGCCTCGGCGTAGGCCGGGACCGTCTGCGCGGCGTCCCACCACTGGTCCCAGGTGTCGACCCCCTCGGCCAGGGCGTCCTGCTGCTGCGCGAGGTCATCGGCCCGCGCGATCTCGCGCAGCCCCGGTTCGTGGTGCTCGTCGTACAGGAAGTGGTCGCCGTTGAGCACCACACCACCGGGCCGCACGATCTGCGCGAGCGTCCAGTAGACGCCGGTGAGCACAGCGGGGGTGAGCCAGTGCAGCGCGGTCGAGCTGACGACAGCGTCGAACGGCTCGGCCAGCGCGGGATGCGCGGCCCACGCCGGGTCGTCCAGGTCGACATCGGCCACGGTCCAGCGGTCGTCGCCGGCGAACCGGTCGGCCGCCACGGCGAGCAGGACGGGGTCCTTGTCCGCAAGCACCACGCGCGCACCGGGGACGGCCTGCTGGACGGCGACCCCGACGGCGCCGGTGCCGCCGGCCAGGTCGAGCACCCGCGGCTGGGCGACCCCGGCGCACACCCCGGCGACCACGCGGGCCATGGTGGCGAACCGTTCCGCGCGGTGGCGGACATAGGCGGTCTGCTGGGCGTCCCAGCGCAGGGCCAGGTCGAGGGCGGTCCGGGTGCGGGCCTCGGGGTCAAGGTCGGTGGTGGTCATGGTGTCCTCTCAGGGGATGGGGCCGGACGAGCGGGCGCGTCCGGCAGGGTGAAGGCGAAGTGCGGGTGGTCGTCGGGTCCGATGACGCGGCGCACCCGCACGCCGTAGGTCCGGGCCAGCACCTGCGGCGCCAGCACCTGCGCAGGGGCGCCGGCCCCGACGACCCGGCCCTGGTCCAGCAGGACCACCTGGTCGCAGTACCGGGCGGCCAGGTCCAGGTCGTGCAGCACGACGAGCACGGCGGGGGCGATGCGGGGCAGCAGCGCGAGCACCTCCAGGCGGTGACGGACGTCGAGGTGGTTGAGCGGTTCGTCGAGCAGCACGTGATCGGCCCGTTGGGCGATGGCCCGGGCGATGCCGACGCGCTGCAGCTCACCGCCGGACAGCTGTGCCAGGTGCGCGGTGGCCAGATGGGTCAGACCGACCAGGTCCAGGGACTCGACGACCGTCCGGTCGTGCCGGGCGCCGGTGACGAGCGCACCCGTGCGGACCAGGCTGCCAAGGCCCACCTCATCGGCGACGGTGAGCGCCGGGTCGGGTTCGGCGTGCTGCCCGACGTAGGCGATGCGCCGGGCCAACCAGCGGCGGGACCGTCGCGCGACGTCCTGGCCGTCGACCTCGACCCGCCCGGCTGCGAGCCGCACGGCCCGCAGCAGCGCCCGGACCAGGGTGGTCTTGCCGCAGCCGTTGGGCCCGACCACCCCGGTGACCTGTCCGGGGCGGACGGCGAGGTCGACACCGTCCAGGACGCGGTGCGCCCCGTAGGCGACGACCAGGCCGTCCGCGCGGATCACGACAGCTCGGCGAGTGCCGCGAGCAGCTGTGCCGGGCCCTGGGTGCTGAGCACCGTCGGCGGGTCCGTGTAGGGGAACGCCAGGGTGACCACCCGGTCGTCGCGCACGGCGGTCAGCGCCGAGACGCCCGGGGCCGACAGGAACGCGCTGCGGGTGGCCTCCGGGTCGTCACCGGAGTAGAGCAGGACGATCGTGCCCGGGTCGCGACTGGTGAGGTCCTCGATGCTGGCGTCGAACACCCGCTGGTCGCTGTCGGCATACACGTTGGTGAGCCCGGCGGCCTCGAAGACGGGCGTCACCATGCTCGGCCCGCCGTAGGGCGACAGCACGCTGCCGCCGGACGAGACGTACAGCGCGACGGCCGTGCCGGCGTCCGCGGCGCCGAGGTCGGCGACCTCGGCCTTCGTGTCGGCGATCACCTGGGCGGCCTCGTCCTGCAGGCCGAGCAGCCGGCCGTAAGTGGCCAGCTCGTCCCACACCCGGTCGAAGGTCGCGGTCTGGGTGAGCTCGGCCGGCGGGTCGGCGCAGTAGGCCGTCGGGGAGTACACGGCGATCCCGGCCGCGGCCAGTGCGGTCCGGTCGACGGCGTTCTCCGGGGCGATCACCAGATCCGGGTCCGCCCCGAGGATGGCCTCTTGGGAGACCACCGAACCGCCCGTGGAGTTGGTGGTGGTGGACAGCACCTGCAGGGCGTCGAGCGCGGTGTAGGTGTCCGCCGAGTAGAGCCCGGTCTGCGGGGTCGCGGTGATCGCGACGACGCGGTCGATGGCGCCGAGGGCCTCGAGGTTGGCCACCGAGTCGTTGTTGACCAGCAGCACGCGGGTCGGTTCGTGCTCAAGGGTCACCTCGGTTCCGCAGTTGTCGATCGTCACCGGGAACGCCGAGGTGGCGGTGGCCGAGGACGAGACCGCCGAGGTCGCGCTGGCGGTACCGCCGGAGCAGGCGGCCAGGCCGAGCACGAGCAGGGCTGCACCTCCTGCGGCGAGGGCCCGGGGGTGGGGGTGGACGTGCATGGGTTTCCTTTCGACGTGGCGCGAGCGCCGGGTCATCCGCGCCGGTGGGGGGTACCGGATCCACGGAGGAGGAACAGGAGGAAGGGCGCGCCGATGACGCCGGTCACGACGCCCACCGGCAGCTCCAGCGGCGCGAGCGCGGTCCGGGCGATGGTGTCGGCGGTCACCAGGACGGCCGCGCCGAGCAGGGCCGCGACCGGCAGCACCGCCCGGTGCCGGCCACCGACCAGCCGCCGGGCCAGGTGCGGGACGACGAGCCCGACGAAGCCGACCCCGCCGACCCCGGCGATGACGACCCCGACCATCGCCGAGACCCCGGCCATCACCGCGAACCGGGCGCGTTCGGGGTCGATGCCGGTGGACCGCGCCGAGTCGTCGCCCGAGGCCAGGGCGTCGATGAGGGGTGCGACGGCCAGCAGCACGGTCAGCCCGATCCCGGTGGCGACGGCCGCTGCCACCAGCGCCTGCGGCTGGACCATGGCCAACGAGCCGAGCAGCCAGAACATGACCGATCGCGCGGCCTCGGGCGATCCGGAGAAGAAGATGAGGAAGCTGGTGACGGCGTTGAGCGCGTAGCCGACGGCCATCCCGGCGAGCACGATGCGGTTCGGCCCGCGCTGCCCGGCGGCCCCGGCCACGGCGAGCACGAGGGCGGTGGCCCCGACCGCACCGGCCAGTGCGGCGCCCGAGAGCATGAGCGCGCTGCCGCTCCCGATGACGAGGATGACGACGGCCGCGCCGGTGGACGCCCCGGCGTTCACGCCGACGATGTAGGGGTCCGCGAGCACGTTGCGCACCAGGGCCTGCAGCACGGCACCCGCGACGCCCAGCGCGGCACCGGCGACGGCACCCATCGCCACCCGCGGAGCCCGAGTGGTCCAGACGATCTGCTCGACCGTCTCGGGCACGTCGAGCTGGGCCGGGACGGCAAGCAGGTGGTGCCCGAGCACCTCCAGCACGACGCGCGGTGAGATCGGCACCGGCCCGATCCCGGCGGCTGCGGCGATGCAGATGAGGAGCACGAGGACCAGACCGGACGTGCGACGCCGGACGCGGCCCCGGTCGGCCCGGATCCGGGCGAGCGCATCGTCGGCGCCCTGCGGCCCGGAGGCGTGCGGTTCCTGCGCAGGCCCGCAAGGCTCACGCCCCGGCCGGGCGTAGGCGTGCAGCGACACGGGGACCTTTCGGGGTTCGGCTCAGATGAGAATGAGAACGATTATACCGAACGCCGAGAGCGATCCGCCCCGCGCATCGCGTCGGGCCACCCGGAGCGGACGGGCCGCCTCTGTCACCGCAGCCCGTCATGCTGTCCCCGTGGACGACCAGAGCACCCCGATGCGCACCGTCGTGCAGGTCCGCGACTACGGGCTCACACTGCCCGGCGCCTACCTCACCTACCCATTCGATGCGTCGACGGCGGTGCTCAAGGTGGCCGGCAAGATCTTCGCGCTCTTCTCCGGGACCGGCGCCGCGGTCTCGCTCAAGTGCGACCCGTACTGGGGCCGCACCCTGCGCCACGAGCACCCGTCGATCACCCCCGGCTACCACCTGAACAAGCAGCACTGGATCACCGTCGACCTGACGCTCGGCTTCGCCGCGGGCGGGCCGTCGGCGCTCAGCGACGATCTGGTGGCCGATCTCGTCGACCAGTCGCACACCCTCGTCGTCGCCGGTCTGTCGCGCCGGGCCCGCGCCGCGCTCGGTGCTCGGCCCGACCCGGGCACCGCACCCCACCCCACCGGTTGAGGCCCCACCCCCCGGTCGGCCCACCCGGGCGCCCCGACGCGCCCGGCTCGCTGGACTGCGCCGACCAGGCGTGATGGGCTCGGACCATGTCCCCCGTCCGACGGATCCCCCGCCCCTCCAGCCGCCAGGCCGCGCTCTCGGTGGCGGTGCTCATCGCCGCCAACCTGCCGATCCTGCGCTCCTGGGCGCTGCACTTCGGGGCCACCGAGGCCGAGCTGGACGCCGAGCTCGCGGGCGACGACCTCATCGAGAACGCCAACCTCGTCGCCACCCGGGGGGTCACCATCGACGCCCCGCCCGAGGAGGTCTGGCGCTGGGTGGTCCAGCTCGGGCAGGGTCGCGGCGGCTTCTACTCCTACGACTGGCTCGAGAACGTGTTCGGCTGCGACGTCCGTTCGGCCGACACCATCGAGGAGCGCTGGCAGAACCTCGCGACCGGCGACGCCGTGCACCTGCACCCCCGCGTCGCGCTCGAGGTGGCCGAGGTCGTCCCCGAACGTTCGTTGGTGCTGCGCAGCGTGCAGCTGCCCGATCAGGCGCCGCCGCCCTACCACTACACGTGGGCGTTCGTGCTGCGCCGGGCACGCGGCGGCTCCACGCGGCTCGTGGTACGCGAGCGCTACACCTACAGCTCGGGGTGGTCGGCCGCCATCGCCGAGCCGACCTGCGCCGTCAGCTTCGTGATGACGGAGAAGATGCTGCGTGGCATCCGTGCACGTGCCGAACGCACAGTCTGACTCCCGGGCCATCCCGGAGCGCTGAGGCTAGGGTCAGCCGACATGGGAATCACCGTGCAGGAGGTCGTCATCGACTGCACCGACCCGGCGGCGCTGGCTCGGTTCTGGGCCGGCATCCTGGGGGTGCGCTGGGCCGCGCTCGACGAGGGCTGGGCCGTGGTCGACGCGTCACCGGTGATGCTGGCCTTCCAGAAGGTGCCCGAACCGAAGCAGTCCCCGAAGAACCGCCTGCACCTGGACGTGCGGGTGCGCGACGCCCGGCACGCCCTGGTCCGGGCCGAGCGGCTCGGTGCGGTTCGTACCGGTCGGCGCGAGCTGGACGCCCACGGCGACGGCTACGTGGTGCTGCGCGACCCGGAGGCCAACGAGCTGTGCTTCGTGGTCGATGAGCAGGACCGCTGGTCCGCCACCCTGGCCCGCGCGCTGGAGACGGCGCCCGCACCGCGCCACCTGTGGCACCTCGCGACGGTGACCGACTGGCACGACGCCCTGGACTCGGGCACCTACCGCGCCTCGACCCGGGGGGCGACGTTCGACCAGGTCGGCTTCGTGCACACCAGCTACCCGCGGCAGCTCCCCGCCGTCGCCCGTGCCGTGTACCGCGGGTCCACCGAGGCCATGTGCGTCCTGGTGCTCGACGCCGACACCATCGAGGCCGACGGGGTGCGGGTGGTCGAGGAGGACGGCGGCGACGGCGAGCGGTACCCGCACGTGTACGCCGCCCTCGACCCGGCCTGGGTGGTCGACGTGCGCCCCGCGGCCTTCGACGCCACCGGCCACCTCGTGGTCCTGGACTAGGACCGCCCTACCGCACCAGCTCGTCGCCCCCCGGCACCGAGGCCGGCGTCGCCGGTTCCAGCGACGTCCCGCGCCACCGGGCCAGCACCCGCATGAGGTGGTAGATCCCGATCGCCGCGGCCGTGCCGAGCGCGATGCCCTGGAACTCCAGGTCGCCGACGGTCCAGGTGTAGTTCGCGACGCCGATGATGAGCGCGATGGCCGCCGGCACGAGGTTCGTCGGGTGCGAGAAGTCGACCTTGCTCTGCACCCAGATCCGGGCACCGAGCAGACCGATCATCCCGTAGAGCACGGTGCCGGCCCCGCCCAGCACCCCGGCCGGGATGGTGCCGATGACGGCCCCGAACCGCGGTGACATCGACAGCACCAAGGCCGTGAGCGCCGCGACCCAGTACGCGGCCGTCGAGTAGACCCGCGAGGCCGCCATCACCCCGATGTTCTCGGCGTACGTCGTGGTGCCCGAACCGCCGCCCAGCCCGGCGAGGGTGGTCGCCAGCCCGTCAGCCAGCAGTGCCCGTCCGGTGAGCGGGTCGAGGTCGGTGCCGGTCATCGCGGCCACCGACTTCACGTGCCCGATGTTCTCCGCGACCAGCACGACGACGACGGGCAGGAACAGCCCGAGCACGCTGAGCGACAGCGTCGGCGCCGTGAAGGTCGGCAGCCCGAGCAGGGGCGCGGCCGCGATGGCCGTGTAGTCCACCTCACCGCGCAGCGCGGCGACGGCGTACCCGACGAGCACCCCGACCAGCACCGACAGCCGCCCGAGCAGCCCGCGGAACAGCACCGTCGACAGCACGATCGCGGCGATCGTCGCAACGGCCGTCACGGGCGCCCCGCGCACCCCGGAGCAGCCGGTGTCGGTGCACGAGCCCCAGGCCGACGGCGCCAGGTTGAAGCCGATGAGCGCGACGATGGTGCCGGTCACCACGGGCGGCATCGTCGCGTCGATCCACCGCGACCCGGCGATCTGCACGATCAGGCCGACCAGGGTGAGCGCCAGCCCGGCGATCAGCACGCCGCCGATCGCGGCGCCCATCCCACCCGAGGACTTCGCGGCCGCGATCGGCGCGATGAAGGCGAACGACGAGCCCAGGTAGCTGGGCAGCCGGTTGCGGGTGAGCAGCAGGAACCCGAGGGTGCCGATCGCCGAGAAGAACAGCGTCGTCTGCGGCGGGAAGCCCGTGATGAGCGGGACGAGGAACGTCGCCCCCGACATGGCGACCACGTGCTGCATCCCGATACCGATGGTCCGCGGCCAGGTCAGCCGCTCACCGGGCGCCACCACCTGGCCCGGGGGGACGTCCCGGCCGTCTCCGTGAACCTGCCACCCGAACGCCACCGCGACCTCCCCGACCATCCACCCCGGCGTCCTCGCCGGCACCGGGGTGAGGCTAGCGCGACCCGGTGCCCCCGCTGTGCGCCGTTCGCCCCGATCCCGTCGTCGCGAACCCTGCCGCGCCAGTCGGCGCGACCCCGCGCCCCGGGCTAGCGTCTGGCCCGTGCCGTCGGACGAGCTCGCCCACACCCTGCTGGGCGTCGCCGTCCTGGTGGCGGTCACCGCCGCGACCCTGGGTGTGCGACGCACCCCGCACCCGTGGGCGCCGGCCTGGGCGGTGCTGCGCGGCGGGCTCCAGCTCGCGGCCGTCGCCCTGGTGCTCTCCGGGGTGATCCAGAACCCGTGGTGGGTGGGCCTGGCGCTGCTGGTCATGTTCTCCGTGGCGGCCTGGACGGCGACCCGACGGCTGGGCGCGAACCTGGCCCGTCTGGGGCTGGTCGCGGGCTCGATGGGCGCCGGTGTGCTCGTCGCCCTGGCCGTCGTGTTCGGCACCGGTGCGCTGACCCTCACGAGCCGCTACGCCCTGGCCATCGGCGGCATCGTGATCGGCAACTCGATGTCCATCGCGACCCTGGTAGGACGCCAGCTCAACCAGCTGACCCGCGACCACTGGGAGGAGGTCGAGGGATGGTTGGCGCTCGGCGCCACGGGCCGCCAGGCGACCGCGACGATCGCCCGCGAGTCGATCCACCACGCCCTCATCCCGACGACGGACCAGACCCGGACCACCGGGCTGGTCACGCTGCCGGGGGCCTTCGTCGGGGCGATCTTCGGCGGGGTGTCCCCGCTGGAGGCCGGGCGCTTCCAGCTCGTGGTGCTCAGCGCGGTGATGGCCGCGGGTTCCATCGCCGCCGTCCTGCTGGCTCACTGGCTGGCTCCGGCCACCACCCGACCCGAACCCCTCGGCTGACCGGTGCGAGGATCAGAGCTGACCCCAGGAGGGCACATGAACGGTGTCGACGTCCTCACGGACGGATTCGGTCGGGTGGGTGCGGAGCTGCAGCGCTGTCTGGCCGGGCTCGACCGCGCCGCCCTGACCTACCGGCTCGACCCGCAGGCCAACACCATCGCGTGGCTCGCCTGGCACCTCGCGCGCGAGGAGGACGCCCAGATCGCGCCCCTGGCCGGCACCGAGCAGGTGTGGACCGCACAGGGCTGGGCCGACCGCTTCGCCCTCCCGCTGGAGCCGTCCGACATGGGCTACGGGCACACCTCCGACCAGGTGGCACTGGTGGTGGCCGAGGCCGACCTGCTCCTGGGCTACCAGGCGGCGACGGCGACCGCGACCGCCGCCTACCTGGCGCGACTGCGCCCGGAGGACCTGGACGACGTGATCGACCGCCGCTGGGACCCGCCGGTGACCCGCGGCGTCCGGCTGATGAGCGTGCTGGCCGACTCTCTGCAGCACCTGGGCCAGGCCGAGCTGGTCCGCGGCGTCATCGACCGCAGGCGCTGAACCCCGGCTCTACCCGAGCGCGGACCGGTCGAGGCCTGCGTCGATCTCGTCGTCATCCTGCTGGGCCTTGTGCCGGTAGAGGGCGTCGTCGGCGCGTTTGAGCACGCTCAGGACCGTGTCGTCGGCCCGCACCTGCGTCACCCCGAACGACCACGCATGCGCCGAACGTTCGCGCACCCGGCTCAGCCAGCGCGCCGCCGACCGTTCGTCCTGGTCGGCGAACAGGACCACGAACTCGTCGCCGCCCAGCCTGGCGACGATGTCGTCGGCCTCCAGGCCGTCGCGCAGCACCCGCACCACGTCGATGAGCGCCCGGTCACCCGCGGCGTGCCCGGCGGTGTCGTTGAGCTCCTTGAGCCCGTCGAGGTCCAGCACGGCCAGGCTGAGCCGGGCGCCGGAGGAGGCCGCCCCGATGGCGCTGAGCACCGTGCGGTCGAGCACGGTGCGGTTGTAGGCGCCGGTCAGCGCATCGGTCGTGGCCTGGTCGTGCACCTGGGCGTACACCCGGCCGATCAACAGCTGCCCCAGACCCACCAGGGCCACCGAGGCGATCATCTGCGGGACGTCCAGACCGGCCGGGCTGAGCACCACGGCAACCGCGGTGAGCCCCGTGGAGTACCAGGCCAGGCGTCGCCACCGGCGCATCGGGAGGAGGAACGCCCCGAGCTGCCCGCCGAGCATCAGGGGGATGGCGAGCGTGGCCGCCGCGGCCGGGTCGGGTGTCGCAGCCAGCAGCAGCGCGACCGCCGCGAGCACCAGCGTCAGGCTCACGACCAGCGTCCGTCGATGCTGCCGCAGCAGCCAGGTGACCAGGGCGAGCAGACCGATCGCGACCCCCGTCACCCCCCAGACCGTCGCCGGCTCGGACGCGCCCGCCCGCGGGACGATCGCGCCCAGCACGGCGAGCGCACCGCCCGCCGCTTCGGCCAGGACGAGGTAGCGCGCCCTCGTGCTCGGGACCACCGCAACACGCACCGGACGATCCTGACGTACAGGTCGTGGCCTCGGGTGCCATTTCGGTCCATCTGGTGGACCCGAACCGCCCATGCCGGGTGAAGTCAGGCGTCGTCCACCGACGTGCGGCAGGTCACGTCGACCACGGACCGGTCAGCCGCCCGCCGTACGGGAGACTGACGACCATGACCGCGCCCTCCCGACCAGGCGGCTCCGAGCTGGTACGCCGGCTGGTCGTCCCCCTGGCCGCCATGACCATCGCGTTCGGGGCCGGCTGGAGCCTCGGCGCCGGCCGGCAGGACAGCACCGACTGGCAGGTCGCCACCGTGACCGTCGACGGCGATGGTGCGACGGCCGCCGTCGGTGGGGACACGCTGGGGATCGGCTCGTCCGTACCGCTGTGGATCGGGTCCGACGGTGCGACGCACACGGCCGGCTGGCCCGCCTGTCTGGACTCCCTCGACGGGTCCTCGGGATCGTTCGCCGTGGTCGTCGACGAGGTGACGATCGACAAGGAACAGGTCGCCGCTGTCGTCGCCCTCGACTGCCGCGCGTCGGACTGAATCACCTCTCGACAGGCCGACCACCGTAGCCCTAGGCTGCTCGTCGTAGTCGCAGTGCTGTAGTTGTCACACCACGCTCGTGCAGGCGAATTCGTTACATGCGAACCTCAGTCTCGGGCGGACGACGACCACCGTGATTCACCGGTCCCGGGTCGTCGGGGTCGACCATCACCCGCAAGGAGACAGAGCAATGGCAGCAGGTACCGTGAAGTGGTTCAACGCCGAGAAGGGCTTCGGCTTCATCGCCCCCGAGGATGGCGGCGCTGATGTGTTCGTCCACTACTCGGCCATCACCTCGAGCGGCTACCGCACGCTCGAGGAGAACCAGAAGGTCACGTTCGACGTCCAGCAGGGCCCCAAGGGTCCGCAGGCCTCGAACGTCGTTCCCGCCTGAGGAACCTCTGAACGCTGAACGGCGGCATCCCCCACGGGGGTGCCGCCGTTCGCATGCCACCCGTCCGATGGTCGTACCCCGGTCATCCCTGGGACTGACGCGAGGCTCAGGGCACCGTCACCTAGACTCTTCGAGTGATCTTCAAGGGGGTGAACGACGGGCGGCCCTACCCGGACCACGGCGTCGAGACCATCAAGCAGTGGGCCGACGTCGCCCCACGCCTGGTGCGCCTCGACGAGCTCGTCACCACCAAGCGCACCCTCGACCTCGAGGCGCTGCTCGCCGATGACTCCACGTTCTACGGCGACCTCTTCGCACACGTCGTGCAGTACAAGGGTGTCCTCTACCTCGAGGACGGTCTGCACCGGGCCGTGCGTGCCGCACTCCAGGGCCGGCGCGTCCTGCATGCGCGGGTGCTGACCACATGAGCGACATCGACCGGGCGCGGGCCCAGCGCAGGCGCGCCATGCACGAACGCCAGACCGTCGTGTTCGGCGTGATCCTGGCGGTCATGGCCGTCGCGGGTGTCGTCGGCGCCGCCGTCTTCACCGGCACCACGAACCTGCCGTTCTTCAGTCGCGGGTTCTCGACCGCAAGCCCTGAGGCGACCTCCGTCGCCGTGCCGTGCCTGCCGGAGGGGACCCTCCCGGTGCCTGCCGGCCAGATCACCGTCAACGTGCTCAACGGGGCCGGTCGCGTCGGGCTCGCCGGGCTGACGGGTGCGTCGCTGACGGCCCGCGGGTTCGTCGTGGCGCTCACCGAGAACTACACGTCGACCGTGACCGACACCGCCGTGGTGATCTTCGGCTCGTCCGGGATCGCGCAGGCCTACACGCTGGCCGCGCACGTCAGCGGTGCGACCCTGAAGTTCGACGCCACCCGGACGGACGCCACGGTCGATCTCGTCCTCGGGACCGCCTTCAGCGATCTGGTGGCCACCGACCAGGTCGGGCTCGACCCCAGCACCCCGCTGACCAGCCCCACCGGCTGTGTCGCGGTCGAGACCCTGCTCGCCACGTCCTCGCCCGCCGCGAGCTGACGGGGAGCACGTGATGGTGGCCGGGCGCGGGGGCACCCACATCAGGGACACGTACCCTGACCTGGCCCCACCCCACCCGGAGGTCACGCTGTTGTCCTACCTGCCGTCCAGCCTGACCTCCAGGTTCGAGCCCCGCACCATCGTGTGGTTCGGGTTCGCGCTGGTCCACGCCTGGATCGCCCTGTGCGGTGTGGTCCTCATGCCCGATCGCGTCTTCTGGGACCTCAGCCTGTACCGGGCCTGGGTCTGGTACGGCGTCAACGTCGGCACCTGGCCGGTGTTCACGACGGCCTGGGTCTACCCGGTGGGCGCCCTGGTCCCGATGCTGCTGGTCGGTGAGCTCGCCGGCTACAACGACCGGACCTTCGGGCTGGGCTGGGCCGTCCTCGTCACGATCCTCAACGCCATCGCCATGCGGGCCCTGCTGCGTCGTCGGGGCGGGATCAACGGTGCCGTGTGGTTCATCGTGTTCCTGGCTGCGCTGGGCCCGGTCGCCGTCGGGCGGCTCGACGCCTTCGTCGCACCGCTGTGCATCCTCGGGCTGCTGGAGCTGGAGAAGCGGCCGCGGGTGGCGACGCTGCTGCTCACGGTGGGCGCCTGGATCAAGGTGGCACCGGGTGCGCTGCTGCTGCCGATCGTGCTGGCGGTCAAGCGCCCGCTCAAGGACGTCATCGCGCCGGCCGCGGCGCTCAGCGCGGTCATCGTCGCGTTCGTCGCGCTGCTCGGCGGGGCCGGGAACGTGACGTCGTTCCTGTTCGCGCAGGGCGACCGGGGGCTCCAGCTCGAGTCGGTGGGTGCGTCGCCGTGGCTGCTCGTCGGCCTGGTGTCGTCCTCGGTGAGCCGGATCTACAACTCGCAGATCATCACCTACGAGGTGCACGGCCCCGGGGTGCCGACCCTGATCACGGTCCTCGACACCGTGTTCGGTCTCGCCCTGCTCGTCGTGGTGTGGCTGCTGTGGCGTCGGCGCTCGACCGGCCCGAACCCGCTGCCCGCCGCCGAGCTCGTCGTACGGGGCTCGCTGCTCGTGGTGCTCACCATGCTGGTGACCAACAAGGTGCTCTCACCTCAGTACATCACCTGGCTGGCGGCGCCCGTCGCCGTGGCCCTGGCACTCGGGCTGCCGCACTGGCGGCGCACCGCCGTGTGGATGCTGGGCATCGCTCTGGCCACCCAGGTGGTGTTCCCGTGGGTGTACGGCGGAATCATCGGCGGGCAGCCGTTGCAGACCCTCGTCCTGGTCGGCCGCAACGCGGCGCTCGTCGTGGTCTGGTTGGCGACGGCGAGACGGTTGGTGAAGGCACCCTCGGTCGAGGTGGCGAGGGAGCTCGTGCACGCCCGGTGAGACCGGCCCCGGTCAGGGGAGCTGGCGGGTGACCTCGTCGGCGATCAGCACGAGATGGTCCAGGTCGTGCAGGTCGAGCATCTGCAGGTAGACCCGGGCGAGGCCGAGCTCCCGTAGCTGCCCGAGCCGGTCGACCACCTGGGCCGGCGTCCCCGCGAGCCCGTGCTCACGCAGCTCGGCAGGCTCCCGGCCGATCGCCTCCGCGCGGCGCGCCAGCTCCGCATCGTCGCGTCCGACGCAGGTGACCAGGGCGATCGACAGGGTGAGCGTCGCCGGGTCGCGACCCACGTCGCGGCATGCCTGCCGGGCCCGGTCGAGCGCCCCCGGGATCGCGTCGAGCTCGGGGAACGGCAGGTTGAGCTCGGCGGCGAAGCGGGCGGCCAGGGCCGGTGTGCGTCGCGGACCCATCCCGCCGACGATGAGCGGGAGACCCGCGCGGGTCGGGTCGAGGGGCGAGCGCTGCACGGGTTTGGGGAGCGCAGGCGAGTCGAGGAGCTGGTAGTACGTCCCGTCGAAGGAGTAGCGGTCACCGACGGGGGTGCCCCACAGCCCGCTCACCACCTCGAGCTGTTCGTCCAGCCGGTCCAGGCGGTGGTCCGGGAACGGTATGCCGTAGGCGCTGTGCTCGGTGTCGAACCAGCCGGCGCCGAGCCCCAGCTCGACCCGCCCGCCGGACATGGCGTCGACCTGGGCGACCTGGATCGCCAGCATCCCGGGCAGCCGGAACGTCGCGGAGGACACGAGCGTGCCGAGCCGGATGCGCCGGGTCTGCAGCGCGAGTCCGGCGAGCGTCAGCCAGGAGTCCGTCGGTCCCGGGAGTCCGTCGCCGTCACCCATCGCGAGGAAGTGGTCGGAGCGGAAGAAGCCCGAGAAACCGAGGTCCTCGGTCGCCTGGGCGATCGCGAGCTGGTCGTCGTAGGTCGCGCCCTGCTGGGGCTCGACGAAGATGCGCAGGTCCATGGGCCAAGCCTCACACGCGCGCGGTCAGCAGCGCACGCAGGTCCCGGACCTCGTCGTCGTCCAGACCGAGGCCGTCGCGCAGGTAGCCGGTGAAGCCGCCGAACTCGAGCTCGACCTGCTCGAACGCCGCGGCGAGGTACTCGGGCCGCACCTCGAGCATCGGCGCCAGCACCTCGGCGGCGCCCCCGTTGGCCACGTACCGCTCGAGGATCGGCGCGAACGCCTGGCGGACGGCCGGGTTGACCGCGAGGTACTCGGTCCGCACCTGCGCGTCGTCGACCCCGGCCGCCAGCAGCAGGAGCGTGGTGGCCCAGCCGGTGCGGTCCTTGCCGGCCGTGCAGTGCACGAGGACGGGGGCGCCCTCGGCCGCGAGCACGGCGCGGACGAACGCCGCGTAGCCGGTCCGGGCCGAGCCGCCGACCACCAGGTCGCGGTAGGTGCCCTGCATCTGGGCGACGGGGTCGAACCCGCCGTACGACTGGGTGAACGCGTGCGGGTCGGTCATCAGGCGGGCCTGGTCGGCGGCGGCCTGCGGCGGCATGTCGGCCAGCACGTCGAGGTGCAGGTACCGCACGCCCGCCGGCACGTGGTCGGGGCGTTCGTGCACCTCGTGACTGGTGCGCAGGTCGACGACGGTGTGCAGCCCGAGCGCGACGATCGCCGGGTCCTGCGCCGCGCGCGGGTCTGCGAGCTCACCGGAGCGGAAGACCCGGCCGCGCGGGACGGGGCCGTCGGCGGCGGGGCGCCCGCCCAGGTCACGCAGGTTGAAGACGGCGGAGGCGGAGACCACGAACGGGTCGGCATCGGTCACGTGACGAGCCTCGCACATCGGACGGGAGGCTCGCCGGGCCGTTGCGCCCGTGGGCGGACCGGTCTAACGTACAACCACATGGTTGTAGATGAAGACGTGGCGACGGACCGGGTGTTCGCCGCTCTGGCCGATGCGACCCGACGGGACATCGTCCGACGGGTGATCTGTCACGAGGCGTCCGTCTCGGCCCTCGCCCAGACCTACGAGATGAGCTTCGCCGCAGTCCAGAAGCACGTCGCCGTGCTCGAACGGGCCCACCTGGTCACCAAGGAACGACGCGGCCGACTGGCCGTGGTGCACCCGGACCTCGGCACCCTCGCCACCGCGGCCCGGCTGCTCGACGGCTACGAGGCGCTCTGGCGCGACCGGATCGGACGGATGGAGGACCTGCTCACCCCGCCCCCCGCACCACCCACCCCTGAGGACTAGCCCCGGAGGACACGACATGACGGTCATCAGCACCATCCCCGACACCGAGTCCCTCACCCTGACCGTGATCGCCAGGCTCGCCGCCCGACCCACCCGGGTGTGGCAGCTGTGGGCCGACCCGCGCCAGCTCGAACGCTGGTGGGGCCCGCCGACCTGGCCGGCCACGTTCACCGCCCACGACCTGCGCCCCGGCGGCCGGTCGCGCTACCACATGACCGGTCCGGACGGCACGACGGCCGCCGGCTGGTGGCTGTTCCGCACGGTCGACGAACCACGGTCCCTCGAGCTCGAGGACGGCTTCGCCGGACCGGACGGTGAGCCGGATCCGTCGATGCCGGTGATCCAGATGCGGCTCGACCTCGCCGAGACGGAGGACGGCACCGAGATGACCGTCGTCTCACGGTTCGGCTCGGTGGAGCAGATGCAGCAGCTGCTCGACATGGGCATGGTCGAGGGCATGACCGAGGCCATGGGGCAGATCGACGCGATCCTGGCCGAGGGGTAGCGCGGACAGGTGCCGGCCGGGTCGGACGTCAGCCCTGGCCGGCACCCGGCACCGAGCCGAGGACGTCCTCGTACTGCTGGGTCCCCGGGAGTGTCCCCGGCGCATAGACCAGCCGGACCACGCCCGTGGGAAACACCTGCGAGGCCAGCAGGCGCAGCGGGTAGATCGGCTCCCCCTCGTCGAACAGGCGCATCCCCTGGCGGGCTGCGACCGGGTGCACCAGGAGCCGCAGCTCATCGAGCAGCCCGGCCGCCATGAGCTGGCGCACGACGCTGACCGATCCGGCCACGAGGATCTTGCCGACCCCCGGCGTCTGCTTGAGCTCGGCGACGGCCTCGACCAGATCGCCCCGGACGGCCTCGACGTTGCGCCAGCCCAGGTCCTCATCCCCGCGGGTCGCCACGACCTTGCGCACGTCACCCAGCTGAGCGGCGAACACCGCGTCCTCACCGCCGGCGCGCTCCCGCTCCGGCCAAGCGCCCGCGAAGCTGTCGTACGTGACGCGGCCCAGCAGCAGAACGTCCACGTCCTCGTAGTCCTCCTCGACCGCAGCACCCATGTGCTCGTCGAAGTACGGGAAGTGCCAGGCCGGGTCGATCTCGACGACACCGTCGAGGGCGATGAACAGGGTCGAGACGAGGGTCGCCATGGGGGGCCTCCTGGGGCGGGCTGCGGGACGTCCCTGTCGATGAGACCTCATCGGGGGCGCGGGCGCGCGCGGAGCGCCGTGGTGCGGCCATGGCCTGCTGGGAACTCGTGATGGAGCGGGCCCCCGCTCATCGAGCACCTGCGGCACCGCACCGGTGGCGCCGACGGTGTCGTGAGTTACGGTTCCTGTGAACCGACACGTCCGACGAGAGGCTCGGAGTGGCGCCACCCCGCACGTTGCGGGCCGGGGCGGGCGTCGACTCCACGGTGCGCAGATGAGTGATCCTCGGACTGACCCGCGGTTCGGGCTGGCGATGCGCCAGTCGGGCGTCGGTATGGCGCTGGTCGCCCCGGACGGGTCGTTCCTCGAGGTCAACGACGCGTTGTGCGCGATCCTCGACCGCACGCGGGCGGAACTGGCCGCCGCCACCTGGCAGGAGCTCACGCACCCTGACGATGTCGCGAAGGACGTCGCGCTCGTCCAGGGCATGCTCGAGTCGCAACGCGAGGGCTACCGGCTGGCGAAGCGCTACCTGCGGCCCGACGGGACGATCGTGCACGGCGACCTGTCGGTGGCGTGCGTCCGGGGGGAGTCCGGGGCGCTGGAGTACTTCATCTCGCAGATCGTGGACGTGTCCGAGAACTGGGCGCTGGCCGAGCGCTACCGGCTCCTGGCGGAGAACGTCAACGACGTGGTGGTTCTCGGCGACAACGACGGTGTGATCGTCTGGGTCCTGCCCTCGGTGACGGCGATCATGGGCTGGCTGCCCGAGGAGATGGCCGGGATCGCCTTCATCACGCTCGTCCATCCCGACGACGTGCCGAGCGTCGCCGCGGTGCAGGCGGGTGTCTCCCGGGGCGAGCCCGGTCAGTTCGAGGCCAGGTTGCGGTGCAAGTCCGGCGACTACCGGTGGCTGAACGTCCGGGTCCGGCCGATCCTCGACGAGCACGGCACGGTGGTGGGCCGGGTGGCGGGCTGGTGGGACGCCGAGGCGGCGCACCAGGCCAATGAGGCGCTGCAGGCGTCGGAGGCTCAGGCCCGCGACCTTGCGGCCCGCTACGAGGCTGCGCGCAACGAGGCGCTGGCGGCGAACCTGGCGAAGACGGTGTTCCTCTCACGCATGAGTCATGAGCTGCGCACCCCGCTCAACGCCGTCCTCGGGTTCGCGCAGCTCCTGGCGATGGATGACCTCACGGACGACCAGAGCGATGCGGTCCGTCAGATCCGTACCGGGGGCAAGCACCTGCTCAGGCTGCTCACGGAGATCATGGACATCTCACGGATCGACTCGGGTCGTATCTCGCTGTCGATGGAGTCGGTCTCGGTCGCCGATGCCATGGACGAGGCGCTGGACCTCGTGCGCACCCTGGCGGAGCAGGCCGACGTGACCGTCGGATGGGCGAGCGAGAACGACCGATCAGGTCAGGTGTGGGCCGACCGGCAGCGGGTCATCCAGATCCTGCTCAACCTGCTCACCAACGCCGTCAAGTACAACCGACCAGGGGGTTCGGTCGTCGTCTCGTCACAGGTCCGCGCCGATGCGACGCTCGCCGTGCATGTGCGCGACACCGGCCACGGGCTGAGTCCCGACCAGCTCGCCCGGGTGTTCGAGCCCTTCGACCGGCTCGGGGCCGAGCAGACCGCGGTGGAAGGGACCGGGATCGGGCTCACGTTGAGCCAGGGCCTCGCTCGTGTCATGAGCGGACGTCTCGAAGTGGCCTCCACGCCAGGTGAGGGCACCGTGTTCTCCCTGATCCTGCCGACCTCCACCGCGAGTCCGATCGACGACATCCCGCTGCCCCCCGTGGCCCATGCGCCCACAAGCCGCAGGATCCGAGCACTCTGCATCGAGGACAACCCGACGAACACGCACCTGATGTCCCGCATCGCAGATCTCCACGGAGGCACCGAGCTGCGGACCGCAGCCGAGGGTTCGGCCGGTCTGGCCGCCGCCGCCGAGGAACGGCCCGATCTGGTGTTCCTCGATCTGCACCTGCCGGACATGCCCGGCGAGGCCGTGCTCGAGCGCCTGCTGCAGCTGCCGACGATGGACGGTGTCCCCGTCGTCGTGGTCACCGCCGACGCCACCCCGGGCCTGGGCGCACGGCTCAAGTCCCTGGGGGCGGAGGCTGTCCTCACCAAACCGGTCGACGTCGCCGAGGTCCTGTCGTGGCTCGATCACCCGACGGCACGGAGGTACTGATCGTGCCCCGTCCCGGCTCGCTTTCCGGCGCGCTCGCCCACACCGCCGACAGCACGGTGCTCGTGGTCGACGACAACCCCGCGAACACCGCGCTCGTCAGCAAGGTCCTGCGCCGGGCCGGTCTGGAGAAGGTCATCGAGGTCCAGGACCCGACGGCGGTGGCGGGGCTGCTCCTGACCCACGACCCGGACGTGGTGCTCCTCGACCTGCGCATGCCGGTGATGGACGGCTACGAGGTCCTCCAGGTCGTTCAGCGACACGCCGGCGACACCTACCTCCCGGTCGTGGTCATCACTGCGGACGACGCCCACCAGAGCGTGGAGCGCGCGCTCGCACTGGGCGCGCACGACTTCGTGCGCAAGCCCTTCGACACCGTCGAGCTGGTGCTCCGGGTGCGCAACCTGCTGGCAACCCGCTCGGCCTATCTCGAGCTGCGGCGCAACCGCGCCTGGCTCAAGGCACGACTGGGCCTGTTCGAGCCGGACCTGGCCGTGCTCGCGGGCAGGACCGATGACGCCCGGCGGGCGATCCTCGACGTGATCGAGAGCGACGCGTTCCGGATCGCCGCGCAGCCGATCGTCGACATGCGGTCGGGCGAGGTCATCGGAGCCGAGGCCCTCGCCCGCTTCCCCGCCGCGCCCTTCCCTCACCCCGCCGCCTGGTTCGCCGCAGCGCTCGAGGTCGGGCTGACCCCCGAGCTCGAGATCGCATGCGCCCGCAAGGCGATCACGCTCCTCCCGGGACGACCCGACGGGACGAGGCTCGGGATCAACTTCTCACCGAGCACCGTGATCGACGGGCTGAGTCAGCAGCTGGGGCCAGTCCCGTGGGACCAGGTCGTGATCGAGCTGACCGAGCACGTGCCGGTCGCGGACTACGCCCAGCTCAACACAGCGCTCGCGCCGCTGCGCGAGCAGGGTGCGAAGGTGGCGGTCGACGACACAGGCGCCGGCTTCGCGAGTCTGCGCCACATCCTCGACCTCAAGCCCGACACCATCAAGATCGACATCGGCATCACCCGCGGCGTCGACACGGACCCGAGCCGCGCGGCACTGGTCACCATGCTCGTGACGTTCGCCGAGCGGACGGGGATGCACGTGCTCGCCGAAGGTGTCGAGACGGCGGCCGAGCGTGACGCCATGCTCGAGCTCGGCGTCACATCCGGGCAGGGCTACCTGCTCGGCCGCCCGGAGATCGCGTCGGGCTGACTGTTCGGGCTCAGGATGTTCCTGGCGCCCTGGCGGACGCGTCAGGAGGTCCGACAGAACTCGGGGGCCACGAGGAGCCCGGCGAGATCGTCGGTGTGACCTGCCGGACGACCCGGACCGTGACTGCGTCCACCGGCCGCCCCCGCGGACCCGCCCCCACACAGAAGTAGCCCGAACCCACAGATCGTGGGTTCGGGCTATTCCGATGTCCTGAGACACCACATGGCGGTAACGGTGGGATTTGAACCCACGGTGGATTTTCACCCACACACGCTTTCGAGGCGTGCTCCTTAGGCCGCTCGGACACGCTACCGCCGAGCAGGATACCGGAGCCGAGCACGTGCGACCGAATCGGTGCCGGCGCCCCGCCCGCCTACGGTGGAGTCGTGGGAACCCTCGACGAGCTGGTGGCGCTGCTCGCCGGTCGGCGGTTCGTGGTGCTCACCGGTGCGGGCGTCTCGACCGACTCCGGCATCCCCGACTACCGGGGTCCGGACTCCCCGCCCCGTCGGCCGATGACCTACCAGCAGTTCGTGTCCGACGAGGCGTTCCGGCGCACCTACTGGGCGCGCAACCACGTCGGCTGGCGGCACGTCCACCGGACACTGCCCAACGACGGGCACCGTGCGCTGGCCCGGCTCGAGCAGCGCGGGCTCGTGAGCGGTCTCATCACCCAGAACGTCGATCTGCTGCACGAGCAGGCCGGGTCGGCCACCGTCATCGACCTGCACGGCCGCTACGACCGGGTGGTCTGCCTGCGCTGCGGGCACCGCTACTCACGGGCCGAGGTGGCCGCGCGCCTCGACGAGCTCAACCCCGGGTTCGCGGCCGATGTCGCGGACGTCGAGATCGCGCCCGACGCCGATGCGGTCATCGAGGCGACCGAGGGCTTCGTCATCGCCGACTGCTGGGCGCCCGACCCCGACGGTGGCCCCGGGCCGTGCGGCGGGATGCTCAAACCCGAGATCGTCTACTTCGGCGAGACGGTGCCGGCCGAACGCGTCGCGCAGGCGTACGCCCTGGTCGACAACGCGCAGGCGCTGCTGGTCGCCGGGTCCTCGTTGACCGTCCAGTCCGGGCTGCGGTTCGTGCGACGGGCCGCCCAGCGGCAGATCCCGGTGGCTGTGGTCAACCGGGGCGAGACCCGGGGCGACCGGTTCGCGGACCTCACGCTGCACGCCGGGACCTCGCCGACGCTCACCGCGCTCGCCGACCGACTGCCGCCGTTGCCCACCGCGTCCCGCTGATCGGTGACCGGGGCTCAGGGCTCAGGGCTCAGGGCTCAGGGCCGACGCTCCGCGAAGAACTCGCGCAGCACCTCGGCGCACTCGTCCTGCCGGACCCCGCCCACCACCTCGACCCGGTGCACGGTCCGCCGGTCGCGCACGACGTCCCAGACCGAGCCACACGCCCCGGCCTTCGGGTCCCACGCCCCCAGCACGAGCCGTGGCACCCGCGCCAGCACCATCGCGCCGGCACACATGAGGCACGGCTCCAGCGTCACGACGAGCGTGCACCCGTCGAGCCGCCAGGAACCGGTGACCGCCGCCGCCTGACGCAGCGCGAGCACCTCGGCGTGCGCCGTCGGGTCCCCCTCGGCCTCACGGGCGTTGCGGCCCAGACCCAGCACCTTCCCGCCGGGTCCGAGCACCACCGCCCCGACCGGGACGTCCCCCGTGAGCAGCGCCGCCCGTGCCTCGTCGAGCGCCACGCCCATGGCCGCGACCTCGTGATCGTGTGCTCGCACGGCACCATCTTCGCCGCCCGGACGTCCCCGGTCACGGAAACGGCCCGGGTCGCGGTCGCCGGCCGCCCACTAGGCTGCCGACATGCGCCTGCACGTCGCCGAGCACCCCCTCGTCCACCACAAGCTGACCGTCCTGCGCGACGAGAACACCCCGTCGCCGACGTTCCGGCAGCTCGTCGACGAGCTCGTCACCCTGCTCGCCTACGAGGCGACCCGGGACGTCGCGGTGCATGACGTCGAGATCCGCACCCCGGTCACCGCGACCACGGGTGTGAAGATCGCCGACCCGCCCCCGCTGGTGGTCCCCGTGCTGCGCGCCGGGCTCGGCATGCTCGAGGGCATGACCCGGCTGCTGCCGACCGCCGAGGTCGGGTTCCTCGGCATGCGCCGCGACGAGGAGACGCTCGAGGCGATCACCTACGCCAACCGGCTGCCCGACGACCTGTCCGGCCGACAGTGCTTCCTGCTCGACCCGATGCTCGCCACCGGCGGCACCCTGGTCGCGGCGATGGACTACCTGCTCACCCGCGGCGCCCGCGACGTCACCGCGATCTGCCTGATCGCCGCGCCCGAGGGCCTGGCCACCGTCGAGAAGTTCGTCGGCGACCGCGCCGATGTGAAGGTCGTCGTCGCGGCGGTCGATGAGCGTCTCAACGAGAAGGCCTACATCGTCCCGGGCCTGGGCGACGCCGGCGACCGGCTGTACGGCATCGTCTGACCGCTGGGCACCCGGCTAGCACCCCGCGGCACCCCGACAGACACCCCACACACCACCTACGGGACGGTCGGGACCTCGGACTCCACCGTGACGACACCGATCAGGTACTGGTCACCGGCGGTCGTCGCGGTGAGCGATCCGATGTCGGATGCCATCTGCACCGGCGCGAACGGCTTGACGTCGACGCCCAGCGAGTTGAGGTGCCCCCAGCCGGTCGCCGTCGAGTCGAAGGCGTTGTTGGCCGACCCTGTCGAACCGTTCCACCGCAACGGTGTCAGCGCCGAGCCGTTGAGCAGCAGCTGGTCCCTCGTCGAGATCCCGTCACCTTCCCAGGCCACGACCCCGATCGTCGCCTGGGTCCCGGCCTCGGTGGCGAACTCGAACGCCGGCGCCGCGGCCGCCGTCCCGATCCACGACCCACCGTCGTACACCGTGACCGATCGCGCCGTCGTCGATGCCGGGCTCGGCGTTCCGTAGACGACGACGAGCGCCCAGCCCGCGTAGTAGTTGGCGGTGTCGGTCTGCGCCGCCGGCGTCGCGATGGCGGCGTCGGCGAGCGACCAAGTGCCCGCCCCACCCGCCGCCACCAGATCGGTGACCTCCGCATAGGACTGGTAGTACCGACCGGAGGCGCGGTCGGTCACCTCCGTGATCACGGCACCGCGGACCTCGGTGGACTCCACACCAGGACCGGCAAGCCGCACGACGTCCCGGTCGGTGCTCCAGCTGTCGCCCGGAGCCGCATCTGCCGACCAGTACAGCCCGGCCCACAGGACGGACGCCCCGGCGGGGGCCACCAACGAGGTGGTGGAGGAGTTCGCCCCCACCTCCGGACGGTCGACCTGCTGCGGGGGCGCGTCGTCGAGCGGGGTCATCGCCAGACCGTTGTTGTCCCAGAGCCCCTGGTCCACCACCCAGCCGCAGACGATGGACGGTGTGCAGGACAGCAGCGGTGCGCCGACCTGGGTCACGTGCACATCGCCGGTGAACGACGCCCGCGGGACGAGCCCGCCCGAGGAGGACACCACCGGCACGGAGCCGCTCGCCGTGATCCCGCCATCGGCGGAGACAGCGATCATCGTCGCCGCGGTGACGGCCCGGGATGCCTGGACGTGGACGAGCACCTGGGTGCTGGTCGCGGCGGTCAGCACCCCCAGATCGCACACCACCTGGCGCTCGCTGTCCCCCTGCACGCAGCCGGGGGTCTGCTCCCCCGCATCGGGGGCGTAGGCGATCCCGGCGGGCAGGGTCACCGTGGCGGTGACGCCGGACGCATCGGCCCCCGCGGCGACGTCGACGGAGAACGAGACGGTGCCCGCTTCCCCGTCGGTGAGCAGCAGCCGGGCGCCCGTGGTGCCGACGGTGACGACCGGCGCACGGGCGTTCAGCCCGACGGTGACGGCCCCGTCGACATCCGCGTCCTCGGCGTTCGCGGCGACGGTCAGGTCACCGAGCCCGTCGAACCTCCCGGCGACGGCCGTGAGGTGGACGTCGAGCGAGGCCCCGGCCTGCGGCGCGAGCCCGTCGTGCGAGCAGAGCTGGGCCTCGTCGATGATCTGGCAGGTCCAGCCGTCACCCGTCGCGGCCCCGGCCCACGCGGCGTCGGCCGGGCGGGTGAGGGTGAGGGTGACCTGCTCGGAGGGCAACGCTCCCGAGTTGGTCACCGTCACCGGGATGTCCGTCGCGGCGCCGAGCGCGAGGGCATCCGGCTCGGGGGTCGTGGTGACCGCCAGGCGGGCGGGTGCGACGACGGAGTAGGGCACGAGGGCGGTACCGACGAAGCGCGTGGGGCCGAAGCTCAGTCCCACCGTGCCGCTCGCCGAGGCGCCGCCGGGCCGCGCCACCAGGTCGAGCTGCAGCGTCGAGGTGGACCGCCCCGGCATCGCCGCGGTGCAGACGATCGTTCCGGTGCCCGGGGTGCAGGTCCACCGCCCGCTGGTCGAGGTGGTGCTGCGCACCCCCGTCGGCAGGGCGATCTCCACCCGCGCGGGTGCGGAGGTGGTGGTCGCGACGGCGCCCTCGTTGGCGACGACGACGGCGAGGGTACGGCTACGCCCCTCGACCAGTGCCACCGCCGGGACGGACCCACGCAACGCGATCCGGGCCGGGGCTGCGGCGATCACAACCGGGAGTGACGACACCGACGGGCCGGCGACGCCGTCGAAGCGCAGCCCGACGGCGCCGTCCGACGCCTCGTACGACTCGTCCACCGAGACGTGCAGGACCAGCTCGGTACGGGCACCCGCGGCCAGCGAGCCGACCGTGCAGCGCGCCGCGACGTCACCGCTGCCGCGCACGCACACCCAGGACGTGGATGCCGCCGGGACGGCCGCCCCGACCGAGGCGATGAGGTTCCCCTCCAGCAGACCGGTGAGGTTGACGCCGGTCGGCAGCAGGACCTCGGCCGTGACCGCCGTCGCATCCTGCCCGCCGACGTTCGAGATGCCCAGGGTGAGCGTCTGGTCGTCCAGCCCCGCGGTGAGCGACAGCCCCCCGTCGGGGACGTCCACGACGACCTCGGCCGGGTCGGGTTCGGGGGTCGCGGTCGCGACCGGCGTCGGGTTCGCCTCCGGCTGGGGCTCGGCGAGCGTGGTGGCGGGCTCCGTCGCAGCGGGGCTCGTCGGAGCGGCGGCCGTCGGGAGGGCGGTCGCGGTGGCCGGTGGAGCCAACACCGCGGACGTCGGCTCCAGCTCGGGCTGCTGGCCGGGGGACATGTCCGGGGCCGGCGCGTCCTGCTCGGCCGAGCTGGAGGTGATCGACGTCGGGACCGGCCCGTCCGCGGCGGGGACTCCCCCACCCACCGCCTGCGCGACCACCACCACCGTCGCGGCCACCGCCACCACCGCGACGGCCACGGCGGCGACGGCCACCGCAGGCAGCGCAGCGAGCGCGGCGAGCACGCCACCGACGGTGGCAGCGGCTCCCGACGCCGCACCTCCCGCGACGGCGGCGGCACCGGCAGCGGCGCCACCACCGAGAGCCGTTCCCGCACCGGCCCCGGCCGTCCCCACCGCTCCGGTCGCACCCACCGTGCCCGCACCGGCCGTGCCGGCGGTCCCCGTGCCCGCGGCACCGCCGGTACCCCCCGCGGCGGCACCACCCGTTCCCGAGGACGCAGCAGCTCCTCCGGTACCGGAGGACGCAGCACCCGCACCGGCACCCGCCCCGAGCCCGAACGGCAGCGCCGCCAGACCCCCGCCGATCGGCAGCCCCTTGGCCAGCGTCGCCGCCGCGAGGACACCGAGAACGAGCGGGGCGATGACCGCCCGCATCCCGTGGTTGACGTCGCCGAGCTCGGCCACCAGGGCCGTGCACTCGAGGCAGCCGTCGACGTGGTCGGCCACCTGCCGGGTCTCCCGGGGACCGAGCCCACCGCGCACATAGCCGCCGAGCTTGCCGGCGACCGCTCGGCAGCCCTCGTCGAGCGGGGTCGCGAGGTGCTCGGCCAGGTACGCCTGCCGCAGCCCCTCGCGCGCGCGATAGGCAAGTGCTGCGGTGCTGTTGGCACTCAGGCCCAGCAGCGGTGCGATCTGCGCCGGCGACAGCCCCTCGACCTCGCTGTGCCACAGGACCACCCGCCACCGTTCGGGCAGCGACCGGAAGGCCCGGGCGACGACCGAGCGTTCGAATCCCTCGATGGTGGGGTCGTCGGCGCCGGCCATCGGGACGGTGCCGGCCTCCAACGTCGCGACGTCATCGGTCGGCTCGGTGCGGCGGCCCTGGTCGCGACGCACGGCGGCGACCCGGCGCACCACGGTGAACAGGTAGGCGCGGAACGCCTCCTGCGGTCCGCTGCCGTTGCGCAGCGCGGACCACACCGCGGCGAAGGAGTCGGCGACGACGTCCTCCGCATCCTGCGGGGAGTCCGTGTACTGCCGGGCGACCACGAGCGCGGCACTCGCATGCCGGTCGTAGAGCTGGGCGAACGAGGCCTGGTTCCCACTGCGGACGGCTGCGAGCAGCTCGGCGTCACCGAGGGCGCCGTGCTCCAGACCGTCGATCGTCACCGTGCCCCGCTTCCCGTCGCAGCCCGACTCACAAGAGTGTCACACAGGGCAGATCGGGTGAACTGCACGACAACCTGAGTGTGGTCGCGTCACGTTCCGCCCGCACCCCGCTCTCATCAGATGTGAGCACCGCAACGGACGCAGGCCCCCCCTCGGGTGGCGGCCTGCGAGAACGGTGGCGCGCGACCAGTCTCGACTCGATCTGGTTGCGGCCGTCGGACTGGTACCACCCGGCGGTGGACCCCCTTGTCTCGGCCCTCGTCGCGCGGGCCGACACCCTGGAGGCCGCCGAGGAGCTCGGCCGCGCCCGCGGTGACGTCGGTGTGGGCATCGGGGAGGCCCTCGACGACCTGGCCTGCCTCTACCGTGCCGCCGAGCTGGGGCCGCCGCCCCTGGAGGTGGTCCGCGCGGTCGCCGAGGGCTGGGCGGATGCACAGGCCGGCGCCGCGGTGAACGGCAGCGCGATGGACCCGGAGACCGGGCTCCCGACGCACCAGTACTTCGTGGTCCGCCTGGCCGAGACCTACGCAGAGGGCGAGCGACTGTCGCTGCCGCCGGCCCGCACCCACGAGCTGGTCCTGGTCGACGTCGCCGCGGGCATCGTGTCCCCGTACCTGCGGGCCGCCCGCTCGGCCGCGGTCGGCGCAGGTCTGCGGGAGACGTTCGGCGCAGCGCAGCCGATGGCGAGCCTCGGCGGCGGGGTCTTCGTCGTGCTGGCGCACAGCGACCTGGACCTGACGGGTCGCGTCGACACTCTCCAGGAAGCGATCGTCCGGCGCTGCGCACGGCTGGAGGTCGGCGCCGTCACCCGTCGTCCGGTCCGGGTCTGGACGGAGCATCTACCGGCCAGCCATGAGCAGGCGGTGCACCGGCTGCGGCGGCTCGCCCGCCTTCCCGGGTAGGTCGGCGCCCGGCCCGGTCGACGAATCCCGGGCACGTGGCGGAGCCGCGGGATACCGTCACTGAATGGTGCACGCGCACGTCGACGCCAACGGCCACACGGTGCCCCACCCGCACGCCGCGGCCGGTCCCGACGATCCGGGCCCGGTGATGGATGCGGGTGCCTTCGCCACGCTCTACGCGCTCGACGACACCCGGGTGCTCCGGCGCTACCGCTCGGGGGCCGATGCCGGTGCGGAGGCCCAGCTGCTCACCCACCTCGCGGCGCACGGCGTCCCGGTGCCGTGGGCCGTGCACCGCGGCGGCCCGGACCTCGAGATGGAACGGCTGCACGGCCCGACGCTGCTGCAGGGTCTGGCCTCCGGTGAGGTGCCGATCGTCGACGCCGCACGGCTGCTCGCCGATCTGCAGGCCCAGCTCCATGCGGTCCCGGTGCCCGAGGACCTGCTGCCGGGGGCACGTGCCGGTCACGTCATCGTCCACCTGGACCTGCACCCGGGCACCGTGGTGCTCTCCGACGAGCACGGCCCGTCGGTCGTGGCATGGGGCAGCGCGACCCTGGGCTCCCCGCACGTCGACGTGGCGACCACCGCACTGCTCATCGCCGAGGTCGCCTGCGACGACGGTGAGGAGCACGCCCGCGCGGCGAGGGCCCTGCTCGCCGCGTTCCTGCACGCCTCCGCCGCGCTGCCCGACGCCGCACTCGACTCGGCAGCGGCGCACCGGATCGTCGAACCGTGGCTGGTGCCCGGTGAACGCGAGCTCGTCCCGCGGGCGGCCGGGCTGGTCCGCGCGATGGTCGAGGTCACCCGCTGACAGGTCGGGCCCGGCGGTCGACCGCCGGGCCCGTGCACTGCCCGCCCGTTCACTGCCGGGCCGGTGAGCTCCGAGGGCTCAGAAGTCCCAGTCCTCGTCCTGCGTGGTGACGGCCTTGCCGATGACGTACGAGGAGCCGGACCCGGAGAAGAAGTCGTGGTTCTCGTCGGCGTTGGGGCTCAGCGCCGACAGAATCGACGGGTTGACGTCGGTCTCGTCACGCGGGAACAGCGCCTCGTAGCCGAGGTTCATGAGCGCCTTGTTGCCGTTGTAACGCAGGAACTTCTTGACGTCCTCGGTGAGGCCGAGCTCGTCGTAGAGGTCCTGGGTGTACTCGACCTCGTTCTCGTAGAGCTCGAAGAGGAGCTCGAACGTGTAGTCCTTGAGATCGGAGCGTTCGGCCTCGGTGAGCTGCTCCAGCCCCTTCTGGTACTTGTAGCCGATGTAGTACCCGTGCACGGCCTCGTCGCGGATGATGAGCCGGATGAGGTCCGCGGTGTTCGTGAGCTTGGCGCGGCTGGCCCAGTACATGGGTGCGTAGAAGCCGGAGTAGAAGAGAAACGACTCGAGCATGGTCGAGGCGACCTTGCGCTTGAGCGGCTCGTCGCCCCGGTAGTAGTGCAGCACGATGTCGGCCTTGCGCTGCAGGTTCGGGTTCTCCTCGCTCCAGCGGAACGCCTCGTCGATCTCCGGGGTGGAGATGAGCGTGGAGAAGATCGAGGAGTAGCTCTTCGCGTGCACCGACTCCATGAACGCGATGTTCGTGTAGACGGCCTCCTCGTGCGGGGTGATCGCATCGGGGATGAGGCTGACCGCGCCGACGGTGCCCTGGATGGTGTCCAGCAGCGTGAGCCCGGTGAACACCCGGGTGGTCATCGTCTTCTCGGCCTCGGTGAGCGTGGCCCAGGACTGGATGTCGTTGGAGACCGGCACCTTCTCGGGCAACCAGAAGTTGCCGGTGAGCCGGTCCCAGACCTCGAGGTCCTTGTCGTCCTCCAGACGGTTCCAGTTGATCGCGGAGACCCGGTCGATCAGCTTGAGCTTCGGGGCGGGGCTCATCATGACGACGACCTTCCTGACCTGGTGATGACGCGGGGACGGCTCACAGCATGCACGAGACGCAGCCCTCGACCTCGGTGCCCTCGAGGGCCATCTGCCGCAGCCGCACGTAGTAGATGGTCTTGATGCCCTTGGTCCAGGCGTAGATCTGCGCCCGGTTGAGGTCCCGCGTGGTGGCGGTGTCCTTGAAGAAGAGCGTGAGCGACAGGCCCTGGTCCACGTGCTGGGTGGCCTCGGCGTAGGTGTCGATGATCTTCTCGTAGCCGATCTCGTACGCGTCCTGGTAGTACTCCAGGTTGTCGTTCGTCATGAAGGGCGCCGGGTAGTAGACCCGGCCGATCTTGCCCTCCTTGCGGATCTCGACCTTGCTGGCGATCGGGTGGATCGAGCTCGTCGAGTGGTTGATGTACGAGATCGAACCGGTCGGCGGGACGGCCTGCAGGTTCTGGTTGTAGATGCCGTGCTCGGCCACGCTCGCGGCCAAGGCACGCCAGTCGTCCTGGGTCGGCACGTGGATGCCGGCGTCGGCGAACAGCTGGGTGACCCGCTCGGTGGCCGGCGCCCACTCGCGCTCGATGTACTTGGTGAAGTACGCGCCGCTGGCGTAGGTCGAGTCGGCGAAGCCCTCGAACGCCCGGCCGCGCTCGATCGCGAGCTGGTTCGACGCCCGGATCGCGTGGTAGGCGACCGTGTAGAAGTAGATGTTGGTGAAGTCCAGCCCCTCGGGCGAGCCGTAGTGGATGCGCTCACGGGCCAGGTAGCCGTGCAGGTTCATCTGGCCCAGGCCGATGGCGTGACCGCCCTCGTTGCCCTTCTTGATGCTCGGCACCGACTCGATGCTGGTCTGGTCGGAGACCGCTGTGAGCCCGCGGATCGCGGTCTCGACCGTGCGGCCCAGGTCGCCGCCGTCCATCGACAGCGCGATGTTGAGCGAGCCGAGGTTGCAGGAGATGTCCCGGCCGACCGTCTTGTACGACAGGTCCTCGTTGTACTCCGAGGGCGTGGAGACCTGCAGGATCTCCGAGCACAGGTTGGAGTGCGTGATCTTGCCCTTGACCGGGTTGGCCCGGTTCACCGTGTCCTCGAACATGACGTACGGGTAGCCGGACTCGAACTGGATCTCGGCCAGGCGCTGGAAGAACTC
>JAKLPK010000038.1 GCA_022013895.1 Cellulomonas sp. | reverse complement strand
CGGGATGTCGTTGGTGACCTTGAGCCACTTGGCGTGCTGGTTGACCATCGAGTCGACGATGTGGATGAAGGCCTCGTAGCTGGTGAACAGCCCGTGGCGACCGGTGAGCAGATAGCCCTCGAGCCAGCCCTGGCACTGGTGCTCGCTCAGCATCTCCATGACCCGGCCGGCGCGGGCCAGGTGCTCGTCGACCTCGGGGCTCTCGTACTCGGCGTTCCACTGCTTGTCGGTGACGTCGTAGACCGCCTGCAGCCGGTTCGACGCGGTCTCGTCGGGGCCGAAGATCCGGAAGTTGTCGGGGTTCCGGCGGATCACCTCGGTGAGGTACTCGCCGAGCACGCGGGGGGCCTCGGACAGCGTGCCGGCCGGGGTCGGGACGTCGACCGCGAAGTCGCGGAAGTCGGGCAGCCGCAGGTCGTGCAGCAGCTCACCGCCGTTCGCGTGCGGGTTGGCGCTCATCCGCAGCGGTCCGGCCGGGGCGAGCGCGGCGATGTCCGGGTCGAGCGCGCCGGCCGCGTCGAACAGCTCGGCCGGGCGGTACGAGCTCAGCCACGTCTCGAGCACTGCCAGGTGCTCGGGGGTGTCCCGCGCGCTGGCCAGCGGGACCTGGTGGGCGCGCCAGCTGCCGGTGGTCTTCTTGCCGTCGATGCGCGCCGGGCCGGTCCAGCCCTTCGGGGTGCGGAAGACGATCATCGGCCACATCGGGCGGGTGAGGTCGCCCGTAGCGGCGCGGGCCTTGATCGCGGCGATCTCGTCGAGCGCCTCGTCGAGCAGGGCCGCGAACCGGCGGTGGGTCTCCAGCGCCGGTTCGTCGTCGAAGCCGCCGACGAACACGTACGGCTTGTGCCCGTACCCGCGCATGAGGTCGGTGAGCTCGTCGTCGCTGATCCGGGCGAGCACCGTCGGGTTGGCGATCTTGTAGCCGTTGAGGTGCAGGATCGGCAGCACGACGCCGTCCTGGGCGGGGTTGACGAACTTGTTCGAGTGCCAGCTCGTGGCCAGCGGGCCGGTCTCGGCCTCACCGTCGCCGACGATGGCCGCGACCAGCAGGTCCTTGTTGTCGAACGCGGCGCCGTACGCGTGCGAGAGCGCGTACCCGAGCTCGCCGCCCTCATGGATGGAACCGGGGGTCTCGGGGGCGACGTGGCTGGGGATGCCGCCGGGGAACGAGAACTGGCGGAACAGGCGGCGCAGGCCCTCCTCGTCGCCGGTGATGTCGGGGTAGACCTCGGTGTACCGGCCGTCGAGGTAGGCGCTGGCCACCAGCCCGGGGCCGCCATGGCCGGGGCCGATGATGTAGATGGTGTCCTGCTGCCGGGCGGCGATCGCGCGGTTGAGGTGTGCGTACAGGAAGTTCAGGCCGGGCGTGGTGCCCCAGTGGCCGAGCAGCCGCGGCTTGACGTGGTCGCGGGTCAGCGGGACGCGCAGCAGCGGGTTGTCGAGCAGGTAGATCTGCCCGACGGACAGGTAGTTGGCGGCCCGCCACCACTTGTCGATGCGGGCGAGGGTGGCCTCGTCGGGGGCACCGGTGCCGGTGTGCCAGGTCGCGGGGATCTTCGAGGTGGCGGTGTCGGTCATCGTGCTCGCCTCCGGACGGTTCGGGTCGTCGGCGACCCGGTGGATGGTGGTCGGCGTCCCGAGGACGGGCAGCCGTGAGGCGCAGGAGCCGGGTGAGCGCTCCCGCACCTGGTCCATCGAACCGCTTCCTTGCCCGGGATGCACGGAACGTTGGTCCCATATCGTCCCATGAATCGTGTGCTCGGTCGGTGTGGGACGCCGCTGGTGGGACGCCCCGGGGTACGGTGAGGCGTGTCCGACGAGCGTGCCGAACCGCTCCGCCCCGAGCCCCTCGGGCCCGAACCCGTCCACCCTCGCCCTGTCCAGGCCGAGTCCTTCTGGCGGGTGGCCCGTCGGCCCCGGATGCTGGGTCTGCTGCTGGTGCTGCTGGTGGCCGCCGCGGTCTGCGTCCGGCTCGGGATCTGGCAGCTGGACCGCGCGCAGGTGCACGGTGCCCAGGCAGAGGAACGCCGGATCGCCGCCCTGGTCGCTGCCGAACCCGTGCCGCTGGAGCAGGTCCTCGCGCCGCAGACCTCGTTCACCGGTGGACTGGTCGGTCGCAAGGTCGAGGTGACCGGCACCTACGACCCTGCCGGGCAGCTCCTGGTCACCGGCAGGGTGCACGACGGCGCCGCCGGGTCGCTCGTGCTCACCCCGCTCACGGTGACGGTGGACGGTGAGCAGGCGGTGCTGCCCGTGGTGCGCGGCTGGGTCGCCGAGGGCGGGACGGTGCAGGCGGCGCCCACCGGCACCGTGCGGCTGGTCGGCTACCTGCAGGCCGGTGAGGCCCCGGCCGGGACGATCACCGACGGGCACACCGAGGCGATCAGCCCCGCCCAGCTCCTGACCACCTGGAGCGGTCCGATCTGGACCGGGTACCTGGTGCTCGTGGAGTCGAGCCCCGCACAGACCGGCGAGCTCGCGCTGCTCGACGTCCCGTCCCGGGCCGGCGCAGGGCTCAACCTGCAGAACCTCGCCTATGCCGCCCAGTGGTGGATCTTCGCGGGCTTCGCACTCGTGGTGTGGTGGCGCACGGTGCGTGACGAGGCGCTGGACGGGTCGCCGCACGAGGTGGTTGCTGCCTGACGGTGCGGGTTCGTCAGGGGCTGGAGACGGAGGGAGCGCCGTCCGGGACGGGGGGTCGACGTCCGTGACCCGCTACCGGCGCGGTGCTCTCCCTGACCACCAGTCGTGGCTTCACGGTCGCAGACTCGGGTGAACCGCCGTTGATCGCGCTGAGCAGCATGTCGATCGCGCGCTGGCCGACCTCCGCGACGTCTTCGCGGACGGTGGTGAGCGGCGGCTCGTAGAAGGCGGAATCGGCGGTGTCGCCGTACCCCAGCACCGAGATGTCCTGAGGGATGCGCACGCCGTGGCGGTGCAGTGCACTGAGCACGCCGAGAGCGATCTGGTCGTTGGACACGAACACACCCGTGACGTCGCTCTCCAGCAGGATCTGCATTCCTCGCTCGTACCCGGCGGCCGATCCCCAGCCGCCCACGATCGAGGGGTTCTCCTGGACGCCGCTGCGCTGGATCTCGCGGTGCCACGCCTCGAGACGCTGCGAGGCGTCCAGCCAGTCGAGAGGTCCGGACACGTGGACGAGTCGTTCGTGCCCGAGGTCGAGCAGGTGACGAGCGGCGATCCGGGCGCCCTCGGCGTGGTCGACGCCGACAGAGAGCAGATCGAACTGGCCGCGGGATCCCACGACGACGAGCGGCACCGACAGACGCAGCTCGTTGATCACCATCAGCGCCTCGTAGTGCGGGGCGACCAGGACGAGACCGTCGACGCCCTGCTCGAGGATGGTGTCGATCGCCCGTCGCACGCTCGTGAGGCTGAGGTTGCGGGGATGTGCCATCGCGACGTAGTAGTCGGCGTCCTGGGCCGCCTCGAGCACCGCGCGGATCGTCCCGAACGGGCCTACCTGCGTCGTTGCGAAGTCGACCACGCCCAGGGTGCGGGACTGCCGGGTCACCAGTGTCCGGGCGGCCGTGTTGCGCCGATACCCCAGGCTCGCGATGGCCGAGTTGACCTTGCTGGCGGTCTGCGCGGACACGTTCGCGTGCCCGTTGAGCACGCGGGACACCGTCTGGAGAGAGACGCCGGCCAGGGCGGCGACGTCGCTCATCGACGGCGCACGCTCTCGTAGCCCTCGTCCCTCGTCTTCGCCCCGCCGCGTCATGCGGGCGCTCCCTTCCCCTGTCTGCGGTGGCGCGCCAGCTGACCGACGTGCGACAAGTTCGGACTCGAGCTTCGCACCGCATCCTTCGCGCTCACCGCGATTCCATCACACCCGGCAGGGCGCGACTCGTCGGAACACGGAACATCGTCCGAGTTTGGCGTTCGCGTGAGGCTTGACCAGCGTGCATGCCCTGTGTGGTGGTCCATGGGACGTGGCATCGGCGATGTGAGCGTGTAACAACATGGTCACGTCCCTTGCTCTGTCGAGTGTTAGCGTACGACAATCACGACATGACGAAGAGGTCACCCCGCCTGGGGCGGGACCGCTCAAGGAGGAGACGGACCGTGGCACGCATACGAATCGACGCCGACCGGCAGGTCGGAGTCGTCGACCGGAAGATCTTCAGCGGCTTCGTGGAGCACCTCGGCCGGTGCATCTACGGCGGCCTGTACGACCCCACCGACCCGAGTGCCGACGAGCACGGCTTCCGCACCGATGTCGCTGCGGCGATCAAGGCGCTCGACCCGCCGGTGCTGCGTTGGCCCGGCGGCAACTTCGTGTCGAACTACCAGTGGACCGACGGCATCGGCCCACGCGATGAGCGCCCGGTCCGGATGGAGCTGGCCTGGCACCTCACCGAGTCCAACCAGGTCGGCACCGACGAGTTCCTCCAGTGGTGCGAGCGCGAGCACTACGAGCCCTACCTGTGCGTGAACATGGGCTCGGGCACCTTCGAGCAGGCCCAGGCATGGGTCGAGTACTGCAACGCTCCCGCCGGCACCTACTGGGCTGACCGCCGGGTCGCGAACGGTCGCGTCGAGCCCTACGGCGTCAAGCTGTGGGCCCTGGGCAACGAGATGTACGGGGAGTACCAGGTCGGCGCACTCACCGCCGAGCAGTACGTGGCCAAGGCGCGCGCGTTCGCGAAGGTGATGCAGCGCACCGACCACACGATCCGTCTCGTCTCGTGCGGCAAGGACGGCCTGAGCGAATGGGACCGGATAGTGCTCGACGGGCTCGCCGACCTCGTCCAGATGCACTCGATCCACGTCTACACCGGCTCACCCGACTACTGGGTCAACGTGCTCTCGCCCTACCAGGCGGACCGCGCGCTGCGCAGGATGCGCGCGCTCATCGACGACGTGACCTATCGGCGCTCGATCGACCACGAGATCACCGTCGCCTATGACGAGTGGAACGTCTGGTACCGGTACACCGAGGGCATCTGGGAGCCGTCGGACCAGCCGCCGCTCGAGGAGCGCTACGACCTGTCCGACGCACTCGCGGTGGCGACCTACCTCAACATCTTCGTCCGGCACGCCCGCACGGTCGGGATGGCCAACCTGGCCCAGATGGTCAACGTCATCGCACCCATCTTCACGGCACCGGGACAGCTGTTCCTGCAGACGATCTACCACCCCATCAGGCTGGTCTCGGAGCACACGCAGGAGATCGCCCTGGACGTGCAGGTCGACGGCCCCACCCATGAGCTCGTGGAGACCCCCGAGACGGTGCACTGGCTGTTGCCGGCCCCGGTCGCCGACCTCAACCCGTTCCAGATGCTCGACGTCGCCGCGACGCGCGACGTCGAGCGCTCGGTCCTGGTGCTGACGGTGGTGAACCGCGACCCGTCGGACTCGGTGCCTACGACCATCGAGCTGCGGGACGTCGTGGCCGACGGCACAGGCGAAGCGCACACCGTGACCCACCGTGACCCGGCCGCCCGCAACGACTTCGATGCCCCGGACGAGGTCGCCCCGCGCACCACTTCCTTCATCGCACGAGGAGGTGAGCTCGTCTTCGACTTCCCACCGTGCTCGGTCACGGTGCTGCGCATTCCCACGGTCGCGTCCCGCGGCTGATCGTCAATGAGGACGGAGAAGCACGTGAACACCAGCATCACCCGGGTCGGGTTCGCACTCGTCGCAGCGGCCACGATGGCCCTCGCCGCATGTTCCACCGGAGGAGGCGCCTCACCCAGTTCGAGCGCCGCCGCCGGCGGGCTGCCTGCGCTCGCGCACCAGGACAGCTACACCATCGGGTTCTCGGCCCAGCAGTCCGACCACCCCTGGACCATCGCCTTCAACAACTCCATCGAGGACGAGGCCAAGGCCCGCGGTCACAAGATCGTGGTGACCGACGCCCAGGGCTCGACCGCCAAGCAGGTGTCGGACGTGGAGTCGCTCATCGCGCAGGGGGTCGACGTCATCATCATCTCGCCGCGTGAGGAGAAGCCGCTGGCCGAGGTCACCCTCAAGGCCAAGGCGGCGGGCATCCCGGTGTTCATCGTCGACCGCGCCGTCGACAAGACCGTCGCGGTCGCGGGCGAGGACTACGTCTCCTACATCGGCTCCGACTTCTACGCCGAGGGAAAGGCGGCCGGTGAGTGGCTCGTGACGAAGCTGGGTGGCACCGGCACGGTCATCGAGATCGCGGGCACCACCGGGTCCAGCGCTGCGGACGACCGCGGCTCGGGCTTCCGCGAGGCGCTCGAGGGCAGCAACGTCGAGATCGTCGCCTCCCAGGACGGGAACTTCGTGCGAGACACGGGGCGTCAGGCCATGGAGGCGCTGATCCAGCAGAACAGCGATGCCGACGCGGTCTTCGCACACAACGACGAGATGGCGCTCGGCTCCATCACGGCGCTGCAGGCCGCGGGGATCACGCCCGGTGAGCAGATCACCGTGGTCTCGGTCGACGGTCAGAAGGAGGCGCTGCAGGCCATCATCGACGGGACCCTCGGAGCCACCGTCGAGTGCAACCCCCGCTTCGGCCCGGCCGTGATGGACGCGATCGAGGCCTACGGCAACGGTGAGACGGTCGAGACGTCCATCATCAACAAGGACAACTTCTACGACTCGTCCAACGCCGCCGCCCAGATCGCCAACGCGTACTGACGCTGCCAGCGGCTCCGGGCCTGTCAGGGCCCGGAGCCGCCCGTCGGAGGAGACCGTCATGACCGACTCACCACCACCGCCACCGCTGCTGCGGATGTCCGGTGTCCGCAAGTCCTTCACGGGCACGATCGCGCTCGACCATGGTGACCTCGAGGTCCGCCGCGGTGAGGTCCACGCACTCATGGGTCAGAACGGTGCCGGGAAGTCGACGCTCATCAAGGTGCTCACCGGGGTGTACCCGGCCGATGCCGGTGACATCGAGTACGAGGGCACCAAGGTCGCGTTCCGTTCACCGTACGAGGCTCAGCGTGCCGGGATCAGCCCGATCTACCAAGAGATCAACCTGGTGCCGCAGCGCTCCGTCATGGAGAACGTCTTCCTGGCCCGTGAGCTGCGTCGCGGGCCGCTGCTGGACCGGGCGCGCATGCGTGAGCAGACCACGGCGCTGCTCGCCCTGGTGGGGATCGATGTCGACCCCGGAGCAGCTCTCGAACAGCTCAACACCGCCCAGCAGCAGATGGTCGCCATCGCACGGGCGCTGTCCTTCGACTCTCGGCTGCTCATCATGGACGAGCCCACGTCCTCGTTGCACGACCGCGAGGTCGAGACGCTGTTCGGGGTCATCCGGGCGTTGCGTGACGCAGGCACCTCGGTCATCTTCATCAGCCACAAGCTCGATGAGCTGTACCGGATCTGCCAACGCGTGACGATCCTGCGGGACGGCCGGACCGTGGCCACCGCGGACCTGTCGGAGATGAGCCGGCTCGACCTGGTCGCGACCATGCTCGGACGCGCCCCCGACGCGATCTCGCAGGCAGGTCAGACGGCGTTCAGCCGCCGGGGACCGGGTCCAGGCCGGGTGCTGCTGCAGACCCGCGACGTGGCGGTCGAGCCCAAGCTGCGCAGGGCCAACGTCACGGTGCGAGCCGGCGAGGTGGTCGGCATCGCGGGACTGCTCGGCTCCGGTCGGACCGAGCTCGCAGAGGCTGTGTGCGGGGCGACGCCGATGTCGGGGGGAACGCTCGAGCTCGACGGCGCCCCCTACCGGCCCTCCTCTCCGCGGGAGGGCCTCGACCATGGTGTCGTCCTCACCCCTGAGGACCGCAAGACCGAGGGTCTCGTCGGGCTCATGTCGGTGCGCGAGAACATCACGCTGTCCATCCTGGGCCGGATCTCCCGCTGGGGTGTCGTGCGGCGGGCCGAGGAGACCCGACTGGTCCAGGAGTTCATGGATCAGCTGTCGATCAAGGCATCCAGCTCGGCCCAGCCGGTCGCCGAGCTGTCCGGCGGCAACCAGCAGAAGGTGCTGCTCGCACGCGCACTGGCGGTCCGTCCGCAGCTCCTGCTCCTGGACGAACCGACCCGTGGCGTCGATGTCGGCGCCAAGCGGGAGATCCAGGAGCTGGTCTCCCGGTCGGTTGACGACAACCGTGGGGTCGTCCTGATCTCCTCGGAGATGGAGGAGATCATCGAAGGAAGCGACCGGATCCACATCTTGCGTGACGGCGAGTCCGTCGCGTACCTGGATGCCCGCTCGGTGTCCAACGCCCAGATCATGATCTACATGGCGTCCGGCGGGTCCGAGCCTGAGGACGAGGGCGACACCTCCGCCACGATGCACAACCACCAGGAGCTCCGATGAGCGCCCTCATCCGTCCCGAGAGCCCCACCAGGGCCGGTCTGCGGGTCTTGTCCGGAGTCGGCGACCTGCAGCGTTCGGGCGTCTGGATCGCCTGCCTGGTGCTGGCCGCCTACAACGT
>JAKLPK010000037.1 GCA_022013895.1 Cellulomonas sp. | reverse complement strand
GTACTCGTCGGCGATGACGCTGCGCACCGCCGGGGCGACGAATCCGACGACCACCTTGGACGGGTCGTTGATCGCGGCGAACACGTCACCGCGTTCGCGCACGTAGTCCAGCGCACCGCACGGGCAGGCCCGCACGCACTGGCCGCAGGAGACGCAGTCGGTCATCCCGAGCGGCTGGTCGTCGCGGGTGCCGACGGTCAGCCGGCCCTCGTGGAACTGGAAGGCGAGCACACCGGGGCCCTCGATCTCGGCGCAGGCCGCCACGCACCGTCCGCACGAGATGCACTTGTTGTTGTCGCGGACGATGAAGGGGTGGTCGGTCACGATCGGCGTGTACGGCCGCACGTGCAGCGGCACCGAGAAGGTCAGGCCGTGCTCGGTCGCCTCGTCGCGCAGCATGCAGGTGTCCTGCTTGGAGCAGCCGCACTCCAGGCAGCGGGCCGCCTCGGCGCGGGCCTGGGCCTCGGTGAGCCCGGTCTCGACCTCGGGGAACCCGTCCAGCCGGGCATCGACCCCTAGCTCGTTCATCACGGCGCGGGCCAGCGACGGCATGGCCTCGAACTCGGCGCGCGGCAGGTCCTCCAGGGTGCCGCGGCTGCACGAGTAGTCCTCCCGGCTGGGCCGCACGTACCCGCGTTCGACGAACTCGTCGATCGCCTCGGCCGCGCGGCGTCCGGCGGCCACCGCCTGGATGACGGTGGCCGGGCCTGTGACGCAGTCTCCGCCGGAGAAGATCTTGTGCTCGGAGGACTGCATCGTCGAACCGTCGATGTCGATGTCGCCCCACTTGTTGAGGCGTACCGGCAGGTCGTTGTAGAGGAACCCGGTGTCGGTGGACTGCCCGATGGCACCGATGATCGTGTCCGCCTCCAGCACGAAGTCGGACCCGTCGACCGGCAGCGGTCGCCGCCGTCCCGAACGGTCCGGTTCCCCCAGCTCCATTCGGAGGCAGTGCAGGTACTTGACACCGTCAGCCTCGGAAATGCGTTCGGGGGAGGTGAGGAAAACCATCTCGACGCCCTCGCGCAGCGCCTCGGCGACCTCGTAGGGCTGGGCGGGCATCTCGGCCCGGGTGCGGCGGTAGACGAGCTTGACCGTGCGGGCACCCTTGCGCAGCGCGGTGCGGGCGCAGTCGATCGCGGTGTTGCCACCGCCGATGACCAAGACGGTGTCTCCGAGCGGGATCTCGATGTCCTTGGTGACCTGTTCCAGGTACTGGATGCCGAGGTAGACGCCCTCGGTGTTCTCGCCCTCGATGCGCAGCGGGGTCGCCCGGCCGGAGCCGATCGCCAGGTAGACGGCGTCGAAGTCGCGGGTCAGGTCCTCCAGGTTGAGGTGGGTGCCCAGCGCCTTGCGGGTGCGGATCTCCACCCCGAGGGAGGCGATGAGCGCGATCTCGTGGTCGAGCGTCGCCTTGGGCAGCCGGTACTCGGGGATGCCGTACCGCATCATGCCGCCGGCCCAGGTGTGCTTCTCGAACACGGTGACGTGGTGCCCGGCCAGCGCCAGGTAGTACGCCGCCGACAGACCCGACGGCCCGGCGCCGACGATCGCGACCCGGCGCTTGCTCTTCTTCGTGATGCGCGGCACCCACGGGTGCTCGGCGGCCATGTCCTGGTCGGCGACGAACCGCTTCACGTGGTTGATCGCCAACGGCTCGTCGACCAGGGTGCGCCGGCACGCCTCCTCGCACGGGTGCGGGCACACCCGTCCGCACACCGACGGGAACGGGTTGCGGTCCTTGATGACCCGGATCGCCGCCTCGTCGTTGCCGTCCGCGACATGGCGCAGGTACGCCTGGATGTCGATGTTCGCCGGGCACGCCTGCACGCACGGCGCGATGCAGTCGGCGTTGTGGTCGGTGAGCAGCTGCTCCAGCCGGACCTTGCGGTACGCCTCCAGCCGCGGGGTGTGGGTGGCGATCACCATGTCGGGCTGCACCGGGGTGAGGCAGGCCTTGACGTCGCGCGGCTGTGCGTCGCCGACCTCGACGACGCACAGCCCGCAGCTGCCGTTGGACCGGGTGAGCCGGATGTCGTGGCACAGCGACGGAACCTCGATGCCCTCCTTGAGCAGGGCTTCGAGGATGGTCAGACCGCCGAACACCTCGATCTGGCGGTTGTTGACCGTGATGGCGAACCGCTCGCTCGGGTCCGGCTCTCGCACGTTCGACCTCCGGTGGTCTCGTGGAGCACCGAGCGGCTGCGGGCGGGGGCAGGCGTTCCCCGGGGGGCCCGTGAGTGCCGACGGTGGCCTCTGGGTGTGACGGTAGGGGGCGGACGGGGCGCTGGCCTCGGGCGTTGGGCCTAGGTGGGCGTTGAGCCTGGGTGGGTGGGTGGCGCCGACCCGAACCGCGCGGGCGCCGACGTCGGTGGGCTACGTTCGCCAGATGCCTCGCTGCGCCGTCGTCACCGTGCGGTGCGAACGATGAGCACCGCGCACATCGTCGGCGGCGGCCCGGCCGGGTTGATGGCCGCCGAGGTGCTGGCGCGGGCCGGCGTCGAGGTGACCGTGCACGAGGCGATGCCGTCGCCCGGCCGCAAGCTGCTGCTCGCGGGCCACGGCGGGCTCAACCTCACGCACAGCGAGGACCGTGCATCGTTCCTCGCGCGGTACGGCGACAGCGCCGGGCGGCTGGCACCGGCGCTCGAGGTGTTCGGGCCGGACGATCTGCGGGCGTGGTGCGCCGGGCTCGGGGAGCCGACGTTCATCGGGTCGAGCGGGCGGGTGTTCCCGCAGGCGTTCCGGGCGATCCCGCTGTTCCGCGCCTGGCTGGTGCGGCTGGCCGAGCTCGGGGTGCAGGTCGAGACGCGGCAACGCTGGACCGGGTGGGCGGACGATGGCCGTGGGCTGCGGTTCATCGGGCCCGACGGGGCGCTGGTCTCGGCCGCCGGTGACGTCACGGTGTTCGCGCTCGGCGGGGCGTCATGGCCGCGACTCGGCTCCGACGGTGGCTGGGTGGGCCCGTTCACCGAACGGGGGATAGCGGTGACGCCGTTGCGGGCCGCCAACGTCGGGGTGCGGGTCGGCTGGGGCGGGCGGTTCGCCGAGCGGTTCGCCGGGACACCGCTCAAGAACGTGGCGGTGACGGTCCAGGGCCGCACCGTGCGCGGTGACGCGATGGTCACCCGGACGGGGCTGGAGGGCGGTCCGCTCTACGCCCTCGGCGTCGCGATCCGCCGGGCGCTCGACGGCGACGGGCGGTGCGTGGCCTCGGTCGACCTGCGCCCGGGGCTCACCGTCGCCCAGCTCACCGAGAAGCTGGAGCACCGGCGGCCGAAGGACTCGCGGTCGTCGTGGCTGCGCCGCACCATCGGGCTCGACGCGGTCTCTGTCGCGCTGCTGTGGGAGGCGGGCGGTGAGCTTCCGGCCGGGGCCGATGAGACATCCGCGCTGGTCAAGGCGGTGCCCGTGGTGGTGACCGGGACGATGCCGATCGACCGGGCGATCTCGACGGCCGGCGGTGTCGCATGGGCCGAGGTCGACGAGACCCTCATGCTGCGGGCGATGCCGGGCACCTTCGTCGCTGGCGAGATGCTCGACTGGGAGGCGCCGACGGGCGGGTACCTGCTGCAGGCGTCGTTCTCGACGGGGGTGGTCGCGGGGCGGGGGGCCCTGGAGTGGCTGGGGCACCTCAGGTCGACCTGACCGTCTCCACCTCTCGGGGGCGGGCGCTTCGGCGGCCTCGACGAATCGACATGACAACGCCCGCGCGCAACGTCGTCGGAACGAGAGCGATCTGTCGGCCGTATCGGTCCGGCATCCGGTGGGCTGCGCGCGGACGCCGGACCTCGTGGGTGTCTGACCCGGGAATCGCTGTGCCAAGCTGAGGCGCATGGAAGGTGTGGTCCCGCAGCGGGCTTGGTTGCTGCTTGCGGCGGGTGACCAGCGTGGTCACGGTGGCAACGTGGGCTACGACGACCAGGTCGACGCCTACTACTCCTGGGACAGCAAGGTCCAGAACCACAAGAATCTGGCCGTCGGTGATCCGATCGTGTTGTGGGACAAGGAGCGGCTGCTCGGTGTCTCAGTCATCGAGGCGATCAAGGCCTCGCCCGGCTTCAAGACGCTCAACCGATGCCCGCAGTGCGCCACGACCCGAATCGACGACCGCGCGAGGAGCGCGCCGCGATACCGCTGCATGAGGTGCCATGCCGAGTTCGAGGTGCCGCGCCCCGAGGTCGTGGACGTGCTCACGTACAAGGCTCGCTACGACGCGGCGTGGACCTCGCTCGAAGGTCTTCTCGACGGCAGAGAGATTCGTTCCCTCGCGACCAACGTCCGCTCGTTCAACTCGATCCGAGCGCTGGACTGGCCCGCGTTCTGTGCGGCGCTCATCGCCAAGGATGCAGGTCGCGCGGTCGATCGGGTGACCGCGCGGGTCGACTTCGGCCGGAGACTGGAACGCGGCACGTCCGTCGAGTTCCCTCAGGGTTCAGTCACGCACTCGTTCGCGTTCGGCGAGGGCAACAGCAGTTTCGCGAGCAGCTGCTGGCATCCCAGGGCAGTGTGTGCGCCTTCACGGGGGACGCCCCGCCGCGCGTCCTGGAGGCGGGGCACCTGTACAGCTACGCCCGACTGGGCACGCACGTCGAGCACGGCGGTCTCATGCTGCGCCGGGACATCCATCGGCTCTTCGACGACGGACTGCTCGCGGTCCAGCCGTCGAGGCTCCGCATCGACGTCGCCCCCGCGCTCGCGACGTATCCCCAGTACGCGCGGCTCCACGACGAACCTCTGACCTTGCGACTCAACGACAGCCAGGTCGACTGGCTGGGGAAGCACTGGGACGAACACCGGGCGGATGCTCAGCGGCAGGGCTAGAAGGAACGTCGGCTTCCACGGTGCCGTCGCAGGATGCGCCTCCAGAGGTCGGCCTCCTCCAGCACGGTGCGGACGGCACACCGCCGGTAGCCGTCGACGACGGTGATGTCGCGGGGTGACGGCGGCGCGCCTTGAACCCGTCCGAGACGGTCTCTGACCTGCAGCTGACATGGCGGCTCCGCTCGCGGATGATGAGGCCCTGCGACGAGGAAGGGGCAGCCGATGTTGCGCAAGGTTCGCGTCGATGGGCCGGGAGACCGTCTCGACGAGTTGGTGGACGCGGCGCGAGCCGCCAGGCTCGACCTTGACGACTGGGCCATCGACACGTCCACGGAGTACGGCTGGCCGGGCCGGGCCGATGGCCACGCCTACGTGCTCGTCGTCGCTGAGGACGAGGTGTTCCCGTCGGGCGATGTTGTGCGCGCCGTCCGCGACGCCTTCACGGCCATGACCGGCCTGCCGTCGGACTGGATCGTGCCGGGCGGTTCCTTCGTCTTCCTGCCGGACGGACTCGAACCCGCCTGGTACGACGAGGTGGTGCCGATCGCCGAGGCGTTGCATGCGGCGGAAGACGATCGGGACACGGACCGCATTGCGGTGTTGCGCGCGGGACTCGTCGCACGGATTCACGCGGTGCTGCCGCTCGCGGAGCGTCGATTCGACGCGTTCGCGGCGTTCATGGCGCCACCTGCGCCGCCAGACTCGTGAGCAGGTGCATGACGATCAACCAGGTCACCCAGAGCCCGACCATCGTGAGCCCCAGACGGACGAGCCGGCCGAGGACGCTCGGGCCCCGTCGGGTCGTCGTGCGGCCCGGCCCGGACGTCGCGGGCTGACGCTTCGTGCGGCCTCGACGCGCCCGTGCGCCTGTCCTCGGTGCGTCGAGCTGGCCCTGCAGGGCGCGGGCGATGTCGGCCACGTCGTACACGCTCAGTCGCGGCGGGAGGCCCAGCAGCAGCTCGGGCAGCTGCCAGCGGCCGACGACGTCCACCCCGGTGACCGGCTCGACGTCCAGGTCCTGTGCGGCCAGGCACAGCACGGCGCGGGTCGCGGTGCGGTGCGCCGGCGCCAGCAGCGTCGTCACCGCGGCGGCGGCCTGGGCGACGCCGTCGGTCTGCCGGGCCCGCTGGTAGCCGTTCTGGCGCAGCACCCCGTCGCGGACCGTGACCGTTCCGGACCAGTTCTTCGCGTCGATGACGACGACCCCGCCCGGACCGATCGCGATGTGGTCGATGTTGGCCTGCGGGCGGCCCGGCCAGTGCACGTCGTGCAGGGCCGTCCACCCGTAGCGCTGCATCGTCGTGAGGACCTCGGCCACCTGACGTTCGCCCTGTGCGCCGACGGACCAGGCTCGTTGATCGGCCAGCGCCCGACGCAGCATCGCCTGGTCCACCTCGTCGCCCCGGGCCGCCTCCTCGCGCAGCCGCGCGAGCCGCCGTGCCCGACGTGATGCCTGCTCTTCCGCCCCTGCCCCTGGTGCCCCCATGGCCTCCACCCCCGACCTCACCATCGGCAGGGCGGTGGGGCGGTGTGAGGCGGGTGGTGAGCCTGCTCGCTCACCGCCGCCGGTGGGTGGTCAGCCGATGATCGGCCACATCCCGAAGTCGTTCGCCGCCTCCATGCTCCACACGATGACCGCGGTCACCAGGAAGGAGCCGACGAAGGTCCGGCCGGTCCTGCGGAAGAAGTACGTGTACAGGCAGGCGGCGAGCGGCCAGAGCACGAGCATGCCCAGGTAGCTAATGCCGCCCATGCCCATGCCCATGCCCATGCCCATGGACGTGACGGTGGTCGGGTCGGAGCCGAACAGCGCCGTGCCGCCCGCCAGCAGCGGGACGTAGCAGAGCAGCAGCCACACGAACGCGCCGAGGGTCAGTACGACGGAGTTGACCAGCATCCTCCGGAAGTCGACGTGCCAGGCGCCCGCCACCACCGTCAGGACGACGTAGACCGGTGCCAGGACGGCCACGACCATCAGCGCCGAACGTCCGACGGCCGACCAGTCGAACCGACCGCCGGGCTCGGTGAGGCCGTAGCTGGTGAGGGTGGCGCCCTGCTTGCGCGTCGTCGTCACGTGGTTGAACGCGATGAGGGCCCAGCCGATGAGGCCGACGATCACCGACCACACCACGAACACGTTGGTGAACCTCTGCGGCCACAGGCTGTTCGCGGCGAGCCAGGTCGTCAGGAACATGTGCTTCCACACCCACAGGTACAGCAGCGGGCCGACGGCTGTGGTGACCGGGGCGCCGATCCACCAGCGGGCACCGGTCAGGCCCCGGTACTCGGGCACCGGCCGGGCGAGGGTGGCGACGGCGCGGGTGCGCAGCAGCAGGCTGCCGGCGGCGAACAGGAACAGGAACGTACCGGCCAGGGCCACCGTCGTGCCCAGCAGCTTGAGAGGCCAGATCTGGTTGCCGTGGGCGCCGTACACGGTCCGCGACCTGTCCCGCGTCATCTCCGCGCAGATCGCCGGGTCGGTGGTCACCTGGTACGCGGAGCCCGCGCTGCTCGACGACCCCCTGGGCGAGCCGTCACGAGGGCCGCTCATGGCGCCCGAGCAGATACCCCGGGGGGTATGCTGCTGCCGCCCGGACCGCCCACGTCGAGGACCCCGCCGACCATGCCCGCCGCCGTCGCCCCGCTCCCCGGAGCGCACCCTCCGGCACCGTCGTGACCGCCGTCGACCTCACCCTGCTCGGGGCCTTCCTCGGCGGTCTCGTCTCGTTCCTCTCCCCGTGTGTGCTGCCCGTCATCCCCGCCTACGTCTCCGTGGTGACCGGCCTCAGCGCCACCTCCGTGCTCCAGGGCGGGCGCTCGCACCTGGCCCAGGTGCTGCGGACCTCCCTCGGGTTCGTGCTCGGCTTCAGCTCTGTGTTCGTGCTGCTCGGGCTCTCGGTCACCGTCGTCGGGTCGACCCTGCTGGGGCACCGCGAGCTGCTCACCCGGATCTCCGGACTCATCGTGCTCGCCATGGCGCTGTTCATCCTCGCCTCGCTCGTCCTCAAGGCGCCCTGGGTGTACCAGGAGCAGCGCTGGCACCCGTCGCTCGACAGGTTCGGGCCGTTCGCGGCGCCGGTGGCTGGCATCGCGTTCGGGTTCGGCTGGACCCCGTGCATCGGACCCGTACTCACCAGCGTCCTGGCCTTCGCCGCCGGCAGCGGCGACATCGGCCGTGGCGCCGCGATGCTCGTCGCCTACTCCGCCGGCCTCGCCGTGCCGTTCCTCGCAGCCGCCCTTGCCCTGGACCGGGTCGCCGGTGCGTTCAACCTCGTCAAACGGCACTACCTGGCGATCACCGTGACGTCGGCGATCGTGCTCGCCGTGTTCGGTGTGCTGCTCGCCCTCAATCGCATGTCCCTCGTCACCACCCTCACCCAGTCCTTCCTGTCCAGCGTGGGCCTCGACGGTCTGCTCGGGCTCGGCTGAGTCGAAAGGCATCTCCATGGCAACGACCAAGCGCAAGACCCGCGCGGAGCAGCAGGAAGCGGCAAGGCTCCAGCGAGCGGCCGCCAAGGCGCGCGCGGAACGGCAGAGCAAGGTGAGGATCGCGGTCGTGAGCGCGGCGGCGGTCCTGGTCTTCGGGGGCGTCGCGGCGGTCGCGCTGACCAGCGGAGACGACAGTGCAGCAGTCGACGCCAGCGGCACCCAGTACAGCGCCTCCCAGGAGGACTTCCGGCTCCCGGGCCTGCTCGACGACACCACGGTCAGCCTCGCCGACTTCGCCGGCACACCCGTCGTCGTCAACTTCTTCGCCTCGTGGTGCGTGTACTGCAATGAGGAGCTGCCGGGCTTCGTCCAGGTCGCCAAGGCCACCCAGGGCACCGTCAGCTTCGTCGGTGTCAACACCTCCGACACCGGCGACGGGGCCGCGATGGCCCGCCGGTTCGACCTCGCCGGTGCCGGGTTCGCCCTGGCCACGGACATCGGCGGCGACCCGCCCACCCAGCTGTGGACCTCGTACTCCTCCCAAGGGCTGCCCGTCACCGCCTTCTACGACGCCGACGGCACCCTCGTCGACTTCGCCAGCGGGATGCTGACCCAGACCGAGCTGGAGCAGCGGATCGCGACCAACTTCGCCGTCGACGTCACCGCCGCCGACGCCGACGCGCTCGGCTCCCCGGTCATCCCGCTCATCCCGCAAGGCGCCTACGAGCTGCTCAACACCCACACCGACGACCCGTCGTTCATCCCGCTCGACCTGCGACCAGCCGCAGACTTCGCCGAGGGCCACGTGTCCGGTGCGGTCAACATCGAGGCATCGGCGGGTGACCTCACCGCCCTCAGCTCGTTCGACACCTCGGCCAGCTACTTCGTGTACGACGCCACCGGGACCGGGTCGACCGCCGTGGCCGACGCCATGGAAGCCGCCGGGTTCACCCACGTCTACGAGATCCAGGGCGGGTACGCCGCCTGGACCCAGGACGGGCTACCGACGACGAAGTGACGGGTGGGCCGCCCATCTGACCCGGACGGGTCCTGCGGGTGGTCTACACCACGGTGCACGACGCGCAGCGACGGCCTGCGTGGGGCGGCGGGCCGGCCGCGTGTCGACTGCCCCCGTGGATCCGGTCTCCGCCGCCGATGCTGCTCGGAGCCGGAGCCGGAGCCGGAGCCGGAGCCGGAGCCGGAGCCGGAGCGGGGCCGGAGGCCGGGTCTGGGCCTGGGTCGGAGCCGGTTATCCGGCCGGATCGCGGTGCATGGTCGTCTCGGGTGGCGTCGTCGCGGCCCGCGATGGCGCCGCGGGGCGCTCCAGCGCCTCGCGCACCGCGGCCCGGACGGCGGGCCAGGCGTCCGAGTCCGGGTCGATGACCTCGAAGTGCCCCGTGCCGGCCAGCTCCCTGAGCGTGACGCCATCGTGCGCGGCCGCGTAGTCACGTGCCGTCTGGACGGGCACGGCCTCGTCCTGGGTGCCGTGCACCAGGACGACCCGGCACTGCGGTGCGCCGAGCAGCGGCGGGTCGGCGGCCTGGTAGCGGTCCGGCACGGCGACGGGGTCGCCGCCCATGAGTCGGGTGACGGTGTCCGCGTCGGGGCTGGTGCGGTGGAAGGCCGTGAGCGCGACGACCCCGGCGAGCGGCACGACGCCTGCAACCGGGAGCGGGTTCGCGCGGTGGCCCGGTGCCTCCGGTGCGGTCAGGTGCCGCAGGGTCGACCACAGGGCCAGGTGTCCGCCGGCGGAGTGCCCGACGAGGACGATGGCGGAGCGGTCGACCTGTGCGAGACCGGCCTGGTCGATGAGGTCGGGCAGGGTGTCGGTCGCCGTCGCGACGTCGTCGAACGTCATCGGCCACCCGCCGGCGCCGTCCACCCGCCGGTAGTCGACGTTCGCGACGACGACCCCGGTGTCCGCCAGCGCCGCGGCGAGCGGGCGGATGTGCACCCTGTCGTGGGGCTCGCGCCAGACACCTCCGTGCAGCAGCAGCACGAGGGGGAGCGGCCCGAAGGCGCCGGGCGGGACGGTGACCTCCGCCACCTGGTCGGGCTCGGGGCCGTAGGCGAGCAGTGTCCAGGGGGCGGGAGCGGGGGCGGTCACGGGCCGTGACCGTACCCGGGGGCTCTGACATGCGTGACCGGTCACGCTCCGCGGCGCCCGAGGAGGCTGTCGCGCGTGGCGCGGCCCGCCCCTCGCGGTCCGGGGAGGCTCCATCGCCTCGGCGCTCAGCATGACGAGAGGTCGGACGCCGCCGCGCACCTCGTCGAGCTCGGCCGCCCGTCGACCCCGTCCTGAGGCGCCCGTCGCCCGTCGACCCCGCCATGAGGCGCTTGTCTCCTGTCGACCCCGTCCTGACGCTCCCGTCGCCCGGCGACCCCGTCCTGACGCGGGTCATCAGCCGGCTTGGCGTGCACGAGGACGGTGTCGCTGATCGGGTGCCGGGCTCGCACGAGGAGCTCGGACGTGTCCCCAGCACGCGGCCCAGAGGCGAAGCGCACGGCCCTGGGCCCCCGCGCGCGGGGCAGAGCCCAGACCACGCGGAGCCGAGACCCACTGACCTGCGCCGCAGCGCAAGCAGCCCCAGCGCACGGACGAGAGCCCCAGCGCCGAGAGGTACGGCCACAGGGCGGGCAGCTGTGAACCTCGGGGGCGCACCTCGCGGGACCTGGACGGCGACCAAGGCCCGTGTCGCCCGCCAGCCAGATGAGCCGCCTCGGCACCCCCAGCACCCCGACGTCCGCGAGACCGAAGGGCCCGCCACCCACGTCACCGCAGGTCACGGGCGCTTCGCAGTACCTCCGAGAGCGGAGGACAGGGGACTCGAATCACGGGGCTGTGACACCCACACGCTTCCCAAGAGGCATGGAGGGGTGTCGGGCAGGCACTGGTGGGTGCGTTCGAGCAATCCAGCGGCGTGCGCGGACGGAGGCGGTTGGGCGCGGCGTGGTCGTCTTGGAGAATGAGTGCCACCGAGACTGCTAACGGCCGAGCGCAACGTCCACAGGCCCGGCGGCGCTTGAGGGCGGGGCTAGTGCCGAACGCGCGAGTCGGCGAGGATCGCCCAGGTATAGGAGGCTCCCTGACGGCCCCTCAGGCCGCCCGGTCCGTCCGTGGGCATCAGCTCAGCGGCCTTGCGGACGTTGGTCCTGGAGAGGGAGCGGTTAACCTCCTCGCCGTTGCGGGTTACCCGGAGGTAGTCGCCGGGCACGGCGTAGGTGAAAGGCAGACCGGTGATCGTGTGGAACGTCTCGCCGGCATGCGCCTGGATTCGTCGCCAGACTTCCTCGAAGTCGTCCATCCCGCGAGTCTCGTGAGCGTCGGGCGGCCTGACAAGGCCGGAAGGCGTTCCCTGGCCATCAGGGAGCGTGAAGCCACCCGCAGCTCCCGCCGGTCGCCGGGTTGCGGCCTGATCGGCGCGGGAGTGCCGCGTTGAGCCTCTATCGTCGGGTGATGCGCGCGGAGAAGGGTATCGAGGCACTCGAGGCGCTGAAGGAGGAGGCCCGAACGCCTGCCGTGATGAACGGCGGCGAGCACCTGACGGCCTGGAAAGGCAAGGTGCGAGGCGTGCTGGTCGCTGCGCTCGGCAGCGACGATCACCTCGTCCAGCGATTCGACAAGGTCCGCTACTCGCTGCGGGTGGTGACTTCGGGCACGCCTGATCTCCCTGTCGATCGGGCGCGGCGCGGCGGCATCCGAAACGCGTGCGGTGTAATCGACGCAGCCGTCTACCAGCTACGCCTGCGGATCGATGACGATGAGCCGGTCGACCTTCGGTCCTTCGATCCGGAGCTCTGGGAGCACGTGAAGCGGCTCGTCGAGGATCAGGACTGGGGGAAGGTGGCAAGCCAGACGGCGATCTTCGTTGAGGACCGGGTGCGCACGTGGGCTGGTGACCCGAAGACCGGCAAGGGCGACTCGCTCGTGGGTAAGGACCTGATGGGACGGGTCTTCGCCGACGACAGTGACTGGCGGCTCGGTGCGCGTGCGGCGGAACGGGAGGGGTGGCGGGCGCTGGCCACTGGCTTTGCCCAGGCCTTGAGCAACGTTGATCGGCACAAGATTCAGCGTCGCGAGGACGCCCAGCGCTACGCGATCGGCGTTCTCGGTCTCGGCAGCCTCTTGCTGACCCAGTTGCGCCACGAGCACGGAGAACTCGTTGAGGACATCCAGACCGGTGCCGATGGGGAAGTCTCATAGCCGCGACTCTTCTGACACTGGCATGCGGGCGGTGTCGGCCGGCACGACCGTCATTGGTCAGAACGGGGGCATCTGACCAATGACGTGCTTCGCGATGTCGACGATCTTCCGGCAGCCGGGGTGGTCGGCGCGGACGTCGTCGGCGACGGCGTCGTGCTCCTCGCGGTAGTCCCCGGCGTTCCGGGCCCTGCGCACCCGGTGGTACGCGGCGAGGTCCCGGCCGAGCGGCGGGTCGAGCTGCGCCAGGACGGCGTCGTAGAGGGCGATGTGACCGCCGGCGCGGGTGGGCCGCAGTCCCTGGGCGAGCAGGATCGCGGTGAGCGCCTTGCGGTTGGCGCCATGCAGTGCGTCGTAGGCGAGGACGGTGTCGGTGTCAGCCAGCGTCAGCGCGGATGCAAGATGAGTCTCGGCGACGTCGACGAGCGATCGTGCCGCTTCGAGGTTCGGTGGGACGCGTTCGAGCGTGCCGGTCCGGATCAGGCTCTCGACAACCGCTCGTCCCTGGTCCCAGGCCATCACGCGGCCGCACCGTTCTTGTGTCCCAGCGCGAGCTGCACGAGCGGACGGGCCCGGAGCGCAGCAAGGAAGGTCTCCTCGCCCGACGCCCAGCGCTCGGGCGAGACGAAGGTGACGTTCACCTCGCGGCCCAGGGCGGAGTCGACGCCGTCGAGCGCCTCGTAGACCGCCTCCCGGTCGGGCGTGCCGACGACGAGCACGTCGACGTCCCCCGGGGCGGGGCCCAACTCGCCGTGCCACCGTGCGGCCCAGGACCCGTAGACGTACGCCTCCGCGATCCCGTCGACGCCGGAGAGGGCGCGCTCGAGGAACGGGACCGGCCCGTAGGTGACAACGAGGAGCTGACGGAGGGGAGCGGTAGCCGGGTTGCCGTCGGCCGGGCGGACCACCACGGATCGACCGACGCGCGTGCCCGTGACGAGGTCGGCATCCATCAGCCGCCGGACCTCCCGGTAGACGGTGGGCTCCGGGGCGTCGACCGCGCGCGCGAGATCCGTGATGGTGCGCGGCTCGTCGTCGGTGAGCACCCGCAGGAGTAGTCGTGCCTGCAGGGCTGACCGGAAGATCGGGATCAGTGCCGGCGCCTGAGTTCTCATATAACGCATGATATCTCTCGTCAAACGAGAGGGCAACGACGGTGGATGACGAGCGCGTCCGCTGCAGACCGGAGCGTCATCGCGTCCGTCATCGCTTCGCCGCCGTCGGGGCATCTTCGTCATCGGTTCGGCTATCGGCCCTGACGAGCCTGGTACGTGTGCTCATCCGAATCCACGCCCGCTCGCCTGGGTCGTCCAGCAACCTACGCCGGCCGCCCGTCGTCGCCTGCGCGTCCACAGCCGACGCGGAGCGCCACGCCTCCACAGCCCGCGTCGAACCGCTTGACCGCCGTCCCGCCGCCGATCCCCGATGGACCGGTGCTGGGTCGATGACGTACGTCACCCAACCCAACCGAGAAGGAGAACCGTCATGAGCGACATCGAGATCATCCAGGCCCCGCGCGTGATGCTCAGCGTGGAACAGGCGGCCAAGTGCCTGTCCGTCGGTCGCAGCACGATGTACGAGCTGATCAACAGCGGCGAGATCGAGAGCGTGCACATCGGCCGACTGCACCGGGTCCCTCCCGACTGCCTGCGCGAGTTCGTCGAGCGGTGCCGCCGTCAGCAGAGCGTCGGGGAGCCGTGACGCCATGGGCACCCGGGCGGGTAACCAGCGGTCGTCGATCTTCATGGGCGGTGACGGCCGCTGGTACGGCTTCGTGACGATGGGCCTTCGGCCCGACGGGTCGGTCGACCGACGCGAGCGCACCGGCGCCAGCCACGCCGAGGTCGTGCGCAAGGTCCGCGCCCTGGAGCGCGAGCGGTCAGATCAGTCCGCGCTGCCCGCTGGCCGCTCACCGCGCCTGGAGACCTGGCTCACCGATTGGCTCAAGGCCACCGCCCTGCGGGTGCGGCCCAGCACTCTGTCCGGGTACACGGTCGACGTCTACCGGCACATCAACCCGACCATCGGCAAGCACCGACTCGACGCGCTCCAGCCGAGCACATCGAGCACCTGTACGCCGTGCTGCTCGCTAGCGGCCTGAGCGCCGGTTCGGTCCACCACGTGCGCCGCACCCTGAACAAGGCCCTCAACGACGCGGTCCGACGACGGCGCCTCCCGCGAAACCCCGTGGCGCTCGCGCACACGCCGCGATACGACCCGCCGGACATCGAGCCGCTCACGGTCGACGAGGCGCGGCGGATCCTGGCCGCCGCTGAGAGCGAGCCGAACGGCGCGGCGTTCATGCTCGCCATCTCTCTGGGGCTGCGGCGCGGGGAGGTGCTCGGGTTGTCGTGGGACGACGTCGATCCGAACGCCGCCGCTGCCTGCGCCGCTTCTGGCCGAGCTCCGGAAGCATCGCCAGCGGCGACGCGAGGCGCGCATCCGCGCCGGGACGGTGCGGCGCGACCGGGCGCTGGTGTTCACCACGACCACTGGACGGCCCGTGGCGCCTCGCGACCACTCACTCCGCTGGACTGCGTTTCTGGAGGGGCTGGGTATCCGCCACGCTCGACTCCACGACGCGCGCCACACCGCAGCGACGCTGCTGTTGGTTCAGGGCGTCGACCAGCGCGTCGTTATGAGTGTGTTCGGCTGGACCTCGTCCGCGATGGCCGCGCGCTACCAGCACGTCGTGCCTGAGCTCGTCGAGGAGACCAACCGCCGGATGGGCGAGGTGCTCTGGGGAGAGAGCAGCGTTCAAGCGAAAGCCTGACCTTTGAAGGGCCGCTTGCCGCGGCCCTGGGTGGGGCGCCTCACGCTTGTAGGCCCGCGGATAGCGGAGGAGCCCGTGGCGATCTAGCCGGACGAGGTAGTCCTCGTGCGGAGTCGACGGGTGGACGTATGGCGTCCGCCGCTCCACATGAGTGTCCATGACTCCATCGACGGACGACGTACAAGCGCGCTACCGTCCAGGCGAGATGAAGGGCGGACGAAGTGGCCAATCCGGCGAAGGGCTCGTGGCGAACGGGCAGGTTCACACTCGGGGGAGAGCAAGCTGAGGCGGACCCGCTCCTGCAGGACGGTTTCTATGAGTCGGCCACATACCTCACGATTGCGGCTCACGATGATCCAAGGTGCTTTCTTGTTGGTCGAACTGGAGTCGGAAAGTCGGCTCTGCTACGGCGCCTAGAGGAGGATCATCCGGGACACGTGATTCGAATCACGCCGGAGGACCTCTCGCTGCCGTATATCGCGGACCTCACTGTCGTCCGCTACCTAACGGATCTGCAGGTGCACCTCGATCCCCTCTTCATCGCTCTCTGGAAGCACGTCCTCCTAATCGAGGTAATCAAGAATCGCTATCACGTGGACAGTCCGGAAGCCAAGCGGAACTTCGTCCAGAACCTTCGGTCGCGCATCTCGCGCGACCGAAGCAAAGTCGCTGCGCTTGAGTATCTAGAAGAGTTCGAGGGCAAGTTCTGGTGCGAGACAGACGAGCGGGTTCGCGACATCACCACGCGATTTGAGAGCCAGATCGAAGCAGAGGCCGGTGGGAAGCTGGGCCTCACCGGGGTCGGAGCCGTCGACGCACGAGGAAGTGCGCTGGAAGCATCGTCAGTGGAGACGCGCGTGCAGCGGGCGGAGCGCTTTCAGCGAGTGGTGAACGCAACTCAGCTTCCCCGGTTGAACCAGATGATGAACGTCCTGGACGAGGACATCCTCGACTCTTCGCAGTACTACACCTATGTAGTCATCGATGACCTCGATCGTGACTGGGCAGACGAGCAAGTGGCCAACTCGCTGATTCGT
>JAKLPK010000036.1 GCA_022013895.1 Cellulomonas sp. | reverse complement strand
GGACGCGTGCCGGGTCCAGTTCTCGAACGGGGTCGTCGTGAAGTAGGTGGACGGCAGCAGCAGCCGCCGGTCGTCCCAGATGTGCACCACGACGTAGGTGAGCGTGATCTCCTCGATGCGTCCCCACTGGCCGTCGGCGATCACCACGTCGTCGACGCGGATGGCGTTGGTGAACGCGAGCTGCATCCCGGCGAACACGTTCGCCAGCGAGCTCTGGGCGGCCAGTCCGGCCACGATGGACAGCAGCCCGGCCGAGGCGAAGATGCTGGTGCTCAGCGCACGCGCCTCGGGGAACGTGAGCAGGATCGAGGCGATCCCGACGATCACGAGCAGCGCGACCGTGAGCCGGCGCAGCACCTGGATCTGTGTCCGGACCCGGCGGGCGTGCTGGTTGTCCTCGACGTCGACGCGGTAGCGGCCCAGGGCGAAGTCCTCGAGCACGAACGCGAGCGAGCCGGTCAGCCAGGTGAGCGTGACGATGAGCGCGATCAGCAGCACGTGCTCGGTCGGCGAGCGCCACCCGGCGGTCCGGTCGGTGGACGCGGTGATCCCGACCCAGGCCGCGACGACCAGCAACGTGGCCCGCAGCGGTCGGCGGCCCCGTCTGGACAGGTGCGCCGCGACGTCCGAGTGCCGGGCGAGCCGACGCACCGCCACGGTGATGACGGTGGCGAGCACGTACCCGAGCGCGACGGCGCCGAGGACGACGACCACGGGGACCAGCACCGCGGCGACCGACTGCTCGGTCGCGGCAGCACGGAGGGCGGCAGCACGGAGGGACGCAGGAGCGGCGGCCAGGGCGAGAGAAGGAGTCACTGCCGACCAGGCTAACCCGGGCCGCCGTGGGGTTCTGGTGACCGGGTCGGCTCGTGCCCGCCCCGGGCGGCGGTTACCGTCCCGGGTCATGACGACGCCCGAGGTCCCGATGCCCGGATGGGCGTTACGTCTGCTGCCGGGGCTGGTCGCGATCATCCTCGGCGCCATGGCGTTCGTCGCCGTGCTCGACGGGGTTCGCGAGAACGACGACCTCGCCACGCTCGACGAACCGGCGCTACGCGCGCTGGTCGCCGTCCGCGGCCCCGCGCTCACGGCGACCATGCGTGCGATCTCCCTGGTCACCGGGCCGACGGTGCTGCCGTTCCTGGTGGCGATCGGCGCGGTGGTGTGGGGGCTGCGGCGCCGGGAGTGGTGGCGACCGCTGCTGCTGGTCGGCGCCATGATCGGCTCCGCGGCGCTCGGGCTGGCGCTCAAGGGGCTCGTGGCCCGTCCGCGACCGCCGGTGGGCACCATGGACGTGCCCGGGCTGGAGACCACCGCCTCATTCCCGTCCGGCCACACGCTCGGCACCGCGACCCTGCTGCTGGTGTGCGGGTACCTCGTGATCCGCAACCGGCCGACGAGGGCCCGGGTCATCGGCTGGGCGGCGGCCAGCGTTCTGGGAACCACGGCGGTCGCGGTGTCCCGGCTGTACCTCGGCTACCACTTCCTCACCGACGTGGTCGCGGCGATGGCGCTCGCGGTCGCGGTGCTCGGCGTGGTGATGCTCATCGACGCCCGGCACGTCGCCCGGCTGGTGGCGGGGGCGTCGGGCGGACCGGCTGGTGCCGTGCGCGAGCCGGACGACTGACCGCAGTTCGGCTTCTCAGCCCACCACGAGCGTGAGCGTCCGCGCCCCGCGGCGCGGCTCGGGACCCAGCTCGACCGCGAGCACCTGCGGCCCGATCAGCCCGGCCGCCACTGCGCGCAACGAGTCGGCGTCGTGCGGTGCGCGGCCCCGGTACCGCACGAGGTGCCCGGTGAGCAGGCCGCGGGCGTGCTTGGCGTGGTGCGAGACGACCCGGCGGCGGTCGCCCACCTGCTGCTCCACCCGCACCTGCACCCAGCGGACGCCGGGCGGCGGGGTCCACGCCGCGGCGTAGGCCGATGAGCGGCAGTCCACCACCAGATCGCCGGCGATCGGGTCGAGCGCCTGCGGCAGGCGGGCGCGCCAGAACGCTGCGAGCGGCCCGACGCCCGGCAGATCGGTACCCATTGACAGCCGGTAGGCCGGGATCAGGTCGGCGGGGCTCACGGCACCCCACAGCGCGGAGATGATGCGGACCTGGTCGCGGGCGCGCCGGGCGGCGGCCGGCGGCAGCGCGGCCAGGCCGGCCGCCGCGTAGAGCACCCCGGTGTAGACGGTGGCCGCGCGGGCGGTCGCCTCCTCCCGCAGCCGGGCGTTGCGCTCGACCTCGTCCGCCAGCGAGGGACCCGTCCCCAGGACGGCGGCCGCGTGCGGTGCCGCGCTCTGCCCGACGAGTGCGACGAGGGCGTCGAGCACCGCGGACCGGGCCGGGGTCAGCTCGGGGGCGCTCAGCCCCGTCAGGTCGAGGGTGGGACCCGATGCGGGTGCGGACTTCGTCTCGGACGGTGGGAGCAGCACGAGCACGCGGTGAGGATAGGTGCGTCGAGGTCCATGGCGCGCATCCCGCCCCGGGTCGGTCGGTGCCGACATCCATCGGCGGCCCGGTAGGCCTTCGACCGGCGAGGTGAGCCTGGGGGCGCCCTCGCAGCGAGCGCTCCTGGGCGGTGGGCGCCGACGTCCTAAGGTGAGGCCATGGCCACCATCCGCGACGTCGCCGCAGATGCCGGCGTCGCGGCGAGCACCGTGTCCTACGTGCTGTCGGGCAACAAGAAGCTGCCTCAGGCGACCGTGGACCGGGTGCTCGCCAGCGTGGCGAGGCTCGGCTACCGGCCGTCCCCGGCCGCCCGGGCGCTCGCCCTCGGCCGCACCAACATCCTCGGCATGCTCGCCCAGGTGTCGCCGGAGACCGCGGACGCCGATGTCGACATCTTCATGAGGTTCGTGCGCGCCGCCATGTACGCCGCCGAGCCGCGCGGCTACGACGTGCTGGTCATGGGCCGCGGTGACGACGAGCTGCGCGGCGACATCCTGGCCGATGCGATCGTGGTGATGGACATCCGGATCGTCGAGCCACGGGTCCAGATGCTGCTCGACCGCGGGTTGTCGACCGTGCTCATCGGTGTTCCCGACGACCGGCTCGGGGTCAGTGCGGTGGACCTCGACTTCGCGGAGGCCGCGCGCACGATGGTGCGGCACCTGGCTGGGCTGGGGCACCGGCAGATCGCGGTGCTCGCGCCACCGACCGAGCCGCCCGGGCAGGCTCTGGCGTACCGGCGGCGGTTCAGGCTCGCGTTCTACTCCGAGTGCGAGCGGCTGGGCGTCCGCGGTCTGTTCCACCCGTGCGGTACCGAGGTGGCGGATGTCCAGGAGTGGGTGGCGCAGGTCCGGTCGACCCTTCCCGACCTCACCGGAATCCTGGTGATGGGGGTGTCCTCGCTGGTCGCGCTCCATGAGGTGATCGCGGCCCAGGGGCGTTCCGTGCCGGACGACCTGTCGGTGGTGGCGTTGGCACCGGCCGAGCAGTTCGCCGTGCTGCACCCGGGGACGACGTTGGTCGACCTGCCGGGCGCGGCGATGGTGGAGTGGGCGGTCACCCGGGCGATCGACGAGCTGGCGGGCGAACCGTCCGGTGCGGTCGAGCTGCTGCCTGCCGTCCTGTACGAGCGGGGATCGACGGGTGCGCCGGGTCGGGGTCTGCGTCGGGACTGACCCGACGGGTGGGGCCCCGCGTCTGGCTGGTGCGACCTGCGCCCGACGGGTGCGGTGCGTCCCGGCGTCCCGGCGGGAGGTCACGGTCGGATAACGATTGATCACGATCAGGAGAACCGGTTCTCCAAACCGTTGAACCGGTTCTCCTGATCGGCTAACCTCCCGGTGTCGGTGAAGTGGTTCACCAAAGGTTGCGACGCCGCACCACCGGCCACGGATGACACTCTTCAGAGAGGAAGACTGTTGTGAAGCAACGACGTTTGACCCTTGGGGTGGCGGCCACGATCCCGGTGCTGCTGCTCGCTGCGGCCTGCAGCTCCGGTGGCTCCGCGGACGCCACCAGCTCCGCCTCCGTCACCACGCTGACCTGGTGGGACGGCTTCACCCAGTACAACACCGGCGACTCACCGCTCGAGGGCCTCATCGGCACCTGCGAGGAGCAGACCGGCATCACGATCGAGCGCACCGTCGACCAGTCGATCAACGACCGGCTCACCCAGGCCGCCTCGAGCGGTGACCTGCCCGACCTCGTCGTGCTCGACAACCCGAACGTCGCCCAGTACGCCGAGACCGGGATCCTGGTCGACAACGAGACCTCGGGCGTCGACACCTCCGCGATGAAGCAGAACATCGTCGCCTCGGGCATCTACGACGGGAAGACCTACGGCGCGCCGTTCGGCTCCAACACGCTGGCGCTCTTCTACAACACCGACCTGTTCACCGCGGCCGGCCTGACCCCGCCGACCACCTGGGCCGAGCTCGAGGCGGACGCCGAGGCGCTCACCGACCAGGCGAAGGGGCAGTACGGCATCGCGTTCTCCGCGCGGCCCGACGCCGAGGGCACGTTCCAGTTCCTGCCGTTCTTCTGGGGAGCCGGCGCCGAGCTCACCGAGCTCGACTCGGCGGAGGCCGTCGAGGCCCTGCAGCTGTGGGTCGACCTGGTGAACAACGGCTACGCGTCGAGCGAGAACGTCACGCTCAACCAGCAGGAGATCCGCGACCAGTTCGCCGCCGGACATGCGGCGATGATGGTCAACGGCACCTGGCAGCTCAACGACCTCGACGCCAGCGGCATCCCGTACGCCGTCGTGCCGATCCCGGCCAAGGACGGCGGCGACGCGGCCAGCCCGCTGGGCGGCGAGTTCGTCAACATCGTGCAGAGCAGCGACCCCGCGACGGTCGAGGCCGCCGCGACGTTCGTCAACTGCTTCGTCCAGCCCGACAACCTGGAGTCGTGGCTCACCGGCCAGACCTACATCTCGCCGTACGCCGACCAGGCTGAGACGCAGGCCGCGGACGACGCGCGTCTGGTCCCGTGGGTCTCGGCAGTCGCCGCAGCCCGTAGCCGCACGGAAGACCTCGGGTCGGCGTACGCCACCGTGGCCACCAACCTGGGCGAGGCGCTCTCCGGTGCGATCGCGGGGCAGTCGACGCCTGCGGACGCGTTGAAGACCGCGGCCGAAGCGTCGAAGTAGGCAAGGGCCTCCACCGTGGCGCACCACACCTCGGGTGTCGCCGTCTCGGCGGCGGGTGAGCAGGACGACGCACATCGTCTTGCCTCCCGCCGCCGGGCGGCCCGGCGGACCCGGCTCGCGGCCTTCGGGTTCGTCGCGCCGGTCGCGGCCTACACGCTGATCTTCTTCGTCTACCCGATCGTGCGGACCGGGCAGCTCAGCCTCCAGCACTACACGTTCATGTCGTACTTCACGGGCCAGGCCGACTTCGTGGGGTTCGACAACTACGTCACGATCTTCGGGCACCCGCTGTTCCCCACGGTCGTGGCCAACACGGCGATCTTCACGTGCGTCTCGCTCGTGTTCCAGTTCGGGCTCGGCCTCGCGCTCGCGGTGTTCTTCAACCGCAGCTTCCCGCTGTCGGCGCTGTTCCGGTCCCTGATCCTGGTGCCCTGGCTGCTCCCGGTCATCGTGTCGGCAACCACCTGGCGCTGGATGTTCTACAAGGACTACGGCGTCATCAACTCGCTGCTCGGGACACACATCGGCTGGCTGTCCGACCCCTCGTGGTCGCTGTGGGCCGTCATCATCGCCAACATCTGGCTCGGGATCCCGTTCAACGTCGTCCTGCTCTACGGCGGTCTGCAGGCGATCCCCGAGGGCCTCTACGAGGCGGCGGCGCTCGACGGCGCCGGCCCGTGGCGCCGGTTCCGGTCCATCTCGTGGCCGCTGCTACGACCCGTGACGCAGGTGACCCTGCTGCTCGGGCTCGTCTACACGATCAAGGCCTTCGACGTCATCTGGGTCATCACCAAGGGTGGCCCGGTCGACAGCTCCCAGACCCTCGCGACCTGGTCCTACAAGCTCTCGTTCCAGGGCGGGACCGAGCAGAGCCTCAGCCTGGGTGCGACCGTGGCGACTCTGCTGTTCTTCGTCGCCCTCGGTCTGGGTCTGCTCTACATCCGGACCCAGCGCAAGGAGATGGACGCATGAGGCCGCGTACCGGTCGCCGGTGGCTGACCACAGCAGTCGGACTCGTGCTGTGCGCCGCGCTGCTCTTCCCGCTCTACTGGATGGTGAACGTCTCGCTCACCAAACCCGCGGACCTGGTGCGCACGCCCCCGCTCATGTTCCCCGTCGACCCCACGTTCGACGGCTACCGACTGGCGCTCGAGCAGAACCTCGGATCGCTGCTCACGAGCATGTGGATCTCGATGGCGACGGTCGTCCTCGTCCTGGTCATCGCACTCCCGGCGGCCTTCGGGATGAGCAAGCTGCGCGCCCCGGGCACGGGTGCGCTCATGTTCGGGTTCCTGCTCGCCCAGATGATCCCGAGCGTGGTCCTGGTCACGGCGCTGTTCGCGCTCTACAAGCAGTTCGGACTGCTCAACACGGGCTTCGGCCTCGTGCTCGCCGACTCCACGGCCTCGGTGCCGTTCGCGATCATCCTGCTGCAGGCGTTCATGCGCACCATCCCCGACGAGCTGCTCGAGGCTGCGCGCATCGACGGCGCCGGCCGCCTGCGGACCTTCAGCGCCATCGTCGTCCCGCTGTCCCGCAACGCCGTCGTCACGGCCGGGCTGTTCGCGTTCCTGTTCGCCTGGGGCGACTTCCTCAACGCCCAGACCCTCACATCGGGCAACAGCATCACGCCGATCACGTTGGCCCTGTTCCGCTTCGTCGGCGCGGAGTCGACCAACTGGAACGCCGTCATGGCCTCGGCCGTGCTCGCGTCGATCCCGGCCACCGTCCTGCTGGTCTTCGCCCAGCGCTACGTCGCTGCGGGAGTCACCGCGGGCGCCGTCAAGGACTGACCCGCCGTCCCTCTGCCTGAAAGCGCCTTCCCGAAAGGAACACCCATGCCCGCCGCCAGCATCAGCGTGCGCTCCGACCACGCTGTCGCCCCCCTCGACCGGCGACTGTTCGGCTCGTTCGTCGAGCACCTCGGCCGCTGCGTGTACGACGGTCTCTACGAACCCGGCCACCCGACCGCCGACGCCATGGGTTTCCGCAGCGACGTCGTCGACCTGGTCAGGGAGCTCGGGGTCTCCACGGTGCGCTACCCGGGAGGCAACTTCGTCTCGGGCTACCGCTGGGAGGACGGCGTCGGCCCGCGTGAGCAGCGGCCGGTGCGCCGCGACCTGGCCTGGCACGTCCGCGAGACGAACCAGGTCGGGCTCGACGAGTTCGCCGCCTGGACCCGGCTCACCGGCGTCGAGCTGATGATGGCGGTCAACCTGGGCACGCGTGGCATCGCGGAGGCCCTCGACCTCCTGGAGTACACGAACGGCGAAGCCGGCACGGCGCTCGCCGACGCCCGGGTGGCGAACGGGGCGTCGGAGCCGCACGGGGTGCGGATGTGGTGCCTGGGCAACGAGATGGACGGTCCGTGGCAGACCGGGCACCTGTCCGCGGACGAGTACGGACGTCTCGCGGCCCGCACCGGTGCGGCGATGAAGCGTGCGGACAACGGACTGGAGCTCGTGGTCTGCGGTTCGTCCGGTTCGCAGATGCCGACCTTCGGCGAGTGGGAGCGGACGGTCCTGGGGCACGCCTACGACGTCGTCGACTACATCTCCTGCCACGCCTACTACCACGACCAGGGCGACCGGGCCTCGTTCCTGGCCTCGTCGGTCGACATGGACCGGTTCATCACCACCGTCGTCACCGCGGCCGACCACGTGCAGCAGCTGCGGCACTCCTCGCGCCAGATCGCGATCTCGTTCGACGAGTGGAACGTCTGGGACCTCACGACCTGGCAGGCCGAAGAAGCCCGGATCGAGGCCGAGGAGAAGGCCGGCCGGCCCGTCGGCTGGCCGATCGCACCGCGTCAGCTCGAGGACGTCTACACCGTGACCGATGCGGTCGTGGTCGGCAGCCTGCTCATCACGCTGCTGCGCCGCCACGACCGCGTCCGGGCCGCCAGCCTGGCGCAGCTGGTCAACGTGATCGCCCCGATCATGACCGAACCCGGCGGCCCGGCCTGGCGCCAGACCACGTTTTACCCGTTCGCCCTCACCTCCCGGCTGGCCGGCGGCACCGTGCTCGCCCCGGTGATCGACTGCCCGACGATCGCGACCGCGACCTTCGGGGAGGTGCCGGTGGTCGATGCGGCGGCGACCGTGGACGACGAGTCGGGCCGCGCCGCGCTGTTCCTGGTCAACCGCCACCAGAGCGAGCCCACGACCGTGCGGTTCGACGTGTCGCAGCTCGGTGCGACCCGCGTGGTGTCCGCGCAGATGCTGCACGACGGCGACCCGTTGGCCGCCAACACCCTGGCGCAGCCCGACCGGGTGCCACCGCAGCCGTTGACCTGCGTGCTCGGGACGGACGGCGTCCTGCAGATCGAGCTGCCGCCGATCTCGTGGGCCGCCGTCGAGCTTTCCCGGTGACCAGAGACCTGATCCACACCCCTTCATCCCGGAGACGGAGACCACTGCCGTGACGCACTTTCAGACCGATGGCCAGAGCCTGACCTGGACGGGCGACGGCGAGACCCTCGTCGTCGCCGCCTGGGGGGCGGACAGCGTGCGCGTGCGGTCGGTGCGCTCGGGCGAGATCCTCGACAGCGCCGACTGGGCGCTGCTGCCCGCGCCCGCTTCATCCCCCGTGATCGACCTGGGCGAGGACCAGGCGGTCCTGGTCAACGGCCGGATCACGGTCCGGCTGACCGCCCGCCAGGAGTACGACGCCCAGTGCGGGTACGAGGTCAGCGCCTGTTCGGTGACCTTCCTCGACGCCTCCGGCCGGGTGCTGCTCAAGGAGCTCGACGACGGCGGGTCGCTCAAGCTGCGTGCTCGCGACTACCGGGCCATCGTCGGCGGCGACCACCATGTGACGGCGGCGTTCGAGTCGGACCCGGACGAGCACCTGGTCGGGATGGGGCTCTACCAGCAGGAGCTCGCCGATCTCAAGGGGTCGACGCTCGAGCTGGTGCACCGCAACTCCCAGGCCTCGGTGCCGTTCGTCGTGTCGAGCGCGGGCTACGGGTTCCTCTGGCACAACCCCGCGATCGGCCGCGCCACCTTCGGGCGCAACCGGACCGAGTGGGTGGCGCAGAGCACCCGTCAGCTCGACTACTGGGTCACCGCCGGCGACAGCCCGGCGCAGATCGCGGCGGCCTACGCCGGTGCCACCGGGCACGCGCCGATGATGCCGGAGCACGGGTTGGGGCTGTGGCAGAGCAAGCTGCGGTACGTCACTCAGGACGAGCTGCTGGAGACCGCGCGGGAGTACCACCGCCGTGAGCTGCCGCTGGACGTCGTGGTCGCCGACTTCTTCCACTGGCCGCACATGGGGGACTACCGCTTCGAGGAGGAGTTCTGGCCGGACCCGGCCGCGATGGTGGCCGAGCTGGACGAGCTGGGCGTCGAGCTCATGGTCTCGGTCTGGCCGCAGGTCTCCGTCGAGTCGGAGAACTTCGCCCGGCTGGGCGCCGACAACCACCTGGTGCGGGCCGACCGCGGGCTGGACGTCCAGATGAGCTTCGAGGGACCGAGCATGTTCCTCGACGTGACCCACCCCGGTGGCCGGGCCGCCCTGTGGGACCTGTGCCGGGTCAACTACTACAGCAAGGGCGTGCGGACCTTCTGGCTCGACGAGGCCGAGCCCGAGTACGGCCGGTACGACATCGACAACTACCGGTACCACGCCGGTCCGGGTCAGCAGATCGCGAACATCTACCCGCAGCACTTCTCCCGCGCCTTCTACGAGGGCATGGCGGCAGCCGGGCAGGAGCAGGTCGTCAACCTGGTCCGCTGCGCCTGGGCCGGCAGCCAGCGGTACGGGGCGCTCGTCTGGTCCGGTGACATCCGGTCGACCTGGCAGGACTTCCGACGTCAGATCGTCGCGGGCATCCACATGGGGGCGGCCGGAATCCCGTGGTTCACCACCGACATCGGCGGCTTCCACGGTGGCGACATCGACGACCCCGGCTTCCGCGAGCTGATGGTGCGCTGGTTCCAGTTCGGCACCTTCAGCCCGGTCATGCGGATGCACGGCGACCGCCGCCCCGGTCACCCGGTGGCCGCCGCCGACGGGACCCGTCGATGCCCCAGCGGCGCAGGCAACGAGCTGTGGAGCTTCGGCGAGGAGGTCTACGCGGTGCTGCGCCGGTACCTCGCCGTCAGGGAGGCGATGCGGCCGTACACGCGTTCCCTCATGGAGCAGGCGCACACGGCCGGTCAACCGGTGATGCGCGGCCTGTTCCACGAGTTCCCGGCCGACGACCAGTCGTGGCGGGTGAACGACGAGTACATGTTCGGGCCTGATCTGCTGGTCGCCCCGGTGGTGCAGCAGGGGGCCGCCGGGCGGACGCTGTACCTGCCGGACGGGGCCGGCTGGACCGACCTGAACACCGGGCAGACCTATGCCGGAGGGCAGGTCGTCGAGGTCGACGCGGCCGTGGACGTGCTGCCGGTGTTCGGTCGTGACGGCGCCGGTGCCTCGCTGACGCAGGTGTTGCGCGGGCGGGGTTGAGGCGGCGGCCGCCACCGTCCTCGAGCTGGCCGGAGGGCCGACCGGTTCCACCCGCACCAGGCTGAGCAGACCGACCGCCGCCGAGCCCGCACCGGGGTCGGCGGCGGACCTGTGCCCGGGGCGCCGGCCCCGGCCGAGTGAGTGATCGGGGGGAGCTGGACACTCATTACGTTTCGGTGTTAACTCGTATCGTAATGACGAGGCGAGAGGAGCACCATGAGCCGGCCCCGTGACGATCAGCTCGATGAGGCGATCCACCGAGCCACCGTGTCCCTGCTGGCCGAGGTGGGCTACGACGGTGTGACGATCACCGAGGTCGCGCGCCGGGCGTCCACCGTCCCGCCGACGATGTACCGGCGGCACGCCAACGCCCGGGAGCTGGTCCTGGCGACCCTGCGCCGGGAGTTCGCCGACGTGGCGCGCCTGGAGCTTGCCGATCTCGGGGACCTGCGGGCCGATCTGCTCGCGTTCGTCGCCACCATCGCAGCGGCCCTGACCCCGGAGCGGGCCGCGATCCTGGCCGGTCTGATGCTGCCGCTGCGTCGAGAGCCCGAGCTGGCCGCCACTCTCCGGGAGGAGCTGGGGTTCCTGGATACCACCTCCTGGCAGGTGATCATCCGTCGCGCCGTCGACCGGGCTGAGCTGCCGGAACGTGCGGGACGGGCAGACCTGTCGCTCGTCGCGAGCTCCGCGCCGGCGCTGATCTTCCACCGCGTCGTCGTGCTGAACCTGCCGCTCGACAACAGCTTCGCCGTCGAGCTGGTCGACGCGGTGCTGCTTCCTGCCTTGCGCACCACCGCAGCTGCCCAGCCGGCAGACCGGGCGGTCCCGTCCGCAGCACCGACGACAGAGGAGATCCCGTCATGACTGCCGCACCACTCGCCCACCCTCGCCCGCGGATTCCCGACCGTGATCCCGTTCGCACCGGGCGTGCGTGGGCGATCGTCCCTCGCGCACTGCTCGGTGTGACGGTCCTCGCCATGCTGGTGGTGTCCTTCACCGCGCCCGACGCGATCAGGCTCGTCACCATGCTCCTGGTCGGAGTCACCGTGCTGGTGGTCGCCGCGGGCCGCTACGGGTGGCGGCTCACCGGGATCTACGTCCTCGTGGCCTTCGCCGTGGGAACCATCTTCGAGAACATCAGCATCAGTACCGGGTTCCCCTTCGGGCACTACCACTACCCCGGTGACAGCCCGCGGATCGGTGGCTTCCCCATCATGATCGGCCTGCTCTACGCGCTCCTCGGCCTGATCTGCTGGCTGACGGCGAGCACCCTGCTCGATGGCGCCGACCAGCGGTTGGCCGACCGCGGCGATGCGGTGCGGCGGATCAACATCGTGGCCATGCCCGTGCTCTCAGCGGCGTTGATGGCGATGTACGACCTCGGCAGCGACTCCAGCGCCTCGACCATCGCGAACACCTGGGTGTGGGAGCGCGGCGGCGGGATCTTCGGGGTGCCGTGGACCAACTACCTCGGCTGGTGGTTCGTCACCTACATCTTCTTCCAGATCTTCGCGATCATCCTGGCGTCCCGCCCGCAGCTGCCGGCGCCGAAGGTCGTGGGGCGGGAGCCCCTGGTCATCGGTTCGGCCGCGTACTTCCTGATCGGTGCCGCGTCCCTGGTCGGCTTCGCCACGTCGTCGAGCGGCATGGTCACCGATCTGGGCGGGCAGGTGTGGAGCGAGCACGCACTGAACGAGACCCTGTTCACCATTAACGTGTTCGGAACGGTGGTCATGGCGGGGCTGGCCGCGATCAAGCTCGGTCGCAACGACCTGGCGCGCTCCAACCGCTGACCCGTCGGGACGTGGCCCGCAGCGCTCCTCACACCCCTGTCTGGCAGAGGAACTCCAGGTGGGTGCGCACGGTGAGCAGCGCCGCGGGCCACAGGCTCGGGTCGAGATCGGCGTAGACCTGCGCGACGACGGCCTCGGGCTCGACATCCTGCGGGGCGGCACCGAGCGTGTCGAGGGCCCCGCGGATGGCGTCCAGCCGGTGGGCGCGGTGCTCCAGGTAGTAGTGCACGACGGGCACCAGGTCCGGCAGATCAGGTCCGTGCCCGGGCAGGACGGAGCACCCCCGCCCGACCTGGGCGAGCAACCTGAGCGAGGTGAGGTAGTCGCGCAGGGACCCGTCCTCCGGGTCGAGCAGCGGTGTGCCCCGGCCCAGGACCGTGTCGCCGGCGAGCACCGCGCGCTCACCCGCGGGGTCGGCGAGCAGACTCACCGAGTCGGCGGTGTGACCTGGGGTGTGCAGCACCACCATCCGGAGCCCGGCGACCTCGAAGATCTCCCGGTCACGGAACGGTTTCGCATCCCGGCACCACTGGGCGGACCACGCCCGGGCGGGTGCGCCGGTCGCCGCGACCAGGTCGTCCAGCCCGCCGGTGTGGTCGTAGTGGCGATGCGTCACGAGGATGGCCTCGATCTGCTCGGGACCGCCGCACGCAGCCACGACGGCCTCCGTGTGCGCGGGGTTGTCAGGCGGCCCGGGGTCGACCACCACCCAGCGGGGGGAGCCGGGTGCCCGCAGCACCCAGGTGTTCGTACCGTCCCCCTCCAGCGGGCCGGGGTTGTCGCACAGCACCGCTGCGGCGATGCGGTTGACCTGACGGCGGACCTCGTAGGCGGGGTGGGACGGGTTGCTCATAGGACACCTGGGAGGTGCTCGGGGTCGGCCGGGAGGCACCGCGGGGACGCGGGCACCGGTCGGCAGTGAGGAGCCGCGCGGCCGCGCACGACGACCGTCCAGTGGGGGGGGAAGCGGTGGCCGGCGGGCCGCGCGGCGGCGGTCGGGCGGTGAACCAGACCGTCCGACCGCGGTGTTCACGTCACAGGCGCGGAGCCCGAGGCTCGGAGCGTCGGGTGCGCCGTGCGACGCGGTCCGGTGGGTCGCGACGCCTCGTCACGGCGATGCACCGGAAGTCGATACGACGACGTGCTGCGGGCCCGCCGAGATCGGCCGGGCACGGGTGGTCACCTCCGGGAGGGATCGACATGGGTGGGTGTCGCAGACCGGGCGCTCTCCGGCTGGGACGTTGTCGAGAGTGGCACCCGGCTCGTCTGCTGACCATCGCCATGTAGGACAGAGGTACGTGCTGCGACGCGCAACGTGTCCCTACGATCCCGGTGTGGAGATCCACCACCTTCGATGCTTCGTCGCTGTCGCCGAAGAGCTGCACTTCGGTCACGCGGCCGAACGCGTCCACCTGACGCCGTCGCCGGTCAGCCGAGCCGTCCGTGAGCTCGAGCACGAGCTGGGCGGGGAGCTGTTCGTGCGGCACTACCACCGCGTGGCCATCACGCCGCTGGGCTCCGCGCTGCTGCCGCGCGCCCGGCGGGCACTCAGCGAGATCGACCTGCTCAAGGACGAGGCCCGGGCGATGGTGCGCACGACGCGGGCACGTCCCATCCGGGTCGGGGTCTCCGCGCTGTGCCCGCCCGACGCCTTCGAGGCGGTGGCCGCGCTCATCGGGAGCACCCTCGGCGGCCGACGGGTGGATGTCGAGGTCGGTGCCGCATCGGCGCTGCTGCCCCGGCTGGACAGCGGTGAGGTGGACCTCGCGCTCGTCCAGCTGCCGCTGGGCAGACCGCAGGTCAGCACGATGGTCCTGGCCGCCTACGACGTGTGGGTCGTGATGCGGGCGGACAACCCGCTGGCCGTCCACGACACGCTCAGCCTCGCCCAGCTCGCGGGCCGCACCCTCACGCTGGGGTCGCCGCACGTCGAACCGGTCGCGATGGCCACGATGATCGCCAACCTGCGGGCGCACGGTGTCCGCGACCTGGTCGAGCTGCCGGAGTTCGACCACGTCAAGCTCTCGGCCCACATCCGGCACAGCGGCGGGCTTGCGCTCACCCTGCACCCCAACACCGGCGGATCGGCCAGGATCTTCGACGACGGTGCGTTTCGCCTGGTCAAGCTCACGGATGCGGGTTTCAAGTTCTCCCTCGGGGCCGCGTGGCGCGACGACCTGGCCGGCCGCGACCGCGCCGTACGGGACGCCGTCCGGGTGCTCAAGGAGAAGTGGCGCCCGCTGGTCCTCGACGCCGCGATCACCTCGACGGGTGAGCTGAGCGTCGGGACGTAGGGCCCAAACGGCTCCCCTCGGGGCACTCCACACTCATCCCGTTGCCCGAAGCGCTCCGGTGCAACCCACCTCGACGAGGTGGTTCCCCTCCCGTTCGATCGATGGCGATCGTCGGAGGCAGGCCGAGCGCAGATCATCTCCCCGCCCGACCGGTCCTCTGGACGGCCCGCGAAGGAGATGCCAGACGTGAGCGTTTACCAGACCAGCTATCACCTGCCGGAGTTCGACTACAGCGGCTACAGCAAGCTCCTCATCACGCGGGACGGGCCCGTCTACACCTGCTCGTTCAACGACCCGCAGAACCTCAACGCGATGTCCTACGAGCAGATGAGCGAGTTCAACGACTTCCTCACCAAGGTCCGCTGGGACACCGACTGCCGGGTGATCGTGCTCACGGGGGAGGGCCGGTCGTTCTGCGCCGGATTCAACCTCAAGGACCTCGCCCTCGAACCGCCCGAGGACTGCGGCCGCATCCAGCGCGACTTCTACGTGATGCAGCGCATGTGCTCCGACCAGGTCGCCAACATGCGCCGCTGCGAGCAGCCGATCATCGGCGCGCTCAAGGGCTACACCGTCGGTGGCGGGCTGTCCCTGGCCTGCGCCTGCGACCTGCGCATCCTCGGTGACTCGTTCAAGATGAACGCCGGCTACCTCACCATCGGGTACACGGGCACGGACATGGGCGGGGCGTTCTACCTGCCCAAGATCGTCGGCTACGCCCGCGCCGCCGAGATCCTCATGACCGGACGCCGGTTCAAGGCCGAGCAGCTCGTCGACTGGGGCTTCGCCACCAAGGCCGTCGCCGACGACGACGTGCTGCCGGCCGCCCTCGAGCTGGCCGCCGAGATCGCCCACGGCACCTCGCCGTTCGGGCTCCGCCTGACCAAAGAGGTGCTCCAGGCGTCGCTGGACGGCACCAGCTTCGACTCCGTCGTCAAGCTGGAGAACCGCAACCAGGTGCTGGCCGCCAACACCCAGGACGGCATCGGTGGCGTCGTGAGCATGCGCGACCGCGAGCCGATCGTCTTCACCAACAAGTAGCCGGCAGCCCCGGCACCCCGTTCCCCGCCCACGGCGGGCGCACCACATCGCGCCCGCCGGCGGTCCCCCCATGCCTGAAACAGGAAGGTCTGCCTCCCCATGCCTAGCTACCCCCATGTCTTCACACCGATCAGCCTGGGCTCCGTCCAGCTGAAGAACCGGATCGGCTTCCTGCCGATGACGACCGGTCTGGTGGACGACTACAAGATCACCGACGCCTTCCTCGACTTCTACGGCCAGCGGGCCCGCGGTGGCACGGGTCTGACCGCCATCGGCTCGGCCTACGTGTGCAACCTGTACGGCACCAAACCGCTGTACCCGACGGCGGGCCGGGCCGTCGGCATCTGGGACGACGAGTTCATCCCCGGGTTCCGCAGGCTGGCCGACGTGATCCGCGACGGCGGGTCGAAGTCCTGCGTGCAGCTGCAGTGCTGCTACGAGTGGCGGGCCGACGGCACCCACGAGCTGGAGGCGGTCGGGCCGTCCGACGGTCCCGGGGGGCCGTTCGTCAAGCACCTGCGCGAGCTCACGCACGACGAGATCCAGCTCATCATCCGCCAGTACGGGGACGCAGCGGTCCGCGCGCAGCAGGCCGGGATCGACATGCTCGAGATCCACGCGGGCATCGGCTACCTGGTCGCGCGGTTCCTGTCCTCGTACTCCAACCGGCGCACCGACGAGTACGGCGGACCGGTGTGCAACCGCACCCGGTTCCTCACCGACATCATCGACGAGATCCACCGCCGCACCGGGGACGACTACCCGGTGATGGTGCGGATCTCGGCCGACGACTTCATGCCGGGCGGCAACCGGATCGCCGACACCCAGGAGATCATCCCGATCGTCGACGAGCACGGCGTCGTGGCCTGGAGCATCCAGGTC
>JAKLPK010000035.1 GCA_022013895.1 Cellulomonas sp. | reverse complement strand
GCTGACCAACGACGAGATGATGACCCAGCTCGAACAGGTGGGCGCTGTCATCTGCCAGGCGGGCTCGGGGCTGGCGCCGGCGGACCGCAAGCTCTACGCGCTGCGCGACGTCACGGGCACCGTCGAGGCGATCCCGCTGATCGCGACCTCGATCATGAGTAAGAAGATCGCCGAGGGCACCGGGTCGCTCGTGCTGGACGTCAAGGTCGGCTCGGGTGCGTTCATGAAGGACCTGGACCGCGCGCGGGAGCTGGCCCGCACCATGGTCGAGCTCGGGACCGACGCCGGGGTGCGGACCGTGGCGCTGCTGACCGACATGTCGGTGCCGCTCGGCCTGACGGCGGGCAACGCGCTGGAGGTGCGGGAGTCCGTCGAGGTGCTCGCTGGCGGCGGACCTGCCGATGTGGTCGAGCTGACCGTGGCGTTGGCCCGCGAGATGCTCGACGCGGCGGGACGGCCCGACGCGGACCCGGCGCGGGCCCTGGCCGACGGCTCCGCGATGGACGCCTGGCGGGCGATGATCGCGGCGCAGGCTGGTGACGTGGATGCCGAGCTGCCGGTGGCGCGGGAGACCGAGGTCGTCGTGGCTGAGCAGGACGGTGTCCTGACCACGCTCGACGCCTACGCGGTCGGGGTCGCGGCCTGGCGCCTCGGCGCGGGCCGTGCCCGTAAGGAGGATCCGGTCCAGGCGGGCGCCGGCGTTCAGCTGCACGCGCGTCCCGGCGACCGGGTGCGTGCGGGGCAGCCGATCCTCACGCTGCACACCGACACACCCGAGCGTTTCGCCCGGGCACGTGAGGCGCTCGTCGGGGGCGTCGTGGTGGACGAGGCCGGATCGACGACTCCCGGGCCGCTGGTCATCGACCGGATCGCGGTCTGATCCGTCTCGTCCGGACGCGGGGCCATGGGCCGACCGCGGCAAGCGGTGCCAGGATGGGGCACGTGGCTGGCACCGCGTGGCCGCGCCCTGTGCACGCACCGCGAAGGGGAGGCACACCGATGAGCACTGTTCCCGGCGAACCGACCTGGCGTGACGCGGGGCTGCGTCCGGTCGAGCCCGACGAGCCCGTGAGCCTCACCCACCCCGCGGCGGTGCCCACGGACCCCGAGGACTACCGCCCGGGCCCGGCGCGGGCAGATCTGGGCGCGGACGCCGATGAGGCGGACGTGCTCGACCAGGACACCGAGACCCCCCTGAACGACGACGAGGACGAGGACGCGTGAGCCCGGAGGAGTCCGAGCCCGGCAAGACCGGGGCCGACGACGAGGTCGGCACCAGGTCGACGATCGAGGCGGTGCGCGCGCTGCCGAAGGTGCTGCTCCACGACCACCTCGACGGCGGTCTGCGCCCGGCCACGATCATCGAGCTGGCCGAGCAGATCGGGCACCCGCTGCCCACCACCGTCCCTGACGAGCTCGGGGCCTGGTTCGTCGACTCGTGCACGTCGGGGTCGCTCGAGCGGTACCTGGAGACGTTCGTCCACACCGTCGCGGTCATGCAGAGCCGGGCCAACCTGGCCCGGGTCGCCCGTGAAGCCGTGCTCGACCTGGCATCCGACGGTGTGGTGCTCGCCGAGCTCCGGTACGCCCCTGAGCAGCACCAGGCCGGCGGGTTGAGCCTGGAGCAGGTGGTCGAGGCGGTCCAGGCCGGGATCGACGAGGGTGTGCAGGACAGTGGTGGGCGGATCGTCGTCGGCCAGCTGTTGTGCGCCATGCGGCAGGCCGACCGGGCGACCGAGATCGCCCGGGTCGCGTTGGCCTACCGGGACCGGGGCGTCGTCGGCTTCGACTACGCCGGGCCGGAGGCCGGGTTCCCGCCGTCCCGCGCCGCGCAGGCCTTCGCCCTGCTGCGGGAGGCCGATCTGCCGTGCACGGTGCACGCCGGTGAGGCCGATGGGCCGAGCTCGATCGCGGCGGCCCTGCACGTGGCCGGCGCGTGCCGGATCGGGCACGGTGTCGCGATCGCCTCGCAGGTGGGCCCGGACGGACCGACGAGCCCGCTCGCCCACTGGCTGCGCGACCGCCGCATCGCGCTCGAGCTGTGCCCCAGCTCCAACCTGCAGACCGGGGGCGCGGCGTCGATCGCCGAGCACCCGGTGACCGCGCTGCACCGGCTGGGGTTCGCCGTGACGGTGAACACCGACAACCGGCTGCACTCGGGCACCTCGGCATCCCGTGAGCTGGCCCTGCTGGTCGACGAGGCCGGCTGGACCTGGCAGGACGTCCAGGACGTCACCGTGACCGCGGCCCGTGCCGCGTTCGCCCACCACGACGTGCGTGAGGCGCTCGTCGTGGACGTCATCGTCCCCGCGTTCGCGGGGCCCACCGGAGGAAGGCATCGAGCATGAGCAACCCCACGCCCTCGTCGGACGTCACGGCAGCGCCTGCCGCCGGCCGCGCACCGCTGTCGGCGGCCGCGTTCGCCCAGTTCGTCGACCACACCCTGCTCAAGCCCGAGGCCAGCCGGGCGGACGTCGCCGCGACGGTCGCCGAGGCCGTGCGGCTGGGCGCCTGGTCGGTGTGCGTGTCGCCGTCGCAGCTCCCGCTCGACATCCCCGTCGGAGCCGACGGGTCGCCCGCGGTCAAGGTCACGGCAGTGGTCGGCTTCCCGTCGGGGGCGCACAAGTCGGCCATCAAGGCGGCCGAGGCCGCTCAGGCCGTGGCCGACGGTGCGGACGAGATCGACATGGTGATCAACCTCTGCGCGGCGAAGGAACGCCGGTTCGACGACGTGCGTGACGACATCGCGGCGGTGCGTGCAGCCGCGCCGAGCCCGACGGTGCTCAAGGTCATCGTCGAGTCGGCCGCGCTGTCGGACCACGAGCTCATCGAGTCGTGCCGCGCGGCGGCCGACGCCGGCGCCGACTTCGTGAAGACCTCGACCGGGTTCCACCCGGCCGGCGGGGCGACGATGCGCGCGGTCGGCATCATGTCGGGCACGGTCGGCGGTCGGCTCGGGGTGAAGGCGTCGGGCGGCATCCGGACGGGCTCGGACGCCATGTCGATGATCGACGCGGGTGCCACGCGGCTCGGCCTGTCGAGCACCGCGGCCATCATCGCCGACCTCGCGGCGGACACGGGGGACTGAGCGGCCCGGGGTGGCCGGGGCCTCGGTCGGCCCGTCGGACCAGCGGGGACGTCGAGCCCGGTCGGCCTGCCGGACCGGCCCACCCGTCGTCCCGCCGAACCGGCGGTTGCGGGTGGTGTGTGGGGGCTGAAGCTCCGCAACCTCCGGTTGGCGGCGGGGCTGACGGTGGGCCGCGGTGGTTGGATAGTTCGTATGCCCGTCCACGAGCTGGTCCACCCTGCCAAGGCCCGACCTGGTGACCGGGTCGCGGTGCTCTCTCCCTCGTTCGCGGCGCCGGGGATGTTCCCGGCCGTGCACGAGCAGGCGATGCGCCGGCTTGCCGAGGTGACCGGCCTGGTTCCCGTCGAGCTGGCCACCACGCGTCGGCTGGGGGCGAGCGCAGTCGACCGGGCGGCCGACCTCAATGCCGCGTTCGCGGATCCGTCGATCCGGGCGATCGTCGCCACGATCGGCGGGGACGACCAGATCACCGTGATCCCGCACCTGGACCCGCGGCTGCCGCGGGCCGACCCCAAGCCGTTCCTCGGGTACAGCGACAACACGAACCTCACGACCTGGTTGTGGGTCAACGGGGTGGCGTCCTTCTACGGCGGGTCGACGCAGGTGCACCTCGGAGCCGGTCCCGCGGTGGACGAGGTGCACGCCCGGTCGCTGCGGGCCGCGCTGCTCACCGGTGAGCAGCTGGAGCTCACCGATCCAGGGGAGTCGGAGGATTTCGGCGTCGACTGGAACGATCCGCAGGCGCTGGTGGAGAACGGCGAGCGCGAGCCGACCGAGCCCTGGACGTGGGCCGGGCCCCGGCGACGGGTCGTAGGGCCGACCTGGGGCGGCTGCCTCGAGGTGCTCGACTGGGTGCTCGCGGCCGACCGCTTCCCGTTGCCGAGCGAGGTGCTGCGCGGCGCTGTGCTGCTCGTGGAGACCTCGGAGCTCATGCCGTCGGCCGAGCAGGTCGGTTGGGTGCTGCGCTCGATGGGCGAGCGGGGGCTGCTCGCCGAGGTCGCCGGGGTGCTGGTCGCCCGGCCCCCGGTGAGCGACCGCGACGATCGCCCCGATGCGGCGCAGCGGGCTGTACGTCGGGCGGCCCAGCGTGATGTCGTCATCGCGACGGTGATGCACTACAACCCCGATGCGGTGGTCTGCGTCGGGGCGCCGTTCGGCCACACTCGTCCGCAGTGGATCGTGCCCCACGGCGGCACCGTGGTGCTCGACGGCGTCGAGCGCCGGGTGCACGCCTCGTACGCGTAGCGGTTCGCGGACCGCTCCGCGCACGCGAACCCGTCAGACCGGGGCGTCCAGGCCCAGCGCAGCGCGGATGTCGGCGGCCACGGCGTCCAGTCGGGCGCGGGCGAGGTGGCGGACGGCCGTCACCTCGGCGTCGCTCGCGGCCGGATCGAGCGGGATGACGACCTCCAGGTAGCACTTGATCTTCGGCTCGGTCCCGGACGGGCGGACGACGACGCGGGTCTCGTCGGCGGCCAGCAGCCGGATGCCCTCGGTGGGCGGCAGACCGCCACGGTCATCGTCGGTGCCGGCGGCCAGGTCGACGACGGCGGTGACCGGCGAGCCGCCGAGACTGGTCGGCGGGGCCGTCCGCAACCCGTCGACCAGGGCGGGGATGAGGCTCACGTCGGCGAACCGTGCGGCGACCTGGTCGGTGAGGTGCAGACCGTGGGCCCGGGCGAGGTCGTCCAGACCGTCGATGAGGGTGCGCCCGGCGGCCTTGGCGGCGGCGGCGAGCCCGGCGGCCCGGACGCCTGCGCTGATGCCGTCCTTGTCCCGCACGTGGGCCGGGTCGGTGCAGTAGCCGAGCGCCTCCTCGTAGCCGAAGACGAGACCGGGTGTGCGGGCGATCCACTTGAACCCGGTGAGGGTGGTGGCGAACCCGAGCCCGGCGTCCGCGGCGATCCGGGACAGCAGGCGCGAGGACACGATCGAGCAGGCCAGCGCGGGCGGTGGACCGTCGGTGGCGCTCGGCGGCCGGACTGCCGACGCGGCGGCCGCGCCGAGCAGCGCCCCGGTCTCGTCGCCGTGCAGCCGTCGCCACCCGCCGCTGCGTGCATCGTGCACCGCCAGGGCGCAGCGGTCGGCGTCCGGGTCGAGCGCGATCACGAGGTCCGCCCGCACGCGCTCGGCCAGCGCGAACGCCAGGTCGAGGGCGCCCGGCTCCTCGGGGTTGGGGAATGCGACGGTGGGGAAGTCCGGATCCGGCTCGGCCTGCTCGGCGACCAGGTGCAGATCGGTGAACCCGGCGGCCCGCAGGACCCGGACCGCGACCTGGGCGCCCACCCCGTGCATCGCGGTGAGCACGATCCGCACCCCGTCCGCGGCGGACGGTGGGACGGGTGGCGCGGCTGCGGCCTCGTAGGCCTCGAGCACCTGGGGGCCGAGCACCGTCCAGCCCGCATCGGCCCGGGGGACCGACGCGACGGAGGTGACCCGGGCGATCTCGTGGGCGATGGCCGCGTCGTACGGCGGGACGATCTGGGCGCCCTGGCCCCAGTCGTCGACGACCCGGCCGCCCAGGTACACCTTGTACCCGTTGTCGGCCGCCGGGTTGTGCGAGGCGGTCACCATGATCCCGGCGTCGGCGTGCAGGTGGCGCACCGCGAACGCCAGGACCGGGGTCGGCAGCGGGGAGGGCAGCAGCAGCGCCTCGATCCCGACGGCGGTGAGCACGGCCGCGGAGTCGAGCGCGAAGGCGTGGGAGTTGTGCCGTGCGTCGTAGCCGATGACCACGCGCGGGGCCGGGCTCACCCCGTCGAGCTCACCCGACAGGTAGGCCGCGAGCCCGGCCGCGGCCCGGATCACGACGGCGCGGTTCATCCGGTGCGGGCCGCCGCCGAGTGCACCGCGCAGCCCCGCCGTGCCGAACTGGAGCAGCTCGGTGAACCTGTCGGCGAGGTCGGCCTCGGCCGAGGCGTCACCGTCCACGGCCGCGGTGAGCAGATCGGTCAGCTCACGGGCCGTGGCGGGGTCGGGGTCGTCGCTGATCCACGAGCGGACCTGCAGGGCGAGGGCGTCGTCGGCATGCACCGGACCAACCTAGCGGGGCGCCGTGCAGCCTCCCAGATGAGCAGACCGGTTACAGGCGTCCGATGATCGAGGCCAGCAGCGCGCTGATCCGCGGCCCGGCGGCGGCACCGGCCTCGAGCACCTCGGCGTGCGACAGCGGCTGGTCGCTCACCCCGGCGGCGGCGTTGGTGACCAGGGAGATCCCGAGCACCTCCAGACCTGCGTGCCGGGCGGCGATCGCCTCGAGCGTGGTCGACATGCCGACCAGGTGCCCGCCCATCCGGCCGGCCATGGCGACCTCGGCGGGCGTCTCGTAGTGCGGGCCCCGGAACTGCACGTACACGCCCTCGGGCAGCGTCGGGTCGACCTCGTGTGCCAGGGCGCGCAGCCGGGTCGAGTACAGGTCGGTGAGATCGACGAAGGTCGCGCCCTCGAGCGGTGAGGTGGCCGTGAGGTTGAGGTGGTCGCTGATCAGCACCGGGGTTCCAGGCGCCCAGGCCGGGTCGAGCCCGCCGCAGCCGTTGGTGAGCACCACCGTGCGGGCGCCGGTGGCCGCTGCGGTGCGCACCCCGTGCACCACGCGACGCACCCCGAGGCCCTCGTACAGGTGCGTGCGCGAGCCGAGGACGAGGGCGTGGCGGGGCTCGGCACCGGGCGCACCGGTGAGCCGGATCGACCGGATGGAGCCGACGTGGCCGACGACGGCGGGCCGGGTGAACCCGGGCACCTCGTGGCTGGGGATCTCGGCGACGGTCTCGCCGATGAGGTCGGCCGCGCCGCCCCAGCCCGAGCCGAGCACGAGCGCCACGTCGTGGCGGGCGATCCCGGTGGCCTCGGCGATCACGCGGGCCGCCTGCGCGGCGACGTCGAAGGGGTCTGTGGCGAGGTCGTCGAGGTCCATGGGGCACCAGGCTAGTAGGGGCTGGGAGGATGGCGGTGTGACGAGCGACGAGGTCGAAGGTCCACGGGTGGTCATCGTCGGCGGCGGGCCGGGCGGGTACGAGGCGGCGCTCGTCGGACGCCGGCTCGGAGCCCATGTCACCCTCGTCGAGCGCACAGGGCTCGGCGGTTCGGCCGTGCTGTCCGATGTCGTGCCGAGCAAGTCGCTCATCGCGACGGCGGAGTGGATGACCATCGTCGACCGCGCACCCGATCTGGGCATCCGGTTGGTCGGCGGGACGGCCGGGGTGCGCCACCAGGTCGATCTCGGGGCCGTCAACACCCGGGTCCAGGCGCTCGCTGCGGCCCAGTCGGCGGACATCGGCAGCCGGTTGCGGCGCGAGGGTGTGCGGGTCGTGGCCGGTTCCGCCCTGTTGGCCGGGCCGCACCAGGTGGTCGTCCGGCCCTCGGACGGCGGTCCGGAGCAGGTGCTCGACGCCGATGTCGTGCTCATCGCCACCGGGGCGCGGCCGCGGGTGCTGGCCAGTGCGGTACCCGATGGCGAACGGATCCTCACCTGGACCCAGCTCTACGGGTTGGCGCGGTTGCCGGAGCGGTTGATCGTGGTCGGTTCGGGGGTCACCGGTGCGGAGTTCGCGGGTGCGTACTCGGCGCTGGGCTCCGATGTCGTGCTGGTGTCGAGCCGGGACCAGGTGCTGCCCGGTCAGGACGGCGATGCCGCGGCGCTCATCGAGGAGGTCTTCACCTCGCGCGGGATGACGGTCATGTCCCGCTGCCGTGCGGTGGGCGCCCGACGGACCGCCGACGGCGTGCTCGTGGAGCTGGCCGACGGGCGGACGGTCGCGGGGTCGCACGTGCTCATGGCCGTCGGCTCGGAGCCGACCACGGCCGATCTGGGTCTGGTCGAGGCGGGTGTGAAGCTCAGCAGGTCCGGACATGTGAAGGTCGACAAGGTGTCCCGCACGTCGGTGGCGGGGATCTACGCGGCCGGCGACTGCACAGGGGTGTTCCCGCTCGCGTCGGTGGCCGCCCAGCAGGGCCGCATCGCCATGTCGCACGCGCTGGGCGATGCCGTCCACCCGTTGTCGATCAAAGGGGTGGCGGCCAACATCTTCACCAACCCGGAGATCGCGACGGTCGGTCAGAGCGAGTCCGAGCTGCAGGCTCGCGGCCGGTCGTACTCCAAGAGCATGCTGCCGCTGACCCGCAACCCGCGCGCGAAGATGCTCGGGGTGCGGGACGGGTTCGTCAAGATCTTCACGCACACCACCAGCGGGGTCGTGCTCGGTGCCGTCGTGGTCGGACCGCGTGCGTCGGAGGCGATCTACCCGCTCACGCTCGCGGTGACGCACGGGCTCACGGTGGACCACCTCGCGGAGGCCTCGACGGTCTACCCGTCGATGTCGGGCACGGTCGCCGAGGTCGCGCGGATGCTGCACCGGCGCGAGGACGACTGAGGCGCCCGCCCCTGCTGCGGCCGGTCAGACGAACAGCGTCTGGCCGATGAAGGGTCCGTCGGCCGTGAGCGTGGGGGTTCCGTCCGACCCGGTCGGCAGGTCCGTGACACCGGGTGGCACGGCCCACAGCCCCGAACCGGTGTGCACGAGGTACTCCGACAGCAGGTCGTCCCGGGCCATCGTGTTCTGCATCGGCACGTAGTGGGTGCGCGGGTCGGTGACGAAGGCGATGAAGAACAGCCCCGCGTCGAGCCGACCGAGCGGGTCGTTGCCATCGGTGAAGTTGTAGCCCCGGCGCAGCATGTGCCGGCCCCCGTTCTGGTCCGGGTGCCCCAGGGCCATGTGCGAGTGGGGGTCGACGAGGGTGGTGCCGTCGTTCGCGGGTGCCGAGAAGTCGGGTGTCGTGAACTCGGTGCCGCCGGACAGCGGTGCGCCCTCGCGCTTGTCCCGGCCGATGACCTTCTCCTGCTCGCGCAGCGACGACCGGTCCCAGGTCTCGACCGTCATCCGGATCCGACGCGCGACCAGGTAGCTGCCGCCGGTCAGCCAGGCGGAGTCGACCCCCGTGGCGGCGTCGGCCGAGGCCGCGCTCGCGGGCACCCACACGTGCTCGTCCAGCAGGTCAGGGCTCTCGGCCTTGAGGTTGTCGGTGCCGTCCTTGAACCCGAACAGGTTGCGGGGGGTCTTCTGCGCCGTGGTCGTCGAGGAGGTGCGGCCGAAGCCGAGCTGCGCCCACCGGATCACGGCGGTCCCGAAGGCGGCGCGGGCCAGGTTGCGCACGGCGTGCACGGCGACCTGCGGGTCGTCGGCGCAGGCCTGGATGACGAGGTCGCCGCCGCAGCGATCGGGGTCCAGGTCGTCCTTGGGGAAGTGCGGGAGGTCGGCCAGCGCGGCGGGCAGGTTGCCCGCCAGCCCGAACCGGTCGGCGCCCGAGTCGTCGACGAACAGCGACCGGCCGAGCCCGAAGGTCACGGTCAGTGCGGCAGCGGGCAGGTCCATCGCCTCGCCGGTGTCGTCGGGCGGCGCGTCGTACGGGCCCGAGACGGCACCGAACGGGCCGGCCGACAGTCCCTGGGTCATCCGGGCGGCCATCACGGTCCAGGTGCGCAGCAAGGTGACCAGATCGTCCCGGGACGTCGTGGTGAGGTCGAATGCCGCGAAGTAGAGGCGGTCCTGCGCCGCGGTGGTGATCCCGGCCTGGTGCTCGCCGGTGAACGCGTGCACCCCTGCGGTGGTCGTGGCACCGCCCGTGGCCGCGCCCGCCGTGGCTCGATGCGCACCGACGGCGGCGCCCCCGGCACCGGCCGCGGCGAGACCGGCGAGGGCCCCGCCCCAGCCGAGCAGTGCGCGGCGGCTGAGACCGCGCGTGCCGCCGGGGGTCGGTCCGCCGGGTGCTGGTTCGCCCGGCGTGGGTTCGGCCGGTGCAGGATCGACCGGGCCGACGTTCGCCGTGGGTCCTCCACTCATGCCGAGGTCACGGTGGTGGTGAGCTTCGACAGCGGTTCGGCGAGCGCGTCGACATCCGCGGCCAGGGCGCGGACCTGGTCGGGGGTGAGGGTGTCGTAGGTGACGAAGCCGGTCTCGACCGAGCCGTACTCGGCGAGCTGGCTCTGCAACGCGGCGAACCGCTCGTCCAGGCTCGCGGCGAGGTCGGGGTCCTCCTGAGTGACGACGTCGGCGAGCACCTCGTAGGCGACCTTCGCACCGTCGACGTTCGCCGCGAAGTCCCACAGGTCGGTGTGCGACCAGATCTCCTCCTCGCCGGTGACCTTGCCGGTGGCGACCTCGTCGAGCAGCTCCTTGGCGCCGTTGGCGATGGCGAAGGCCTCGACCGTGAAGTCGTCGGCGTTGACGCGGTCGACGAGTTCCTGGGTGTAGGTCACGAGATCGGCTGCGGCTGCTGCGCGCTCCTCGGCCGTGAGCGGGGTGTACGCGGTGCCGCCGTTGGCCTGCGCCGTGGGCTGCCACAGGTCCTTCTCGATGAGGTGCCAACCGCTCCAGACCTGGCCCTCCTCGAGATCGGCCTCGCGCAGGTCGAGCAGCGGGTCGAGGTCGCCGAACGACTCGGCCACGGGCTCCACCCGCTCCCAGTGCACGCGCGTGCTCGCGTACAGCGAACGCGCGGTCTCGTCGTCACCGGCCGCATAGGCGGCCGCGAACGCCTGCGTCCCGGTGATGAGGGTCCCGACCTGGTCCTTCACATAGGCGACGTACGACGTCTGGGCCGCTGCGAGCTGGTCGGCGACGTCGCCGGTCGGCCCGACCTCGACGCCGGAGTCGGTGACGGTGAACGCCGCCCGGATACCGTCCCCGACCATGCCGGGCTTGCACGCCGTGAAGTAGCTGCCCGGTGCGACCTGGGCCACCAGATCACGCGACAGCCCGGGTCCGATGTTCTCGACCTCGGCCACGATCCGCAGCCCGTCGGAGGCGAGCAGGTAGAACTCGGTGGTCTGCGCCCCGTCGTTGGTCACCGTGAAGGTGAGGGTCCCGGAGGGTGCGCTCGCTGCCGAGACCGTGCAGTCCTGCGCGGTCGAGCTGACGGTGAGTGCGCCGCCGGCCGTCGCGCTGGACGAGGCGGTCGGCGTGTTCGGGACGCAGGCGGTCAGCGCGAGCGCCAGGACGGGGACGGCGGGCGCGAGCAGACGGAGCCGGGACATGGGTCTCCCAAGGAGCGGTGCGGGCGGGTGGAGGGGTCAGGCGGCGGTCGCGACGGCGACCGGTGCGGGCCGGGCGGGGGCGTGGCCCCACGCCTGCCGGACGAACATCGTCATCACGGGGACGACGTAGGCGACCCAGGCGATCGCCTGCAACCAGGTGGTCGCGGGAGAGAAGTTGAAGATCCCCTTGAGCAGGGTCCCGTACCAGGAGGTGGGCGCGATCACCGCGGACACGTCGAACGCCAGGGAGTTGACGCCGGGCAGGATGCCGGCCTCCTGGAGGTCGTGCACCCCGTAGGCGAGCACCCCACCGGCGACGATGACGAGGAAGACCCCGGTCCAGGCGAAGAACTGCTGCAGGTTGATCCGCACGGCGCCGCGGTAGAGCAGCCAGCCGAGGACGACGGCGCTGGCCAGGCCGAGCACAGCGCCGAGCAGCGGTGCGGTGGTCCGCCCGGTGGCCTGGGCCCCGGCCCACAGGAACAGCGCGGTCTCCAGCCCTTCACGGCCGACGGCCAGCAGGGCCATCACGAGCACGGCGCGCTTGCCCGCGACCACGGCATCATCCAGCCGGTGCTGGAGGTTGGTCTTGAGGGACCGCGCGGTGCGGGCCATCCAGAAGATCATCCAGGTGATCAGGCCGACGGCCAGGATCGACAGGGTGCCGCCGATCGCCTCCTGCGCCTCGAACGAGAGGCCCGAGGGACCCCAGGTGAGGATCGCACCGAAGGTGAGCGAGACAGCGAGCGCGAGGCCCACCCCGGTCCACAGCACGGGGAGCAGGTCGCGGCGTCCGGTGCGCACGAGGTACGCGACGAGGATCCCGACCACGAGCGCGGCCTCGAGCCCTTCGCGGAGCCCGATGAGGTAGTTGGCGACCATGACTGCTTCCCGATCGGGACGGACGGCGTCCCAGCACGATGAGGTAAGCCTTACCTCATGGGGGTGAGGTTACCCTTACCCGCACGGGTCGAGGCAAGTCCGGACGCTGTGACGTTCGTCCTAGCGCGGTGCGTCAGGCCGGGAACCGGTCGGGGCGGTCACCCTGGCCAGGAGCATCGGCCACGCCTGCGCGAACGCCGGGAGCAACGGGAGCCGCGGCACCTCGGCGACCGACACCCAGGCCACCTCGAGGCTCTCCGCATCCGTGGCCCGCGGCGCGATCGGCGACGTCTCGAACCCCAGGACCGTCGTGTAGCTCCAGTCGGGATGCACCAGGACAGACTCGTCGACGACCTCCACATCGGCCGGGTCGACGCCTGCCTCCTCGGCGGCCTCGCGCAACGCGGCTTCAACGGCCGTCTCCCCGGGCTCACGTGCACCGCCCGGCACCCCCCACGTCCCGCCCTGGTCGGACCACAGCGCACGGTGCTGGAGCAGGACGTGGGTGGGTGTGCCCACATGGTCGCGGCGGGCCACCAGCAGACCGGCCGCACCCACCAGACCCCAGTGGCGCCGCCCGCACGCGCACTCGACCCAGCCGTCCCCGGGCCGGGGGACGTGCCTGGGCGGGACCTGCCCGGTCAGTCGACGATCTCGCAGATCATGGTGCCGGCCGAGACCGAGGAACCGACCTGGGGCGCCAAACGGGCCACCGTGCCGGCACGGTGGGCCACGAGCGGCTGCTCCATCTTCATCGCCTCCAGCACCACCACCAGGTCCCCCTCGGCCACCTGGTCCCCCTCGACCACCGCGACCTTCACGATCGTGCCCTGCATCGGCGAGGTGAGCGTCGTGCCGCTCGTCATGGCCCGCGGCGCGGTGCGCCGGGCCGGGCGGCGTGCGCTCGGGCGTCCGCCCGGCCGGCCCAGGCCGAACGCGGCCGGCAGCACGACCTCCAGTCGTTTGCCGCCCACCTCCACGACCACGCGCTCGAGCTCCAGCTCGGCCTCCGGTTCCTCGGGTGTCGAGGACGGCTCCGGTGCGGGGGGCGCCAGCGCCGCGAGCCGGTCGGCGAACTCCGTCTCGATCCAGCGGGTGTGCACGGTGAACGGCTCGTCATCGCTCGCGGGGGCGAACGCCGGTTCGGTGAGCAGCGCCCGGTGGAACGGCACCACGGTGCTCATGCCGTCGACCGTCAGCTCGGCCAGGGCACGGCGGGCCCGCTCGATGGCCTGCCGGCGGGTCGCGCCCGTCACGATCAGCTTGAGCAGCAGCGAGTCGAAGGCCCCCGAGATCGTGTCGCCCTCGACGACCCCGGAGTCCACCCGCACGCCCGGCCCCGACGGCAGCTGCAGCGTCGTGATCCGCCCGGGTGTCGGCAGGAACCCCGCCGCCGGGTCCTCACCGTTGATCCGGAACTCGATCGAGTGGCCACGGGTGGTGACCGCGTCGTAGCCGAGCGGTTCACCGGCGGCGATCCGCAGCTGCTCGCGGACCAGGTCGATCCCGCTGACCTCCTCGGTCACCGGGTGCTCGACCTGCAACCGGGTGTTGACCTCCAGGAACGAGATCGTGCCGTCGGCGCCGAGCAGGAACTCGCACGTCCCCGCGCCGACGTAGTGCGCCTCACGCAGGATCGCCACCGACGCCTCGACCAGCTGGGTGTGCTGCGCCGCCGTGAGGAAGGGCGCCGGCGCCTCCTCCACGAGCTTCTGGTGGCGGCGCTGCAACGAGCAGTCCCGGGTCGAGACGACGACGACCGTGCCGTGCGCATCGGCCAGGCACTGGGTCTCCACGTGGCGCGGCCGGTCCAGATAGCGCTCGACGAAGCACTCACCACGGCCGAACGCCGCCGTCGCCTCACGGACCGCCGAATCGAACAGCTCATCGATGTCGGCGGCGTCGCGCACCACCTTCAGGCCGCGACCGCCACCGCCGAAGGCCGCCTTGATCGCCACCGGCAACCCGTGCTCGGCGACGAACTCGTGCACCTGCTCGGCACCCGCGACCGGGTCGGACGTACCGGGCACCAGCGGGGCGCCCGCGCGATGGGCGATGTGCCGCGCGCTCACCTTGTCGCCCAGCGCCTCGATGGCGGCCGGCGGCGGACCGATCCACACCAGCCCGGCGTCGATCACGGCCTGGGCGAAGGCGGCGTTCTCGGCGAGGAAGCCGTAGCCGGGGTGCACGGCGTCGGCGCCGGTGCGGCGGGCGACATCGAGCAGCTTGGCGATGTCGAGGTAGGTCTCGGCGGCGCGCGCACCACCGAGGGCGTACGCCTCGTCGGCCAGCCGCACGTGCAGGGCCGTCCGATCGGGGTCGGCGTAGACCGCGACCGACGCCAGCCCGGCGTCGGCGCAGGCCCGGACGATGCGGACGGCGATCTCGCCGCGGTTGGCGACAAGGACCTTGGTCAGGGCGGGCACGGCTCACCGTAACGCGCGGCGCGCACCGGCCGTCGGCGGCACATTCCGGCGGGTTCGAAGACTGTGCCCGGGGCCAAGTGCCGGCCCGGGCCCGTTGGAGGAATCCTCAGCCCCGACGCCACAGCTCCGGCACGCTCACCCCGACCTCACCCAGCAGCGCGCGCAGCAGCGGGAGTGACACCCCGACGACGGAGTGCGGATCGCCTTCCACACCCTCGACGAACGGGCCGCCCCACCCGTCGAGCGTGAACGCCCCGGCCACCGCGAGCGGTTCACCGGTCGCGACGTAGGCGTCGATCTCGGCATCGGACACGTCGGCGAAGTGGACGCGGGTCGAGGCCGTGGCGCCGAGCGTCGCGCCCGAACCGGGGCCGTCAGGGGCCGTGGGGCGGGTGTCCACCAACCAGTGCCCGGTGTGCAGCACACCGATCCGACCGCGCATCGTGCGCCAGCGCTCGGTCGCCTCCTGCGCATCGACCGGTTTGCCGAAGGGTTCGCCGTCGAGCTCGAGCAGGGAGTCGCAGCCCAGCACGAGCAGGTCGTCGATCTCGCCCTCGTCCTCCACGGCGGAGGCCACGTCGAGGGCCTTGGCCTGTGCGAGCAGCAGCACGGCATCGGCCACGTCGAACTCACCGAGGCGCGTGGCGGCCGCCGCCAGGACGGCGGGTTCGTCCACGTCCGAGACCCGCACCAGGGGGTCGAACCCGGCGCTTCGCAGGGTGGCCAGGCGGGCGGGGGAGGCAGAGGCGAGCAGCAGGCGGGTCACGGCTCGCGAGCCTAACCGGCACGGGCTACAGGTCGTTGCCGGCGTACGACTGGTTGAAGCTCTTGTTGGCCAACGGGAAGTCCGGGACGATCGTGTCCGCCAGGGCGACCGGCAGCGCCGGCCAGGTGAAGAACGACGGGTCGAGCACCGCGACCCTGCGCAGGCGCCCGCCCACCACCTCGACGCGGTGGCACGCGGTCCCGCGCCAGGCCTCGACGAGCGCGCTGCCGGCACCGTCCTTGACCGGCAGATCGGCCACCGGACCGGCACCGAGCCGCCCGTCGAGCCGCTCGACGAGGTGCGCGATGACCGTGAGCGACACCGCGAGCTCATCGACGCGCTGGGTGAACCGGGCGAGCACATCACCGGTGCTGCCGGTCGGCACGGTGAACCCTGGACCGAGGTCGACCCACGGGTGGTCGCGCCGGGAGTCGACGTCGAGGCCGCCCGCGCGCGCGACGTAGCCGAGCACGCCCATCGCCCTCGCCTCGTCGTCGGCGAGCACGGCGGTGCCGGTGAAGCGGTCCAGCAGCACCGAGCTCCCCAGCGCGATCTGGACCAGCTCGTTCACCTGCTCACCGACCGCGGTCAGCGCCGCCACATCGGGAAGCGCCAGCACCCGCGCACCGCCGACGCCGATCGCGCCACGCAGCAGGCGGTGCCCGGTGATCTCGCGGTGCGCGCGCAGCAGCTGTTCGCGCAGCCGCTGGGTGTGCTGGTGCACGATGCCGAAGCCGACGTCGTTGCAGATCGCGCCCAGGTCGCTCACGTGGTTGTGCACCCGTTCGAGCTCGAGCAGCAGGGCTCGCACCAGCACATCCGCCTCGGGCGGCCGGATGCCGAGCGCCGCCTCGACGGCCATGGCGTAGGTGAGCGCATGGCCGACGGAGGTGTCGCCGCTGATCTTCTCGGCCAGCTCGACGCCCTCGGCCGGGGTGCGGCCCTCGAACAGCTTCTCCATCCCGCGGTGGACGAACCACAGCCGGGCCTTCATCCGCACGATGGTCTCCCCGACCACCGAGAAGCGGAAGTGACCCGGTTCGATCATCCCGGCGTGCACCGGGCCCACCGGGATCTCGTAGACACCGGCGCCCTCGACCGGCACGAACGCGCACGAGGAGGTGTCCGCGCGGAACCGGGGTTGTTCACCCGCGTCGTGGCGCATCGGGTACCAGTCGTCGGGCCAGTGCGCATGGTGCACGAGGCGGCGCGGGCGTGGGTGACCGGCTGGCACGATGCCGAACTGGTCGTGCAGGGCGCGTTCGAACCGCCCCGCCGAGAACGACCGGGCCGCGAGGGACGGTACCCACGCGTCGTCGCGGGGGACGGTCACGGTGAGCTCGGTGCGCTCGCCGGGTCGGGTGAACAGGTAGACGACACGCAGCCCGGCCTCGTCGTCGTCGTGCCCGGCGACCAGGGCCAACCGGTGGTCCTCGGCGAGCAGCGCCTCCGCCGCGCCGGCCAGCTCGTCGCGGGTGACGGTCCGCTCGACGGTCCCGTCCGCGCGGGGGGCGGTCATGCGCCCACCGCCTGTGCTGCTGCGGTCAGCACATCGCCCAACGAGCTGCCCAGGAAGCCCGCGACGGCCGTGACCGCCAGGGCCAGCGCGAGCGGCAGCATCGGGCCACGGGCCGCCGCGGGCAGCGGGCCGGTCGGGCCGTCGGGCGGACCGAGCACCATGGCGGCCGTCACCCGGGCCAGCCCGGCGAACACCACGAGCAGCAGGACGAGAACGACGCCCATCGCCACCCCCAGCCCCGCCTGCCAGCCGGCCACCACGATCGCGACCTCCGAGAAGAACAGCGCGAACGGCGGGAACCCGAGCAGGGCGGCGATCGCGGCGACGAACGGCACGGCGAGCTGCGGGCGGCGGGCCAGCAGACCGTGGACCTCGGCGATGGTCGTGGTGCCCTCGCTCGCGAGGATGCGGCCGGACACCACGAAGACGGTCGCCTTGGCCAGACCGTGACCGAGGGCATGCAGCAGCACGGCGGCGACGGCCACCCGGCCGCCGATCGCCGCACCGACCGCGAGGATGCCGAGGTGCTCGATGCTGGAGTACGCGAGCAGCCGCTTGTAGTCGCGCTGCCGCAGGATGAGCGCACCGGCCACGGTCAACGAGAGCAGTCCGGCGCTCATCAGCAGCCCCCGCACGAACGCCCCGCCGAGCACCACATCGGCCACGGCCTGCACCCGCAGGATCGCGTAGAACGCGACCGCGAGCAGGACGCCGGACATGAGCCCCGAGACCGGTGCCGGCGCCTGGGAGTGCGCATCGGGCAGCCAGGAGTGCATCGGGGCCAGCCCGGCCTTGGTGGCGAACCCCAGCACCGCCAGCCCGACGGTGACCTTGACCAGCCCCGGGTCCAGGGCCAGCCGCCCCGAGGCCAGGACCGTCCAGGACAGCGTCGGCTCCCCGGCCGCCCGGGCCGCGGCGTAGAGCAGCACCGTGCCGAGCAGCGCGATCGCGACACCCACCGATCCGAGCACCACGTACTTCCAGGCCGCCTCCAGGGACCGGCGCGTGCCGTGGTGCCCCACCAGGAACGCCGTCGTGATGGTGGTGGCCTCGACCGCGATCCACAGCACACCGAGGTTGTCGGTGAGCACAGCGAGCGACATGGCGGCCAGGAACACGCAGACCAGGGCGGAGTAGCGGCGGTGCGACGCATCGGCCGGGCCGGGTTCGCGCGGTGCGAGGCCGCCCCACGTGGCGGTGAGGCCGACGGCACCGACCAGCGCGAGCATGTACGCGGACAGCGCGTCGGAGCGCAGCAGCCCGCCGTCGGGGCCGACCGTGCCGTGCTGGGCGACCAGGGCCGCACCGACCCCGAGCACGACGACGCTGGTGGCCACCGGGGCCAGGCGGACGAGCCGGCCGGCGCCGGCCAGCGCCCCGAGCAGCAGCCCCACCAGCGGGGGCACGATGAGCAGCAGGTCCATCAGTCCCTCAGCTCCGTCATGGAGTCCAGCGCCCGCGGTCCGGCCGCGGTGCGCATCCGCCCGGACAGCACGGCCAGGATCATCACGATGAGCAGCAGCTCGAAGGAGGTGCCGAACTCGACCAGCAGCGGCACACCGCCCGCCGTGAGGAACGTGATGGTCGCGATCCCGTTGTCCAGCACGACGAAGCCGATCACCTGGGACAGTGCGCGGCGACGGCTGATGAGGAGCAGGAAGCCGATGAGCACGACGGCCACCCCGACCGGCACCGCGAAGGCGGCCGGTCCCGCATGGGGTCCGGTGTCGGCCGCCAGGGCCGTGGTGATCGGCCGACTGACCAGGTAGGCGAGGGTGGTGAGCAGGGCGACGCTCACCAGACCGGCCGTCGGGTTCAGCCGCGCCTGGTCCTCGCGGTCGGGGCCGCCGGCCGCGATGCCACGGTCGAGCACCAGCGGGACGAGGACAGCCTTGAGCGCGAGCACGAGCACGGCGACCAGGACGAGCTCGGCGGAGCCCTCGACCAGACCGAGGGTGGCCACGAGGGCCGCCAGTGCGACACCCTGCACCGCGATGAGCCGGACGGCGGGTCGCAGCGACCGGCGCCACACGAGCAGCACGGCGCTCACCAGGAGGGCGCCGGTGGACAGGGCGACGAGCTGGGTGGCTGCGCCGGTGGTCAGATGCATCGGGGCCTCCTCAGGCGACCAGGTAGGAGGCGGTCACGGCGAGGAACGCCAGGACGAAGGAGCCCGCGAGCAGCTCGGGCACGCGGAACAGTCGCAGCTTGGCCATCCCGACCTCGGCCGCCCCGAGGATCACGGCCAGCACCGTCACCTTGAGCAGCGCCGCGAGCACCCCGAGCGCCACGGCTCCCAGGCCCGAGGTGGTGGCGACACCCCACGGCAGCAGCAGGTTGCCGACCAGCCCGAGCAGCACGGTGAGTCGCAGCCAGGAGCCGAGCTCGACCCAGGCGAGATCGCGGCCGGAGGTCTCCAGGATCATCGCCTCGTGGATCATCGTGAGCTCGAGGTGGGTGGACGGGTTGTCGATCGGCAGCCGTCCCGTCTCCGCCAGCACCACGACCACCAGGGCCACGACGGCGAGCACCCCGGCCGGGGACGCGATGGACGACGGGTCGTGGCGGCGTGCGCTCACGATGAGCCCGAGCGCCGAGCTGCCGACCGGGATGGACAGGGCGTACACGGCCACCAGCACGGTCGGATCGACGAGCGCGGCGACCATCATGTGCCGCGACGAGCCCATCCCGCCGAACGCCGATCCGGCGTCCAGCCCGAGCAGCGCGAGCGCGACGGTGCCGAGCAGCAGCACGGACACGACGACGAACAGGTCACCCGGCACATGGGCCAGCGCCGCGGTCGACACCAGCGGGACGAGGGCGGCCAGCAGCAGTGAGGAGATGAGGAGTGCGAGCGGTGCGACCAGCGTGACCCAGCTGGTGCCAGCTGCCCGGACCGGTCGTTTGGCCACCAGCTTGCGCAGGTCGCGCCACGGCTGCCCGAGGCCGGCGCCGGCCCGGCCCTCCAGACGCGCCCGGGTCTGCCGGGTGAGCCCGGCGACCAGCGGTGCGAGCCCGACGGCGACGATGACCTGCACGAGGAGGACGGCGGACGTGGTGGCTGCGGCGCTCACAGGGACACCACCAGCAGGACCAGGACCAGCGCCGTGAACGAGAACGTCAGGTAGCGGTGGATCGAGCCGTTCTGCACCCGTCGGGCACGGTCGGCGACGGCGTCGGCGGCGGCGATCAGCGGGCGGTAGAGCCGCACCTCCACGACGTCCTCGATCTGCTGGGTGTAGCGGACGCGGGTCGCCAGGTACTCCGACTCCTCGACATGGGTGACCTCGATGTCGCGGGCCGGTTGCAGCGCGTCGTCGAACACGCGCATCAGCGGTTCGGCGTAGGACGTGCTGGTGTACTGCATCCGCGGCGAGTCCCGCACCCCGCCGCAGCCCCAGGCCAGCGCCTCGCTCTCGCGACCGTGGCGGCGCGCTGCGGTCCAGGCGACGGCCAGCGCGGGGACGGCGACCAGGGCGCCGAGCAGCCCGAGCGCCGCCGGGTCGAGCACGGCGCCCAGCCCGGTGAGCCGCACGCCGCCCAGCCCCACCTGCTGGACGCCGCCGACCTGCAGCGCCCTGGCCAGCGCGCGGGTCAGTGGGCCGGGTGCCATCCCGAGACCCACCACCAGCGCAGCGCCGGCGAGCATCGGCACCCGCATGGTCACGGGCACCTCGACGGCACCGAGTGCGGCGACCGAGCGGGCGCGGGCGAGGAAGCCGATGCCGTACGCCTTCACGAAGGTGAGCAGGGCCAGCCCCGCGGTCAGTGCCAACGCACCGAGCGCGAGCGGCACGGTGATCGCCACCACCTGGTCATCGGGCCGGACGCCGCCGATGAGCGCCTGCAGCAGCGTCCATTCGGCGACGAAGCCGCCGGTCACCGGCAGGGCCGCTGCGCCGAGGGCCGCCACGCCGAACGCCGCGGCGGTCCAGGGCATCGCATGGACCAGACCGCCGAGACGGTCGAGGTCGCGTTCACCGGTGGCGTGCACCACGGCGCCCGCCCCCAGGAACAGGGTGGCCTTGAACGCGGCGTGCGCGACGGCGAGCAGCAGGCAGGCGACCAGGGCGGCGGCGGCCGGGTTGTGCATCCCGGCGCCCTCGAACAGCAGCCCGGCACCGAGCGCGAGCACCATGAGCCCGACGTTCTCCGATGTCGAGTAGGCCAGCAGACGTTTGAGGTCGGAGGTCACGCCGGCCTGCAGGATGCCGTAGAGCGCCGAGGTGGCACCGAGTGCGACGAGCAGCACCGCCCACCACGTCGGACCGCCCGGCAGCAGCTGCACCCCGACCAGCACGGCGCCGTACACGCCCATCTTCACCATCGCCCCGCTCATCAGGGCCGAGGCGTGGCTGGGGGCCTCGGGGTGGGCGCGGGGCAGCCAGACGTGCAGCGGGACGAGCCCGGCCTTGGCCCCGAACCCCAGTACGAGCAGCACGAACGCAAGACTCGCCGCACCCGAGCGGGGGTCGACGTCGGCGAGGTCGGCGAACGACGTCCCGCCGCCGGCTGCGGCGAGCACCGCGAACCCGGCCGTGATCGCGACCATCGACAGGTGGGTCATGACGGCGTACCAGAGCCCGGCGTCCCGGACCGCAGCGGACGTGGCCTGCTCGGCCAGCACGAGCACGGCGGACGCTCCGGCCATCAGCTCCCAGGCCAGCAGGAACGAGACCACATCGCCCGCGGCCGGGACCAGCTGCAGCCCCAGCAGGAACACGGCGAGCGCCACCCACTGGGTGCGGGAGGCCGTGGCGCCGTGCACGTAGCCGATGGCGTAGAGCGAGGCGAGCACGCCGACCACACCGGCGAGCACCATGAAGACCGCGCCGAGCGGTGTCGGGTCGAGCACCACCGCCCCCGGCAGGGCGGTCGGCACGGTGACCGCACCGCGTTCGCCGACCAGGACGAGGATGCCGGTCACCACCCCGGTGGCAGCGAGCAGGGTGCAGCCGATACCGGCGAGCACGGTGCGCACCCGGACCGGGCGCAGCAGGGCGACGACCACGGTCACGGCGGCCACCACGACCTGGGTGACCAGGCCGGTCGCGACGGGGTCGGCCGACGCGGGGCTGATCGCAGCGAGGGCGATCGCAGCGAGGGTCACCGGCCGGTCACCCGGCGCAGCGCGGCCACGATCGCAGCGGGTTCGGGCGGGCAGCCGGGCACCTGCAGGTCGACCGGGACGACATCGGCCGCGCCGCCCACCACGGCGTACCCGGCCAGCAGCGGGCCACGGCCCAGCGCGCAGTCCCCGCAGGCGACGACGACCCGGGGCGTCGGGGTGGCGGCGAGGGTCAGCCGCAGGGGCTGGGCCATGTTCTGGGTGACGACGCCGGTCACGAGCACCACATCGGCGTGCCGGGGGGAGGCGACCAGTCGTGCGCCGTACCGCTCCACGTCGTAGACCGGTCCGAAGGCGGCGGCCAGCTCGATCTCGCAGCCGTTGCAGGAGCCGGCGTCGACGTGCCGCACGGCTGCGCTGCCACGCAGGGTGGGCGGTGGGGTGAACCCGTCCTCGGCGGGCGGTGCGGGTGGCGCAGGTTCGGCGATCCGTCCGACGCGGCGGATGAGGCGTCCCAGGCCCGCCAGACTCATGACCGGGTCACCGGGGTGGCGGCGGGATGGGCCGGCGCGGGCGGGGTCGGTTCGGCGCTGCGCTCGAGCTCGGCCTTGAGGGTCCCCTGGTCGTCGAGCACATCGGCGAGCAGGCGCCGGGCGGTCTTGAGCAGATCGGCGACCCCCGGGACGCTCAGGGCGTAGACGACCTCGCCGGCCTCGCGCCGCTGCGAGACCAGACCGGCGCGGCGCAGCACGGCGAGCTGCTGAGACAGGTTCGACTGCTCGATCTCGATGGCCTCGAGCAGCTCGTGGACCGGGTGGTCGCGTTCGGAGAGCAGCTCGAGGATGCGGATGCGCGCGGGGTGCCCGAGGGTGCGGAACAGCTCGGCCTTCGCCTGGTAGAGCGGCACTGCCACGGCGACCTCCTGATCGACGACGTGAGCAACTTATCGCATGAAGGCTTCGTCAAGTCGTCAGTTCGGTGATCGTCTCGCCGCACGGACCCCAATTCTCGAACCGGAGCCCCGATGGGGGACGATGGCCGCAGCAGATCGCCAGCGCAGGGACGGAGTGACCGGGTGACGCAGCGACCGACCACCGGTGACGAACCGGTCGACGACCTCGACGGCAGCGCGCCAGGTCCGCAGGCCCTCGATGACGGTCTCGATGACGCTCTCGATGACGACGGCTTCGACGACGTTGCCCTCGACGATGACGACCCCGACCTGCTGCTGCCGGCCACCGCGGCCTGGCGGTCCCGCACCGCCATCGAGATGCTGATCAGCGGCATCGTCGGGCTGTACGCGTCCTTCGTGCTCTCGATCGATGCGTGGATCCTGGCCGGCGACCCGGACGCGACGTTCAGCTGCAACGTCTCGGCGGTCATCAACTGCGGAGAGGTGGCCCGGACCTGGCAGGCTCAGCTGCTCGGATTCCCGAACGCCTTCCTGGGCATCCTGTTCGAGTCGGTGGTGCTCACCATCTCGGTCGCCACCCTCGGCGGCGTCCGGTTCCCGCGGTGGTTCATGCGCGGGGCGCAGGCGCTCTACACCGTCGGCCTGCTGTTCGCGCTGTGGCTGTTCACCCAGTCGTACTTCGTCATCCACGCGCTGTGCCCGTGGTGCCTGCTGATCACGGTGACCACGACCCTCGTGTGGGCCGGCCTCACCCGGATCAACGTCCGCGACGGACATCTGCCGCTGGGTGCCGGCGCACGTCGGTTCGTGGCCGGCGGCTCCGACTGGTACGTCACCGTGGCGTTCCTCATCGTCCTGGCCGCCATGATCCTGCTCCGCTACGGCTCCCGGCTCCTGGCCTGACTCCGCGGCTCCTGGCTCCGCGAACCCAGGGGAGCCCCCTCGCGGTCGTGTTCACTGACTCCCCTCCCGCCTCCTGCTGCTGCGCCGCGGGAGGCGGCCAGCTGTGTGCGGGACGTCGCCGTGCCGGCGCCCCGAACCGGCCCCTTGCCGCGCTGTCCCCGGGGGAGCTGCGCGGCAAGGGGAGAGCGAGGTGACCGGTCGCGACGGTCAGGCGGTGAGGGTGGCCTTGAGGACGTCGAGGGGCAGGGAGCCCATCGACAGGGCGCGGGCGTGGAAGGCCGCGATGTCGAACGGTTCGCCGCGGGCCGCCGAGGCTGCGGCGGCGTCGTCGCGGATCTGCTCCCACAGCCGCTGGCCGACCTTGTACGACGGGGCCTGGCCCGGCCAGCCGAGGTACCGCAGCCACTCGAACCGCAGGAACGACTCGGACATGTTGACGTTGTCGACCAGCAGCTGCCAGCCCTTGTCGGCGTCCCAGGTGCCGCCGCCGTACTGCTCCGGCGCGGGCAGCCCGAGGTGCACGCCCAGGTCGAAGACGACGCGGGCGGCACGCATCCGCTGCCCGTCGAGCATGCCGAACCGGTCGCCCGGGTCGTCGAGGAAGCCCAGGTCGGCCATGAGCCGCTCGGCGTACAGGGCCCAGCCCTCGCCGTAGCCCGAGGTCCAGCAGGCCAGCCGGCGCCACGAGTTGAGCGTGCCGCGGTTGGCCACCGCGGTGCCGATCTGCAGGTGGTGGCCGGGGACGCCCTCGTGGTAGACGGTGGTGCGCTCGCGCCAGGTGTTGAACTCCGTGACATCGGCCGGCACCGACCACCACATGCGACCGGGCCGGCTGAAGTCGTCGGAGGGTCCGGTGTAGTAGATGCCGCCGGTCTGGGTCGGCGCGATCATGCACTCCAGCCGACGGACGGGGGCCGGGATGGTGAAGTGCGTGCCGTCCAGCGCCTCGATCGCCTCGTCCGCGGTGCGCTGCATCCACTCCTGGAGCGCCGCCGTGCCGACCAGGCGGCGCTGCGGGTCGGCGTCGAGGACTGCGACCGCCTCGGCCACGGTCGCCCCGGGGCCGGCGATCTGACGGGCGACGGCCTCCTGCTCGGCGGTCACCCGCGCCAGCTCCTCGACACCCCAGGCGTACGTCTCGTCGAGGTCGAGCGTCGCGCCGACGAAGTAGCGGGAGGCCAGCTGGTACCGCTCACGTCCGACGGCGTCGACGTGGCCGGCGCGGGGTGCGAGCTCCTCGCGCAGGAACCGCTCGAGCCGGGCGTAGGCCTGCTGGGCGAGGCCCGCGCCGCGCTGCAGATCGGCCGTGAGTGCGTCGCCCGACGGTGCCCCGGCGAGGGCGGCGGACGCGGCCGGGCCGGTGACGAACGCGGGGAAGAACGAGGCGTCGCCGGCCTGTTCGGCGGCCTGGTCGGCGGTGATCGCCACCTGGCGCGCGGCGGCGACGACGCCACGGTCGGCGGCTGCTCGCAACGAGGCGATGTATCCCTCGATGGCCTCGGGCATGGCGGCCAGCCGGCTGGCGACATCGGCCCAGTGCTGCTCGGTGGAGGTGGGGGTCACGTCGAACACGTCACGCAGCCCCTGCACCGGGGACTCGATGACGTTGAGGTTGCCCTCGGTCTCCCCGGCCTCGTACAGCTCGATCTCGAGCCCGAGCACCTGGCGCATCGCGGCGACGGTGACCCGGTCGGTCTCGTCGGCCAGCGGCAGCCCGTCGAGGGCCGCCAGGGTGTGCCGGTCGGCGTCGGCGCGGGCGGCGTGGCCCTCCGGCGACAGGTCGGTGAGGCGGTCGTCGTGACCGGCGATGCCCAGCATCGTGGCCCCGAGGGGGTTGAGGCGCGCGAGGGTGGTCAGGTGCTCCTCGGCGACCTCGTCGACCGGTGTGGGGTTTCGGCTGCTCTGCTCGTTCACCCGATCGACCCTAATCCCAGGTGCGGTGCGCGCCGAACCTCAGGGGTGCAGGCTCCAGCGCCACGAGCTCGGGCTGCGGCGGACCGGCTCGGACCCGCGCAGCAGTCGTGAACGATCGGCCCAACCGCCGGGTGCTGCCGGGTCGGGGTCGGGCAGCGGCCCGCTCGTCGAGGCCAGCAGCCCGGCGACCAGCGCGGCCAGCTCCAGGTCGTCCGGTGCGCCGCGCACCACCCGGACCTGCGGTGCGCTCCCGAGGTCGCTCACAGCGGGATGTTCCCGTGCTTCTTGGGTGGCATCGCCGCGCGTTTGGTGCGCAGCAGCCGCAGCGCGCGGACGATCTGCAGCCGCGTCTGCGAGGGTCGGATCACAGCGTCCACGTACCCCCGGTCGGCGGCGTCCCACGGGTTGACGATGGCTTCCTCGTACTCGGCGACCAACCGGGCCCGTTCGGCCTCGACATCGCCGCCGGCCGCGTCGACGGCGGCCAACGCCCCACGCTGCAGGATGTTCACGGCGCCCCCCGAGCCCATCACCGCGATCTGCGCGGTGGGCCAGGCCAGGTTGACATCGGCGCCCAGCTGTTTGGAGCCCATCACGATGTAGGCACCGCCGTAGGCCTTGCGCGTGATGACGGTGACCAGCGGCACGGTGGCCTCGGCGTAGGCGTAGATGAGC
>JAKLPK010000034.1 GCA_022013895.1 Cellulomonas sp. | reverse complement strand
GGTGCCTCCTGCCCGGGCGGTGCGGACCCGACATCGGGGTTCGCCCCCGCGGCGCACGCGGCGAGCAGCAGGACCAGGGCGACGAGGGCGACCGTTGCGGTCATCGTGGTGAGTCGCGAGCGGCGTCCAACCGAGAGAGGCTCCATGCTCACAGCGTGGCACCGGCGGCGGGCGGCTGCCACGGGCTCCGCGCAGCGGCCGGCGTGCCGCCGATCGAGACCCCGAGCCGGCGGCGGCGCTGACGCGGTGGACGCCGGGCGGGCGCGGGTCACCCGCTGAGACCGCCCCGGCCGGGTGTTCGCTCGTCGACCTGCGGCCCGGCGGTAGTCCGCCTCGCGGGTCAGGATGAGTGGAAGGAGGCTCGCGCACGTGATGGCATCGGACAGGTCCTCGGCCAGGACGGCGGCTTTGGTCGATCCGGGTCCTCGATGACCTCGACCCACCCGGGTGTCGAGGAGCTCGTGACCCACACCCCATCCCACACCGTTGGAGACACGATCATGATGAACGACGACAGCACCCCCGTGAGCTCCGAACGGGACGCATCCGCTGCGCTTGTCGATGCCTGGGTCGCCCTGTGGAACGGCGACCTCGACATCGCCGAGACGATCATCTCGGAGGACAACCGTGTGCATGCTGCGACGTTCGACGGCGGCGATGGCAGCGCCGTTGGCGGAGTGTCTGGGATGAAGGACTTCGTTGGGCAGCTGAGATCCCTCATGCCCGACCTCGTCTTCTCCGTCGAGGTCGGTCCCCTCGTCGACGACGACCACCTCGTCCTCCGCTGGATCGCCACGGGCCGCTACGGCGGTGGCCTCCCCGGAGCCAGCGCACCGGTGGGCACCGAGGTCGCCTTCCACGGCACCGACATCCTGCGGATGGCTGACAACCAGGTCGTCGAGTACTGGCTCAACGCCGACACCCTCGACCTCATGACCCAGCTTCAGGTCGGCGCCGGGTGACGGGGCGGGAGTGGCGCACGCCGACGGCCAGCCTGTCGAGGCCGATGACACCAGCGGCACAAACGAAGAGAGCGACCGCCGAGGCGATCGCTCTCTGTCCCGTGCTCTGAGAAACCTGGTGGAGCTGAGGGGATTCGAACCCCTGACCCCCTGCATGCCATGCAGGTGCGCTACCAGCTGCGCCACAGCCCCGAGGCCCTCCGAAGAGGGCTCCGCACGCCCCGGAAGGCGCCCGGTGAGTCTAGGACACCGGCGGCCCCGGACGCTAATCCGGGTCGCGCGTCCCGGCGTCGGGCGAGTCGGAGGGCTCCGGGTCGGGGCCGGCGTCCCAGTCGCGCGAGGCGTCCGTCGGCCCCAGGTTGTACCCGTGCAGCCGCCAGGCCGGGCCGACGGGGCCGTGGGCCGGGGTGAGGTTCGCCCAGTGGGCGTTGCGCATCCCCGTCAGCCCGTGCCAACCGGCCGGGACGGCGAGCATCGTCGAGATCCCGGCTGCGATGGCCGACCCGTGTGAGACGACCACCAGGGTGCCCGTGGACAGCGCTGCGGCGTGCTCCTCGACGGCGCGGGCCATCCGGGTGCCGACATCGGCGCGGGCCTCCGCCTCGACGCCCTGCGGGTCAAGTCCGGAGCGCCACTGCGCGTACTCCTGCGGCCAGGTGGCGGTGATCTCCTGGCCCGTCATGCCTTCCCAGATGCCGAAGCTGCGTTCGCGCAGCCGCGGGTCGGTGAGCACCGGCAGCCCCGTGGCCCGGGCCAGGAAGTCGGCGGTCTGGCGGGCCCGGACCAGGTCCGAGCAGACGATCGCGGCCGGTTCGTGGTGGGCGAGCATCGCGGCGGCCGCCATCGACGCCTGCCAGTGACCGACCTCGTCCAGCGGGATGTCGACCTGGCCCTGCAACCTGGCCTGGAAGTTGTAGGCGGTCCGGCCGTGGCGCCAGGCGAGCACCCGGGTGGCGCTCATACCTGCTCCGCGCCGGCCAGGACGTCCGCCGGGAGCTCGATCACCGGGCAGTCCTTCCAGAGCCGTTCGAGCGAGTAGTAGCCGCGGTCCTCGGCATGCTGCACGTGGACCACGAGCTCGCCGAAGTCGAGCAGCACCCAGCGCCCCTGCGCCTTGCCCTCCCGGCGCACCGGGGCCCTGCCCAGCCCGTGCAGAGCCTCCTCGACCGCATCGACGACGGCCCGCACCTGACGCTCGTTGCTCCCCGATGCGATGAGGAACGCATCGGTGAGCACCAGCTGGCCGCTCACATCGAGCGCCACCAGATCCTCAGCCTTGCGGTCGGCGGCGGCACGCGCCGCGGCGATGGTCAGGTCGATCGCTCGCGATGATGCGGGCACAGATCTCCTCGGGATCAGCGGGCAGGCGGACCGGTGTCCACCACGGTCTGGAGGCCGGCGGTGAACGCCTGCGCCCCGGTGGTGCTGGTGCTCGCACTGTCGAGCAGCAGGAAGATGACCCACCCCAGGACGAACGCCACCAGCGCCAGCACCACGAGGTGCAGCCAGGTGTACGACCGCGGTTTGGCAACCTTCGCGTCCTCGGGTTCGGTCGGGTCGTTCTCGGCCTCCGCGCCCGGTTCGTCGTTCTCGTGCTCGGCCCCCGGCACGGCACCCCACAGGCCCGGTGCGGACACGGGGCTGGCCTCGGGGGGCGGCGGCACAGCGGGGCCCGCCAGAGCGGCCACCGTGGGCCCGGAAGGCAGGACGGGCGACGGCGGACGGACCGGCGACGGCGCCGCGACGGGTGCCGGCACCACCCCGGGCACCGGTGCGGGCTCGGGGGCGAACGTGGGCGACTGCGAGGGGACCGGTCGCCACCCGGTCGCAGGTGCCGTACCGGCCGGCTGCTCCGGCGCTGGGGGCGCCGTCAGCCCGCGGTCACGCCACGAGGCCCGTGACGCCGCCGCCGGCGTGCTGGGGCTCTGCGGACCCCGGGGGGCGGCCGCCCCGTTCGGTGCGGAGGTGGGGGCCCCGGCGGTGCGGCCGGGCAGCGCGCCGCCGCCCGACGGGTTCGCGGGGGGCCAGGTGACAGGGCGGACCGGGGCCGATGCGGGCGGCGCAGCGACCGGCCGGGGCACGGCCACCGGGGCGGCCTCCGAGGCCGCCGCGCCGGGGGCGCTGCGCGGCACCGCACGCGGTGCGGGAGCTGCGGTCGGGGCCGGGGCGACCTGGCGGACACCACTGGTCCACGAGGGGACGCCCCGCTGACCACTGCCCGCGGCAGTCCGGGTCCCGGTCGCCGGAGCGCCTGGGGCACCCTGAGCGCCCGGACGGCTGCCCGCCCGCGGGGCTGCAGCCTGACGCGATGCCGGGACGGATGCGGCGGGTTCGGCGCCACGAACGGTCGGGGACGCCGAGGGCTGCACACGGGGCGAGGACCCACCCGACGGCTGCATCCGGGACGTCGCCGAGACGGGACCGGCGGGAGCCGCACCCGAGGGCTGCTCAGCCCGCGAACCACCCGTCGGACGCGTGCCGTAGCCGTACCGGCTGGGTGGCGTCGCCGGGGCCGCCGGTGCTGCCGAGCGCGCCGGCTCCTGCGGTGGGATGGCCAGCTCCGCGCGTCGCGCGCGGCGGGACACCGGCGTGCCGCCGGTCTGCTCCGGCGCGGCCGCAGCTGCAGGTGTTCCCCCTGCGGTGGCCGCGCGTTCGGCCTCCCGCCTGCGGCGGCGCTCCCCGGGCTCAGTCATCAGTTCTCACGTCCTCGATACAGCTGATGCTTGGCGATGTACTGCACGACACCGTCAGGCACGAGATACCAGACCGGCTTTCCGGCACGGGCACGGGCACGGACATCGGTCGACGAGATGGCGAGGGCCGGGACCTCGAGCACCTCCACGCGTTCAGCGGGCAGCCCGGCGACCGAGATGCGGTGGCCCGGCCGCGTCACCGCGACGAACCGCGCGAGCTCGAACAACCGGTCCACCTCCTTCCACTCCAAGATCTGCTCGACCGCATCCGCCCCCGAGATGAACAGCAGCTCGGCCTCCGGGTGCTGGGCGTGCAGGTCGGTCAGGGTGTCCACGGTGTACGTCAGGCCGACCCGGTCGATGTCGACCCGGCTCACCGTGAAACGCGGGTTCGACGCCGTCGCGATCACCGTCATGAGGTAGCGGTGCTCGGCCTGCGTCACCCCCAGGTGCTGCTTGAACGACGGTGCCCCGGTCGGGACGAACACGACCTCGTCGAGCTCGAACCGCGCGGCCACCTCGCTCGCCGCGACCAGGTGGCCGTTGTGGATGGGGTCGAACGTGCCGCCCATCACCCCGATACGGGGGCGGGTCGACTGAGCGGGACGTGAGCTCAAGGACGTGTCAGTGCTTCGACCCGATGTTCCGGAACGCGTAGGTCACCAGCAGCAGGGCCACGAGCCCGACGAACGCGCCGACCCCGAACACCACAGGCGGGAACGGCAGCGAGCTGACCTCGTCGACCGCCGACAGAACGGTGTGCAACGGCATCTCCTTCCATGGTGGGACGGGCATCCAGTCTGGCACGGGACTCACGGACGAACGTGCCCGTCACCGTGCACCACCCACTTGGTGGTGGTGAGCTCGGCGAGGCCCATCGGGCCACGGGCATGCAGCTTCTGGGTCGAGATGCCGATCTCGGCGCCGAGGCCGAGCTGGCCTCCGTCCGTGAACCGGGTCGAGGCGTTCACCATGACGGCCGCCGAATCGACCTCCGCGACGAACCGCTCCGACGCCGCCAGGTCGCGGGTGCAGATGGCTTCGGTGTGCCCGGTGCTCCACGTGCGGATGTGCTCCAGCGCCGCATCGAGGTCCTCGACCACCCGCACGGCGATGTCCGCCGAGAGGTACTCGGTCGCCCAGTCCACGTCGGTGGCGGCCACGGCGTCGGTACCGGCCGGCGCCAGGGCCAGGGTCGCCGGGTCGCCGTGCACCCGGACCCCGGCCTTCGTCAACGCGGCCGCAGCGGACGGCACGAACTCCTCCGCGACCGCCTTGTGCACCAGCAGCGTCTCCAGGGCGTTGCAGACCCCCAGACGCTGCGTCTTGCCGTTGAGCAGGATCGCCAGGGCGTCACCGAGGTTCGCCGACTCGTCCACGAACAGGTGGCAGTTGCCGACGCCGGTCTCGATCACCGGCACGCTCGCCTCGGCCACCACCGTCGAGATGAGGTCGGCTCCCCCGCGTGGCACCAGCACGTCCACCAGGCCCCGCGCGTGCATGAGCGCGACGCCGCCCGCCCGACCCCAGGCGTCGACCGACTGCACCAGATCGGACGGCAGCCCCTGATCGGCGAGCGCGGTGCGCAGCACCTGGACGATCACCTCGTTCGAGCGGGCCGCGGCCGCTCCCCCACGCAGCACCACAGCGTTCCCGGACTTGAGCGCCAACCCGAGGGCATCGACCGTGACGTTCGGCCGCGCCTCGTAGATCATCGCGACCACGCCCATCGGCACCCGCACCTGGCGCAGCCGCAGCCCGTTGGGCAGGGTCGAACCGCGAACCACCTCACCCACCGGGTCCGGCAGGGACGCCAGCGCCCGCAGCGCCTCCGCGATCGCCTGCAGCCGGTCCTCGGTCAAGGTCAGGCGGTCCAGCAGCCCCACGGCCATCCCGCGCTCACGGCCGGTCGCCACGTCCTCGGCATTGGCGGCCAGGATCTGCTCCTGCTGCGCCACCAGCGCATCCGCCATGGCCAGCAGCGCGGCGTCCTTGCGAGCGCGGGTGGACGTGGCCAGGACGCGCGAGGCGACCTTGGCGCGGCCGGCGACCTCGCGGACCGCAGCCTCGATCTCATCGGTCACCACCGGCGCCACAGGCAGAGTCATGACACCCAGGGTAACGGGCACCCACCGGTCATCGGGCGGAGCCCTTGACCTCGACTTGACGACGCCGCTGCCCTCGTCGCACCAGTACCAGGTCGTCGCGATGGATGAGCTCGCGGTCGTAGCCCGGTCCGAGCTCGGCCACCAGCTCCCTGGTCGAACGACCGAGCAGCGCCGGCACCTCGTCCGCGTCGTAGGCCACCAGACCGCGGGCCACGACCGCACCGTCCGGCCCGACCACCTCGACCGGGTCACCGGCCGAGAAGTCACCGTCGTACCCGGTCACCCCGGCGGGCAGCAACGACGTCCCCCGCTCGCGCAACGCACGCACGGCCCCCGCGTCCACCTGCAGCCTCCCGCGGGTGCGGGCCGCGTGCGCCAACCACAGGAGCCGGATGGAGGTGCGCGGACCGGTCGCCGCGAACCAGGTGCCCACATCGTGGCCGGCGAGCGCTGCTTCGGCGTTCGCCGTGCACGTGAGCACCACCGGGATCCCGGTGCCCGTCGCGATCGCCACCGAGTCGAGCTTGGTGACCATCCCGCCGGTCCCCACCGCCGACCCCCGCCGCGACACGTCCACACCCTCGACGTCCTCGGGCCCGAGGACGGTCGGGATGCGCACCGACCCGGGCCGACCGGGCGGACCGGTGTACAGACCGTCGACATCGGTGAGCAGCACGAGCGCATCGGCGTGCACCAGATGCGAGACCAGGGCCGCGAGGCGGTCGTTGTCGCCGAACTTGATCTCGTCGGTCGCCACCGCGTCGTTCTCGTTGATGACGGGGACCACACCCAGCGCCAGCAGCTTCTCCAAGGCCCGGCTGGCGTTGCGGTAGTGGGTCCGACGCACCGTGTCGTCCGCCGTCAGCAGCACCTGCCCGACCCGCAGATCGTGCCGGGCGAACGCCCTCGTGTAGTGCGCCACCAGGAGCCCCTGCCCGACGGACGCCGCCGCCTGCTGGGTGGCCAGGTCACGGGGACGGCCAGCAAGCCCCAGCGGCCCGATGGCCGAGGCGATGGCGCCCGATGAGACGAGCACCACGGCACCGCCCGCGGCACGGCGCGCAGCCAGCACATCGACCAGATCGGTGAGCCGCTGCGGGTCGAGCCGCCCCTGCTCATCGGTGAGCGACGACGACCCGACCTTCACCACGATCCGCGCCGCCGCGGGCAGCAGGGCACGGTTGGCAAGGGGCGAGGCGCTCACGTGCGCCATTGTCCTCCGTCGGACCCGCCGCTCAGCGCGCCCGACGCCGTGGCAGGGGCCGGCGGGTCTGCGTCAGCTCTCGTCCGGTGTCGTCCAGACACCGTGCTCGCGCTCACGGAACAGCTCGGCGCGCGCCTCGGCCTTCGCGTCCATCCGGTCGTGATGCAGGCGCCGACGCTCGTCGCGGTTCGGCCGGGAGTCGTTCTGCAGACGCACATCGGTCCCCCGCGGGCTGGCCAGCAGCTCGGCACCGGTGTAAAGCGTCGGTTCCCAGTCGAACACCACGCAGTTCTCCGGCGGCCCGATCCGGACCTCATCGCCGGACACGGCACCGGCCGTCAGCAACGCGTCCTCGACCCCCAGCCTGGCCAGCCGGTCGGCGAGATAACCGACCGCCTCGTCGTTGCTGAAGTTGGTCTGACGCACCCAGCGCTCGGGCCGGGTCCCCCGCACCTCGAACCAGACTGCGCCGCCACCTTCGCGGCGCGCCACCGCGAACCCGGCGTCGTCGACCGGCTGCGGTCGGAGCACGACGCGGGTCGCCTCCGGCGCGGGCTCGGCGGCCCGCGCCGCGGCGACCAGCTCGGCGAGCGCGAACTCGAGCGGACGAAGACCGTGGTGCGAGACGGCGGACACCTCGAACACGCCGATCCCGCGCGCGGCCAGCTCCTCGCTCACCAGATCCGCCAGATCGCGCGCCTCGGGCACGTCCACCTTGTTGAGCACCACGAGCCGCGGGCGCTCACCGAGCGGGACACGCCCACCGACGATGTCGAGATCGGCGGCGTACGCGGCGAGCTCGGCCTCGATCGTGTCGAGGTCGGACACCGGATCGCGTCCGGGTTCGAGCGTCGCGCAGTCGATGACGTGCACGATGACGGCGCACCGTTCGATGTGCCGCAGGAACTCCAGTCCGAGCCCCTTGCCCTGGGAGGCGCCAGGGATGAGCCCCGGCACATCCGCGACCGTGTACCGCGCGGACCCTGCCTTGACCACCCCGAGGTTCGGGACGAGCGTGGTGAACGGGTAGTCGGCGATCTTGGGCCGTGCCGCGGACATCGCCGCGACCAGGCTCGACTTGCCGGCACTCGGGTAGCCGACGAGCGCGACATCGGCGATCGTCTTGAGCTCGAGCACCACCTCGGCGCTGTCACCGGGCTCGCCGAGAAGCGCGAACCCGGGCGCCTTCCGGCGGGCCGAGGCGAGGGCCGCGTTGCCCAGGCCGCCGTGGCCGCCTGCGGCCACCGTGTACCGCGTCCCGACACCGACGAGGTCGGCCAGCACGTTCCCGTCCGGGTCCTTCACCACGGTACCGTCCGGCACAGCGAGGACGAGGTCCGCCGCCGTGGCGCCCTGCCGGTTGTCCCCCATGCCCTGCGTCCCCGACTTGGCGTTGCGGTGCGGCAGGTGGTGCAGGTCGAGCAGGGTGGTCACCTGCGGATCGACCTCGAGCACCACCGAACCGCCGTGCCCGCCGTTGCCGCCGTCGGGGCCGGCCAACGGCTTGAACTTCTCACGTCGGATGGAGGCGCAGCCATCGCCGCCGTCACCACCGGTCGCGTGCAGCACGACCCGGTCGACGAATGTCGCCACGATGCCTCCTCCTGTGGACCGGCCCCGTCGTGCGACGGAGCCGGAGTGCCGAGGAGGGGCGCACCGAGCCGGTGCGCCCCTCCTC
>JAKLPK010000004.1 GCA_022013895.1 Cellulomonas sp. | reverse complement strand
GTGTCCCTCGACCTCATGGTGCTGCTCACCGTGACCAGCCTGCTGCGGCACCGCATCCCGGCCCGCCTGTGGCGGGGCATCCACTGGTTGGCGTACCTGTTCTGGCCGGTGGCGATGGTGCACGCCGTCGGCATCGGGACCGATATGACGACGGCGCCCGGTCTGGCCGTCATCGCCGTCTGCGGGCTCGCGGTGCTCGCCGCCGGCCTGTGGCGGATGAGCGCCGCCCGGGCCGGTGCCCCGCAGACCCGGGCCGAGACCCTGCTGCGCACCCTGCGCGAGGAACGCCACCAGGACCCGCGCATCCGCGCGACCGCCGGACGTTGAGAGGAGCCCACCGTGACCATCGCACCAGCCCAGCACCCGCCGACGGCACCCCCGCCCCAGGCCACGAACCGGCTGCCCCGTCTGCTGCCGCACGGCCCTGACGTCGTCGACCTGGCGGCCCACCGTGCCCGGCACGGCGACCTGCCGGGCATCGGCCCGGCCGAGCTGCTGGACGCGCTGGAGGCCTCCGGCCTCACCGGCCGGGGCGGCGCCGGGTTCCCCACCGCACGCAAGTGGCGCGCGGTGGCGGCCCAGCGCGGGCCGGCCGTCGTAGTCGGCAACGGCGCCGAGGGCGAGCCGGCGAGCAGCAAGGACCACGTGCTGCTCACCCGCAACCCGCACCTGGTGCTCGACGGGCTGCTGCTCGCCGCCCGGGCCGTCGGCGCCACCCGGGCCGTCCTGTACGCCGAACCCGACCGGGCGGTGCAGGCCGCGTTGCGCCGTGCCCTGGCCGAACGGGCGGACCACACCATCGAGGTGGTCGTCGCGCACCACCGGTTCATCGCGGGGGAGGAGAGCGCCGTCGTCGACGCGGTCTCCGGCGGCCTCGGCCTGCCGCGGGCCAGACCGCCCCGGGTGTTCGAACGTGGTGTCGACGGCCACCCCACCCTGGTGCAGAACGCCGAGACGCTCGCCCACGTTGCCCTCGTCGCCTGGTACGGACCGGAGTGGTTCCGGCAGGTGGGGACCGACGCCGAACCCGGCAGCATGCTCACCACGGTGCACGGCACCGGGGCGGACCGTCGGGGGCGCGCGGTGATCGAAGCAGCGATCGGCACCCCGCTCACCCACCTGGTGAACCTCGACGACACCCGGGCGGTGCTCATCGGCGGGTACCACGGCACCTGGATCGACGGTGACGTGGCCCGGTCGACCCTGCTGTCCCGGGGGTCGCTCGGTGCCGTCGACGGTGCGCTCGGTGCCGGGGTCGTCGTCCCGCTCCCGGTCTGGACCTGCGGGCTGGTGGAGACGGCGCGCGTCATGGTCTACCTGGCGACGCAGTCCGCCGGGCAGTGCGGGCCCTGCCTCAACGGTCTGCCGCGGATGGCGCTGGCCGTCGAGGCGCTCGCCGAGAGCCGGGCCGCACCGGCCGACCTGGACGACCTGCGGCGCTGGGCCGGTCTGGTGCGCGGCCGCGGCGCCTGCGCCCACCCCGACGGCACGGCACGGTTCCTGGCCAGTGCCCTCACCGTGTTCGACGACGAGGTGCGGCTGCACCTGGACGGTCACTGCACGGGCACCGACCGGCGACCCGTGCTCGACGTGGGGAGACGACCATGACCCGCGAGCTGATCATCGACCGGACCCGCTGCGTCGGGCACGGCTCGTGCGCCGAGCTGCTCCCCGAGCTGCTGGCCCTCGACGAGTGGGGGTACCCGTCGAACCCGTCCGGGCCGGTGCCCGCCGAGCTGGACCGCCTGGCCAAGCGCGCGGTCACGATGTGCCCGGCGCTGGCCCTGCGGATCGCGGAGGTCGCCGAACCGCGGCGGTGACGGGCAGGGGCGCGGCCGGGTCCTCCCGCGCGGCGCCCCCGCCACGCGGCGCGCCGGGCCGTCACCCGGTCGGCTGGCCCGCCCGTTCGAGCGTCCGGAGGAGCTGCAGGCCCGCCCCGGTCCACCGCACGGCGGTCAGGTCGGCGACCACGGCGTCGCAGCCCTGGTCGCGCGCGGAGTCGCCGACGCCGAGGACCCACCCGGCGCGGGCGCTGCGTGCGGCGGTGATCCCGAGCGGGCTGTCCTCGACCACGATGCACCGGCCCAGGTCCAGCCCGAGGCGGTGGCCGGCGAGCAGGTAGGGGTCGGGTGCGGGCTTGCCGGCATCGACGTCCTCGGAGCTCACGACCACCGTCGGCACGGGCAGACCGGCCGCGCGCAGGCGGGCGACGGCGAGGACTCGTGGACCCGAGGTCACCAGGGCCTGGGCCGCCTCGGGGAGCTGGTGCAGCAGCTCCGCCGCACCGGGGATCGGCTGCGTCGAGGCGGCGGCGGTCAGCTCGAGCGCGTCGATCCGCGCGGTCGCCGCCTCGACCTCGTCGGCGGGCAGGAACCGGGCGACGGTCTCGCGTGAGCGGCGCCCGTGGATCCCGTCGAGCACCACGGCCGGGTCGAGCCCGTGAGCCGACGACCACTGCGACCAGGCGGCCTCGCCGGCCCGGGTCGAGTCGACGAGCACCCCGTCGTTGTCGAGCAGCACCGCGGCTGCGTCCCACCTGTCCACGCTCACACCCCATCCTGGTCGTGAACCGCGCCGAGGGCTGTGGCAGGCCCGGTCCCGGGCACCATCCTTCCTGCTGCGCCGGGTGCGAGGGCAGGCGAGGGCGTCGGAACGAGCCGTTCGACGACGAGCAGGCCGATCAGCAGCCCGACGGTGAGCGCGAGCGCCGTCATCGGACGGGCGCTCGCGAGCGCCGGAACGGCGGCCAGCAGCACGAGCGCCCCGCCGAGCCGGACGGCCGGCCAGCGCCCGAGCATCCGCCGGGCGAACAGCGCGGTCCCGCTGAGGAAGCAGGCGACGCCGCCACCGAGGGCGCCCGCGGCGAACCCTCCGAGTGCCTCGGGCTCGCCGAGGTGGGCCATCGCGGTCTCGATGCCGAGGGCGGCGACCACGACCCCGGCGACGACGACGAGGTGCAGGTAGCTGTAGCCCTCGTTCGCCAGCCGGGCCCGCGCGGCCCCGTGCGCACCGGCGAGCGCGTGCTCGGCGGGACGGGCGTACCGGGCGAAGTAGGCCCACCACATCGCGACCGAGATGAGCATGGCGAGCACGCCACCGAGGAGGACGGGGACGGTGACCGGTTTGCCGGCGGCCCCGATGCCGGTGCCGACCGCCAGCACGGACTCGCCGAGCGAGAGGATGACGACCAGCCCGTAGCGTTCGGCGACGTGCGCCGCGGAGGGCAGGCGGAAGTCCGCACGGTGCGTGGCCGCGTACGACAGCGCGGGTTCCAGCGCAGCGGCACCGCACCAGAGCCACAGCCGCGCCGAACCGGGTGCCAGGGCACCGGCGACGAGCAGGGTCGCGGTCGGCAGCAACGGCAGGAACACCGCACGGACCACCCGGCGGCGCATCCGCACGTCCTCGACCGCGCCGAAGGCGTACACCGAGGCGTGGGCGAGCCGCGCCACCAGGAGCGCGCCGACGAGGATCAGCGGAGCGCCCGCGCCCCCGGCGAGGTCGGTGTACGCCTGGGGAACCACGAGGGCGGCGAGGAACACCGCGACCATCGCCACGATGACGGCGACCGGGACGGCTCCCTCATCGGCGTGCGCGTGGTTCGACAGCCAGCTGAACGCCGTCCACGACCACCACAGCAGGGCGAGCACGACGAGGCCCTGCACCAGCCCGACGGGGTCGTGCCGCTCCGCC
>JAKLPK010000033.1 GCA_022013895.1 Cellulomonas sp. | reverse complement strand
TCGTCAGTTCGAACCGACCGCCCCGCTCGCCCGCAGGGCCGCCACCTCCTCGTCGGTGAAGCCGTGCTCGCGCAGCACGTCCACCGTGTCGTGGTCGAACGGTGCGCCGCCGCGGACGATCTGGCTGGGGTTGCGCGCGAAGCGCGGGACCGGCGCCGCACCCTTGATCGGCTCACCGGTGGCCACGTCGTCCCACTGCGTGAGGACGCCGCGCGCCTGGTAGTGGGAGTTCTGCTCCATCCGGGCGTAGGTCATGATCGGGCTGCACGCCACGCCGAGCGGCGCGAGGGCCGCCTCGACCTCGTCCACCGTGTGGGCCAGGCAGTAGGCGTCGATCTTCTCCACGAACTTGCGGGCCCGCTCCGGCTTGTCACGGGTGATCGACTGGATGGTGCCCTCGAAGTCGGGGTCGTCACCCAGCCCGAACAGCGTCACCATGTTGCGCACGGCGGTCGCACCGCCGACCGCGATGAAGATCCACCCGTCGGAGCACTTCTGGGTGCCCTTGCACGCACCCACCGTGTCGAGGTTTCCCATCCGGGGAGCCTGGGCGCCCTTGTTGAGCCCGTCGGTGAGGTAGGAGGCCTGCAGCCGAACGAGGGACTCGAACTGGGCGAGGTCGATCGACTCGCCCTCCCCCGTCTCCCGGGCGCGGATCACCGCGGCGAGGGCGGACCAGGCACCGAACAGCCCGGTGATGAAGTCGCCGGTGTACGGCTTGGTGACATACGGCTCCATCGGGTCCGGGTAGCCGTTGATCGCGAGATACCCGCTGAACGCCTGCCCGATCGAGTCGAACGAGGCGCGCGGGATGTACGCCGGGTCACCGGACAGACCGAACCCGGACACGTGGACGATGACGAGCCTGGGGTTGTGCTCCCAGAGGACCTCGTCGGTCAGTCCCCACTTCTTCCAGGTGCCGCCCTTGGAGGACTCGACCAGCATGTCGGCATCGGCGATGAGCCGGAACAGCACGTCACGGCCCTGCGCGGACGGGATGTCCAGGGTCATCGAGCGCTGGTTGCGCCGGTCCATGGAGAAGGCCTGCGGCCAGATCCGGTACATGTCGGGGACCCGCGGGTTCTCCAGCTGGATCACATCGGCGCCCTGCTCGGCGAACAGCTCGCACATGAACGGTCCGGCGACCACGGCAGACGCGTTGATGACTTTGAGCGACTGCAAGGTGCCGAACGGTCGTCCGTCGTGGTTCTTCATCTGATGTCCCTCCAGGGCACTGCGGTCAGGAACCGGTGGTTTCGAAGTAGTCGCGTCGTGCCAGCCGCCCTGCGGCGTAGAGCGCGTCCCGGTCGGCGTCGGCGATCCCGAGCTCGGCGAGGATCTCGTCGTTGTCCTGGCCGACGGTCGGCGCCCCGCGCCAGATCCGCCCGGGGTGGCCTGCGACCTCGGGCACGACCTTCACCCCGGGGACCTGGGTCACGCCGTCGCTGGCGGTCCACTGCGTGAACACCCCGCGGGCCCGGTAGTGGGGGTTGAGCACCGCCGCCTCGTAGTCCATGAGGCGCGAGCACGGCACGCCGATCGCGGCGAGCTCGTCCTCGACCTGCTGCGCGGTCCGCGCGGACAGGTAGCGGGCGAATGCCTCCTCCAGCTGCCGGGCGGCGGGGGTGTCCACCGGGACGAACGTCATCGCATCGGGAAACAGGTCACTGCCCTGCTCGAGGCCGAGGACGGGCAGCAGCCGTCGAAGCACGCCGGCACCGAGCGCCAGCACGTACACCTCGTCGCCGTCCGCGCACCGGTAGGTGCCGTAGAGCGCACAGATACGGGAACGATCGCCTTCCTTCACATAGTCGAGGCCGTATCTGAGGTAGTCGGTCGGGTAATTCGCCTGAATGCGCATCATCGCCTCGAACTGCGCGACATCGATGCTCTCGCCGCGCCCGGTGACCTGCCTGCGGAGCAGCGCCGCATTCGCCATCCCGAACGCGAAGAACGCTGCCGTGTAGTCGGCAGGAAACGGCATGGCCGGCGATGACGGGGTCCCAGGAATCCCATTCATCCGCATGGCGCAGCCAAACGCCTGGGCGATGGGGTCGTAGCTGGCCCGGTGCACCCAGCGTTCGTCGCCGCTCTGCCCGAAGCCTGAGATGTGGACCACGACCAGCCGCGGGTTGACCGCCCGGAGCACGTCGTCGCCGAGCCCGATCCGTGCGAAGCGTCCACCGACCGACGCCTCGATGAGCACGTCAGTCGTCTCCAGCAGGCGCAGCAGCACCTCACGTCCGTCATCGCAGACGTAGTCGAGGGAGAGGCTGCGCATGTTCCGGCGGTCCTGCTGCCACGCGCCCGAGCGCCGGGCGGTCCGGGAGGGGTCCACCGTGGCGGGGTTCTCGATCCAGATGACGTCGGCACCGTGCTCGGCGTACAGCGCACCGGCGAAGGGCGCCGCGACCGACTGGCCGGCCATGACGACCCGATATCCCTGGAGAAGCCCGAACGGAGCCTTTTCCGAGTTCGCGGAAATCATTGGTCCCTCGTGATCTGATGGCGCGCGTGGTCAGCACCGACGCATACGTGCACCAATTCTCGGCGACCACGTCGTCACCACTGGGGCGCCGACTCCGGATCGTCCTGACGCGATGAGGCTAGCGTCCAACTAAACCGGGTTAGTGGGACTTCGGTCCTCGCTCCGAGAACACGGCAGATCGACTTCGTCGGTCCCGATTGCGTGGCCCCGTCCGCTCGCCGAGGTCCCCGGTGTCACGACGCCCGTGCCGCGAAGGCCCCTGGGCGCGGTCAGTCCTCCGCGACCTCGCGGCCGGCGGCGCTCTCGGCGATCGCGACGTGGTGCCGGATGACCTCCTCGACCAGGAACGCGAGGAACTTCTCGGCGAACTCCGGGTCGAGGTCGGACTCATGGGCGAGGGACCGCAGCCGGGCGACCTGCTCGGCCTCGCGCGCCGGGTCCGAAGCCGGCAGACCGCGCTCGGCCTTGAGCATGCCGACCTGCTGGGTGGCCTTGAACCGTTCGGCGAGCAGGTGGATGAGCGCGGCATCGATGTTGTCGATGGTGCTCCGCAACCGGGACAACTCAACGGGAAGTAGCTGCTCGCTCACGGGCCGATCCTAGGGTCCCGGTCGATGCCCCCGGACCGGTGTCCACGGCGGACCCCGGAGTGGTTCAGGCGCTCTTCTCGCGCGGCGGCCGCTTCTCCACCGGGGTGCGCGGGACGAGCGTCGGGTAGACGTTCTGCAGCACGACCTCACGGGAGACCACGACGCGTTCGACATCATCGCGTGAGGGCACCTCGAACATCACCTGCTGGAGGACCTCTTCCATGATGGCGCGCAGACCACGTGCCCCGGTCCCCCGCAGCAGCGCCTGCTCGGCGATCGCCTCGACGGCACCCGGAGTGAACTCGAGCTCGACGCCGTCGATCTGGAACATGCGCTGGTACTGCTTGACCAGGGCGTTGCGCGGCTCGGTGAGGATCCGCACCAACGCCTCACGGTCGAGCGGCGTCACCGTGGTGAGCACCGGGAGCCGCCCGACGAACTCGGGGATCAGGCCGAACTTGAGGAGGTCCTCCGGCATGACCTCGCCGAGGACGTCGGTGTCGTCCGCCTGGTGCAGCGGGGCGCCGAAGCCGATGCCGTGCCGACCGGACCGGGTGGAGATGATGTCGTCAAGGCCCGCGAATGCCCCCGCCACGATGAAGAGCACATTGGTCGTGTCGATCTGGATGAACTCCTGGTGCGGGTGCTTGCGCCCACCCTGCGGCGGCACCGAGGCCGTCGTCCCCTCGATGATCTTGAGCAACGCCTGCTGGACACCCTCGCCGGACACGTCACGCGTGATCGACGGGTTCTCCGACTTGCGGGCGATCTTGTCGACCTCGTCGATGTAGATGATCCCCGTCTCGGCCTTCTTGACGTCGTAGTCCGCGGCCTGGATGTGCTTGAGCAGGATGTTCTCGACGTCCTCGCCGACGTAACCCGCCTCGGTGAGGGCCGTGGCATCCGCCATCGCGAAGGGGACGTTGAGCATCTTGGCGAGAGTCTGGGCGAGGTAGGTCTTCCCGCAGCCCGTGGGGCCGATGAGCAGGATGTTCGACTTGGCGAGCTCGACCCGTTCGTCGGCCGATCCGACCTTGGCCGTCTCACCGGCCTGGATGCGCTTGTAGTGGTTGTAGACCGCCACCGCGAGGGACCGCTTCGCGGCCTCCTGGCCGATGATGTACTGCTCGAGGAACTCGAAGATCTCACGCGGCTTCGGCAGCTCCGCCAACCCGGTCTGGTCGCTCTGGTCGAGCTCCTCCTCGATGATCTCGTTGCACAGGTCGATGCACTCGTCGCAGATGTACACGCCCGGGCCCGCGATGAGCTTCTTGACCTGCTTCTGCGACTTGCCGCAGAAGGAACACTTGAGCAGGTCGGCCCCGTCCCCGATCCGTGCCACGTGCGGTCCCTTCTCTCGTCCGGCCCTCTCGGGACCGGAGTGCACCGCGGGTCACCGTGGGTCCACGGCCACCCGTGCGGCGCGCTTCCATTGCACACCACCTGCGGCGCCGTGTCAGCCCACCAGCTCTGCCAGGTCCGTCACCAGACCGGTCGTCACCAGACCGTCCAGCAGCAGACGAGCCAGCACTGGACGATCCATCAACAGACGAGCCATCACCAGACCGGTCGGCAGCCGCCGGCGCCCGTTGAGGAGTCTGCCCCACGGCACCCACATCCGACGCAGGCCCGGTGTGGCGTGTCGGTCACGACCGGGTCACGCCGCACCGGGCCTGGGCTCACGTCCGGGCGGTCACTCCTTGGCGGCAGGAACCACCGTGGGCAGCACACCCTTGCGGCTGGCCAGCACCTGGTCGACGATCCCGTACTCCGCGGCCTGGGCAGCGGTGAGGATCTTGTCGCGTTCGATGTCCTGCTGGATCGTCTCGAGGTCCTGACCCGTGTGCCGGGCCAACGTCGCTTCGAGCCACTCCCGCATCCGGATCAGCTCGTTGGCGTGGATCTCGATGTCCGAGGCCTGGGCGTAGCTGCCGCCCTCGATCGCGGGCTGATGGATGAGCACCCGCGCGTTCGGCAGCGCGAGCCGCTTGCCGGGGGTGCCGGCGGCCAGCAGCACCGCGGCAGCCGAGGCCGCCTGCCCCAGGCACACCGTGACGATCTGCGGCTTGATGTAGAGCATCGTGTCGTAGATCGCCGTGAGCGCCGTGAAGGAGCCACCCGGGGAGTTGATGTAGATCGTGATGTCACGGTCGGGGTCGCTGCTCTCCAGCACGAGCAGCTGGGCCATGACATCGTCCGCCGACGCATCGTCGACCTGGACGCCGAGGAAGACGATGCGGTCCTCGAACAGCTTGGTGTAAGGGTCCTGCCGCTTGAAGCCGTAGGCGGTGCGCTCCTCGAACTGGGGCAGCACGTACCGTCCGGCGGGCGAGGTCGGTGCCAGTCCGCCGGGCCCGGCCAACCGGGCGGCGGTGCTCAGGTACTGCGACTCGATGCTCACGGGTTCCTCGCTCTCGATCCGGCGCTCAGGCGCTCTGCTTGGTGCCGCCGCCGCCGGTGACGGCTGTGGACTGCGCCACGACGTGGTCGATGAACCCGTACT
>JAKLPK010000304.1 GCA_022013895.1 Cellulomonas sp. | reverse complement strand
GTCTTGAGCAGCGCCTCGGTGACGTCGTCGTCCATCCGGCCGGCCTGCGTCGTCGGGTTGTTCTGGATCGTCACGAGCGGGTCCTCTCGGCGTGCACGAACAGAGCTCTGCTGAGTCGGGTACGAAGTCAGGTGGCCGAAGCGGCGCGGGCGGAGGTGCGCAACGGTCCGCGGGTGAACACCGCTGCGCTCACACAGACCACCGCGAGGAGGGCCAGGCCGAAGCTGTAGTCCCCTGCGGCGCTGAAGACGGCGCCCATGACCAGGGGCGGGACGAAGCCGCCGAGACCACCTGCGGCGCCGACGATGCCCGTGACCGCGCCCACCTTGGTCTTCGGGGCGAGGATGGCGACGAGCGCGAACGTCGCCCCGGCAGACGATCCCAGGGACGCTGCAAGGCCCAGGAAGGCGATCGTGCCGATCGGGAAGAGTGGCAGCTCGAGCGCGGCCAATCCGGCCAGAGCTGCCGCGGCGATGAAGTTCACGACGAGGACGCTGACGGGGTCGTATCGGTCGGAGAGCCACCCGCCGACGGGCCGCATCGCGACGGCCAGCACCACGAAGCCAGCCGTGCGCAGGGCGGCATCGTTCGGTGCGAGGCCGAACCCGTTGATGAGGTACGTCGGCAGGTAGACGCTGAACGCGACGAAGCCACCGAAGCCCACGGCGTACACGAACGAGAGCTGGGCCGTCGCGGGGATCTTCGCGGTGGCCCAGGTCCGGGCCAGGAACGAGCCCTGCGGTCTGACCCGTCCGGGTGCGTCACGGATCAGGAGCGCTGCGGCGATCGCGTACACCGTCAGTGCGAGAGCGACGATGAGGAAGGGAGCCGTCGGCCCCAGGCCGTCTGTCAGCCGGACCGTGGTGAACGCCGAGATCGCCGTCCCGCCCATGCCGATCCCAAAGATCCCCAGGGCCGTGCCTCGCCGCTCGGGTGGGTACCAAGAGTTCACCAGCGGTACCCCGATCGCGAAGGCCGTACCGCCCAGCCCCAGGAAGAACCCGCCGACCAGCATCGCCGCGAAGCTCTCGGCGACCAGCCCGACGTAGAGGACCGGCAGGACAGTGAGGATGCTGATCGCGGGGAACATGACCCGGGCGCCGACCCGGTCGGTCAGCGCCCCGACCGGGATGCGGCCGAGCGAGCCGACGATCACCGGGACGGCCACGAGGACCGCCTGCTGGATCACCGTGAGGCCGAGCTGGTCGCGATAGGCCGCACCGAGCGGGCTGATCAGGGCCCAGGCCCAGAAGTTGACCATGAACCCGAGCATGGCGAGCACGAGCATTCGGGTCGCGAGAGCCGGCGTGCCTGACGGCGTGTGGTCGCCGGGTGACGTGCGGGGTCCGGGCATGGTTCCTGCAGGTGGCGAGGCCAGGTTCGGTCCCCGCCCTGTGAGTCGTCCTTGACTCTCGGCCATCGTGAGCCTCGCTTCGTCGGGAGCCGCCGTCGGATGCGAGGCGCGCCAGGCCAAAACTAGCACTCAAGATGCTGGTTTTCGCACTATCCTTCGACCATGCGGATCAACGCGTTCTCGGACGTCTCCCTTCGAGTCCTGATCGTGCTTGCCGCCGCGCCCGCGGGGGCTGAGGTCATGACATCCACAGCCATCTCCGTCCAGGTCGGCACCCCGTACCACCACGTCACCAAGATCATCGCTCGGCTCCGGGAACTCGACTTGATCGACGTGACCCGCGGCCGTGCGGGCGGAGTACGTATCAGTCCTGCCGGGCGGCGAGTGACTGTGGGTTGGGTCCTGCGGACGCTGGACACGCGGACTGATGTGGCCGACTGTACGACGCTCCATGGGGATTGTCCTCTGCTGGAGGGTTGTCGACTTCGGCGGGCGCTTGCGCGAGCCCGGGAGGCCTTCTTCGAGGAGCTGGACGACATCGTCGTCGCCTCGCTCGCTCACCGGCCGAGGGGTGGGTCGACGACGCAGTCGCTCGGCCTGTCGATCCCCGTCCTGTAGCGCTACCTCAACCGCCCCCCGACCCATCTACCGGAGGAATCGTGGCCAATCTCCACCGTCTCGCCCAGTCACACCTCGACGCAGCCCGAGCATCGGAGCACGGTCGCAGCGCTGAGCTGCTGCTGCATGACGGATCCCTGCGTCAGACCCTGATCGCCCTGGTGTCCGGCACCGAACTCGCTGAGCACAACTCGCCCCATGCCGCGAGCCTGCAGGTCCTGGTCGGCCGGCTCCGGGTCACCGGCGCCGAGACCGCGGCCATGGTCGCCGGCGAGATCGCCCTGCTCACGCACCTCCGCCACGCCGTGCTGGCGGAGGAGGACTCGGTGTTCCTGCTCACGACCGTCACAGGCGTGGAGCCCGCGGCCGGACCTTCCCGAGCGCGGTAACCCGGCAGCAGCCGGACGGGCCGGGACTGGGCGCGCTTGAACCGGGCGGGCGTGGATCGGGATGGGCCTGGAGCCGGGTGCGGCTCGGCCCGCGAGGTCAGACCGGAGACGTCGGCCTCTCGGCGCCGGCGGCGACGTCGACCAGACGGGGGCGATCCAGGACAGCGGTCCAGCGGCGGCCCGAGTCGATGATCCGGTCCTTGCGGAGCTGGCTCATGACGCGGGACACCGACTCGGGAGTCGAGCTGGTCATCCCGGCGAGATCTGCGCGGGACAGTGGGATCTGCAGGAGCGTGCCGCCGTCGCCGGCGCGCTCCTGGCCGAGCTTGTCAGCCAGGCGCAGCAGCGTGGTCGCAACGCGTTGCGACACGGTGTCCGCGGAGTGGTGGCCCAGGTCGGAACGAGCCCGGGTGAGGCGGGACGCGAGGTCGTCGAGGACCCGCAGGGCGACCTGGGGGTGCGTGGTGAGCACGGCACGGAACGCGGCGGGGTCGATCTGCAGGGCGCAGGTGGTCGTGAGCGCTTCGGCCGTCTCCGGGTAGGTCGGGTCCCCGAGCGCGGTCAAGGTCCCGACGAGGTCGCCGGGGGTGAGCAGGTCGACGACGCTCTCCCGCCCGCTGGCGGTCGACCGGGAGACCTTCACGCGGCCCGCTGCGAGGACGTAGAGGTGGTCCGCGGGCGCCCCGGCGGTGAACAGTGCGTCCCCCGCCGCCCAGGACAGCGAGACCATGCGGTCGTCGATGGCCTCGAGCTCGGGGACCGAGAGCCCGGCGAACAGCGGCACGTGGCCGAGGACGCGCATCCGGACCGGCGCGGGGCACTGGTGGGGTGCGGCGCAGGTCGTCTGGAGCGGGATCCGTCGCCGGGTCGACGGCACGCTCGTCGGTCCGGACCCGTCGTGCTCGTGGTCGTCGTGCTGGTAGCCATCGTGCGCGTGATCGGCGTGCGTGTGGTTGGCGTGCAGGGGGGTCACATCGTCTCCAGGGCTCGGCGTGAGCGTATCTCCCCGGTCCGGCGTGGTCCTCGGTGAGCACCTGGGCGAGGTCGTCGGCTGCGGCTCGCAGGGGCGGTCTCGCACCCAGGTGCCGCTGATTGATCTGCGTCATGTTCCCTGCGCGGGGTTCCTCCTAACGTCAGGGTCAGTCGCCTCGAACGGGGTGAACCGCACCAGAGGAAGAGGCCCGATCATGAGCGCCACCGCCACTGACAGCACCGCAAGCACCACCACCGGCCTCGCCGCCAGCACCCGCACGATCCTTCGGGCCGAGGGCTTCTCGTGCCCGTCCTGCGTGGCGAAGATCGAGAAGCAGGTCGGCCGCGTGGCCGGGGTCAGCGCCGTCACGGTGCACTTCGCCTCTGGCCGCATCGAGATCGACCATGACCCGCAGGTCGTCGGAGTCGAGGCGCTTGTGGCCGCGGTCGCCAAGGCCGGTTACACCTCCGTACCCGCGGCCTTCTGACCGTGCAGCCCAGTCCGGAACCACTCGATCGACCGAAGGGGAGCACGATCATGGGAACGCTGCACTCGAAGCTGCACGGCAGGTGGGTGATCCCCGCGGTGAGTGGACTGCTCATCGCGGGATCGGCCGCGATCGCCGCCCTGTTCGGGGCCGGGATCGCGAGCGACACCGTGATGGCCCTGGCCGCAGTCGTCGCGGGGGCCCCGATCGCCCTGCACGCGGTCCGCGCACTGCTGGCGCGGGTGATCGGCATCGACCTGCTCGTCGCCGTGGCGTCCGTCGGGGCGATCGTGATCGGTCAGTACTGGGAGGCCGCGGCGGTGACGTTCCTGTTCGCCGTCGGCCACGCCCTGGAGCAGGCGACCTTGAGCCGGACCCGGTCGGCGCTGGCCGAGCTGGTCGCGGTCGCGCCCGACGTCGCCGTCGTCCTGCGGGACGGTGGCCAGGTCGAGGTGGCTGCCGCCGCCGTCGCCATGGGCGAGACGGTCCTGGTCAAGAACGGCGCGAAGGTCCCGGTCGACGGCGAGGTCATCGCCGGGACCGGCGCCGTCGATCAGGCGTCGATCACCGGGGAGTCGATCCCCGTCGAGAAGGCGGTCGGAGACCAGGTCTTCGCCGGCACGGTCTCGCGCGGCGGCCTGCTGCAGGTGAGGGCGACCGGGGTGGGGGCCGACACGACTCTCGCGCGGATCATCCATCGCGTCGAGGAGGCGCAGGACGCCAAGGCCCGTACGCAGCGTTTCATGGACCGGTTCTCCGCCTGGTACACGCCCGCGATCATCGTGCTCGCGGTCGTCGCGGGGATGGTCACGGGGGACGTCGTCCTGGCGCTGACCCTGCTCGTCATCGGCTGCCCGGGGGCGATGGTCATCTCCATCCCGGTCTCGATCGTGGCCGGCATCGGCCGTGCGGCCAAGGACGGCATCCTGATCAAGGGCGGGGAGTACCTGGAGAAGTCGGCGAAGATCACCGCGGTCGCCGTCGACAAGACCGGCACGCTCACGCGCGGTCGCCCGCGCCTGACCGACGTCGTTGTGCTCGCACCCGACGCGGACCGCGCAACCGTCCTGGGCTGGGCCGCGCTGGCCGAAGCGGGCTCCGAGCACCCCCTCGCGCGCCCCGTCCTGGATGCCGCACGCGCGGAGGGGTTGTCCACCGACCAGCTGCCCGAGGCCGCCGAGTCCATCCCCGGCAAGGGCATCACCGCGACCAGCGGCGGACACCGTCTCCTGGTCGGCAACCTCGCGCTGCTGACCCAGTTCGGCATCGCCGACGACAGGGGGAGCGGTCGGGTGGCACACGACCTCGCCGTCGCGGGCCGCACCCCGATGATCGTGGCGGTCGATGGCGTCGTCGTCGGTGTGGTCGCCGTCGCCGACGAGGTCCGCCCCGATGCCGCGCAGATGGTCACCGAGCTGCACCGCGCGGGTGTGCGGACGGTCGTCATGCTCACGGGCGACGCCATGCCGGTCGCGGTGGCGGTCGCTGAGGCAACCGGCGTCGACGAGGTCCGGGCCGGGCTGCTGCCGCAGGACAAGCTCGACGCCGTCCGTGAGCTGCAAGCCGCGGGGCACGTCGTGGCAATGGTGGGCGACGGCGTCAACGACGCCCCCGCGCTTGCGGTCGCCGACCTCGGGGTCGCGATGGGCGCGGCCGGATCGGCCGTCGCCCTCGAGACGGCGGACATCGCCCTGATGGCCGACAACCTGCTGAAGCTGCCCGAGGCCGTCCGGCTCGCGCGCCGGACGGTGGCGAACATGCACCAGAACATCGCCGTCGCGCTCGCCACCGTGTCGTTGCTCCTGCTCGGGGTCCTGCTCGGCGGGGTCACCATGGCGGCCGGGATGCTCGTGCACGAGGTGTCGGTGCTGGTCGTGATCCTCAACGCGATGCGCCTGCTCCGCAGCCGGACGCAGGTCCACACCCCCGCCGCCCCCGCCGCGCACGTGGCCTTCCTGCGGTACGCCGCGCGGGCAGCCGAGCCCGCGCGGCGCTGACGGCGGTCACCCGGTGTGCGCGGTGGGCTGCCCGGTGTGCGCGGCAGGCAGCAGCCGGTCGAGCCACCGGGGGATCCACCAGGCCCGCCGCCCGGCGACGGCCATGACCGCGGGGACCAGGACCAGGCGCACGAGGGTGGCGTCGATGGCGATCGCGACGGCCAGGCCGAAGCCGAACAGGTTGACGACCCTCTGGTCGTTGAGCAGGAAGCTCGCGAACACCACGACCATGACCGACGCGGCGGCCGTGATGACCCGGGCGGTCGCCGCGATCCCGTCGGCCACCGACCGGCCGGCGTCGTCGGTGCGGGTGTACTCCTCGCGGACCCGGCTGAGCAGGAAGACCTCGTAGTCCATCGACAGCCCGAACAGCACCGCGAAGAGCATCATCGGCGCGAAGGACTCGATCGGGCCGGGCTGGACGCCGAAGACCCCGGACAGCCAGCCCCACTGGAACACCGCCACCACGACGCCGTACGCGGCCCCGACCGAGAGCAGGTTCATCACTGCAGCCTTGAGCGGGATGAAGACCGACCGGAACTCGACGAGCAGCAGCAGGAAGCTGAGGCCGATGACGAAGCCGACGAACCACACCATCCGCTCGCCGAGGCGGTCGGCCAGGTCGATCGAGGTCGCGGTCGCGCCGCCCACATGCCCGACGCCGTCGGCGCGCGGCAGCACGGAGTCGCGGACCCGGTGCACCAGCTCCTCGGTTGAGGAGTCCTGGGGGGACCCGACCGCGATGACACTGAGCATCGCGGCGTCGCCGGCCTCGGAGAGCCTCGCCGTCGGCACCGAGGCGACGCCCGGGGTCGACTCGAGGTCGGCCCGCAGGGCATCCAGCCCGGCCTGTGCCTGGTCGCGGGGGGTCCCCGCGTCGTACTCGGTGGTGATCACCAGGGGTCCGGTCCAGCCGGGACCGAACTCGTCGGCCACGAGGTCGTACGAGGTGCGCACCGTCGAGCCCTCGGGTGCGGTGCCGCCGTCGCCCGTGCCGAGGCGGATCGAGAGCACGGGCGACGCGAGGATCAGCAGCACGATCGTCGCGGCGGTCAGGTAGGGCCAGGGGCGGCGCTGGATGCGGCGGGTCCATCGGTGCCAGCCGCCGTCGTGCCCGGCGCCGTGGTCGAGGCGCAGCGGGCGGACGCGGAACCGGTCGAGGTTGCCGCCGAGGACTGCCAGCAGCGCGGGCAGGAGCGTGAGGGCCGCGAGCACGGTGGCAGCGACGGTCACCGCGCTGGCCAGGCCGAGGGCGGAGACGAACGGGATCCCGATCAGGAACAGGCTGAGCAGCGCGACGATGACGGTCGAGCCGGCGACCAGCACCGAGCGGCCAGCGGTGGACAGAGCCAGCGGGATCGACTCGGACGGCGTCAGCCCGTCCAGGAGCCCCTCGCGGTGCCGCGTGACGATCAGCAGCGCGTAGCCGATGCCGACGCCGAGCCCGATCATCGCGGCGACCACCGGCCCGGCGGTCCCGATCGACGTCCCGGCGGACACGATCCCCACGACGGAGATCCCCAGGCCCAGCGCGAACAGCGCGGTCACCAGCGGCACGACCATCGCGTAGAGCGACCCGAACACGAGGAGCAGGACGACGACGGCCGCGAGCAGACCCACCGCCTCGCTGCCGCTCGGACCCGTCTCGACCGCGGCCGCGGGGCCGCCGAACTCGACCTGGACGCCCGTGTCCCGGATCGCCTCCGCGGCGGTCTTGGCCACCTCGATCGACTCGGCCGGGATGTCCTTGGCCCGTTCGTCGAAGACCACCGTGACGATGGCGGTCCGCCCGTCCTCGGAGACGGTCGCCCCCGGGCCGTACGGTGACTGCACGACGGACACGTCCGGTCCGGCGGCGATCGCGGCGACCGCGGCCTCCACGGCCGTCCGGACCGCCGGATCGGTCACGCCCTGGTCGGCCTGGAGGACGATCTGCAGCGGATCACCGGACAGCTGGGGGAACCGGGCCTGCATCGCGTCGTAGGCCGCCTGGGAGTCCGTGCCGGAGACCGCGAGGTCGTTCACGAAGGTGCCGCCGGCCAGGCGGTTGCCCCCGACGGCGAGCACCACGAGCAGGACCCAGCCGACGATCACCCGCCACCGGTGGCGGATCGAACCGCGGGCCAGGCGTGCCAGCAGCGAGCGCGGCGCGGGTGGCCGGGTCGGCCGCGGGGGTGCTGTCGTTGCGGAGCTCGTCATATCAGGTGCCCTTGGCTCGGGGATGGACACCGAACGTAGACACGTGTCTACACGCTTGTCAATCAATCGACCGAGTTGCGAGAGTCGCCTGTCTACGCACCAGTGACTCGCGTGTCTAGACACGCGTCTGGCTTAAGGTGGCCGAATGGCGATCAAGGCGGCAGGTCTCGGACCGGCGCGGCGTCCGGCGGCGCGACGCGTCGCGAGCCGGGCGATCGTGGTGGACACGGCGTTGCGGCTCTTCGCCGAGAACGGATACCTCGCGGTGCGGGTCGAGGACATCGCGACGGCCTCGGGCATCTCCCGGGCGACGTTCTACAAGTACTTCTCCGAGCGTGAGGAGATCCTCGCCGAGCTGTTCGAGCGACTGCTCGGGCCGGAGTCGGCGACGGTCCCGACGGTGGCGGGGCGGAGCGTCGAGGAGCAGGTCACGGTGGTGATCGAGGATGCCGCCCGGCAGATGCTCGAGCAGGAGCGCCTGGCACGGTTCGTCTACAGCCTCCCGGTGAGGCACAGCTCGTTGCTCCGTCCCGGCGCGCGCACCACCCCGCACGTGATGGTGCGGGTGGGCGCGCTGCTCGAGCAGGGGCAGGCGAGCGGCGAGATCACCCGAGACGTGCCGCTGGACCTGCTCACCCGGCACGTGCACGCCGCGCTCGAGGCGGCGATGCGGGACTGGGCCGAGGGGCGAGCCGATGACGCGATCGCTCACCTGCTTGTCCTGCTCGGTCTCGCGTTCCGTGGGTTGGCGCCGCGGGTCCCCGCCGCGGCGTCAGATCGCGAGCAGGGCGATCGCTCCGACTAGTGCCACGCAGTTGCCGATCTCCACGAGCCCGACGGTCTTCGGTGTCATCGCGTAGCGCGGCAGCCAGGCAGCCCGGACAGCGAACCAGCCGAACAGGATGGCGAGCGGCCAGGAGATGAGCCCGGCCGGGATGATCGCCGCCGCGTGGAAGCCGATCGACCCGCGCAGGTAGCTCCGGTCGCCCCGCTCGCGGATCATCGTCTTGACGAAGAGCACGGTGCCGAGGAAGTACAGCAGCACGACCAGGAACGGCTCGAGCACGGCCAGCGGTGACACCCCTGCCACGGTGGCGGCGACCGGGACCATCAGGCAGCCCTGGACCACCGAGGCGACGTCGTTCGTCAGGGCGCGATCACGGTGGCGCCATGCGTACCAGGCGTTCACCACGAGCAGGGCCGCGTAGGCGGGCGCGAACCACAGCACCTCCGGTCGCACGACGACCACCACCAGGACGGCGGGCAGCGTGACGGCCGCGTACACGCGCAGCTGCGGACGCACCCGCGCGGGGCGCCGGGTCTTCACCGCGAGGAACGCGTAGTACGACAACAGGTACCCGGCGAGCCAGGCGAGGAGCAACGGGACCTGCACCCAGTCGACCCCGGCGGTGACCAGCGCGACCAGGAACGGGACGAGCAGCATCGCCCACGCGCCGTGCTGCGGGGGGACGTACGCGCGCAGCCGACGCCTGGCCGGGCTCGACGGGCGGGTGCGGCGGGACGCCTCGGGCGTCGACGCGGTCGCCGTCATCGCGAGCTCCCGTCCGCGCGCGCCAGGTCGAGCCGGCAAGCACCGGGATCCGAGAACGGGTACAACTCCGCGCCCTCGGGGTCGGCGCCGAACTCGCCGAGCGCCCCGCGCACGAGGCCGAGGTGCACCGCACAGACCACCTCGGGGTACCTCCGCGCGGTCTCCAGCAGCGGACAGCGGGTGAGCAGGACCGCGGGCGAGTCCTCGACGGGCTGCGGTGCGAAGCCGAGGTCGGCGAGGAGGTGCACGACCTGGCCGCGCGGATCGACGTCATCGGCGGGGTGGGGGCTCGGCCGGGTCCGGGCGAGCTCGCGGCCCCACTCGGTGCCCGCGTCGGCCGCGTCCCGGCCGGGGGAGCTGCTCGTGCGATGGATCGTCGACGCGAGCGCAGCAGCGAGCCCGGCATATTCCGCGCTGACCGGGCTGGGGCCGGGCTCCGACGTCGCGGAGCTCGACAGTGCCGCGTAGGTCGACGCCGGTCGCCCGCGGCCTTGTGGTGCGGTGCGGCCGCGCGTCACGAGTCCTGCGTCGGTGAGGGCCGCCAGGTGCTCGCGCACGGTGTTGACGTGCAGCCCGGTGGCGGTGACCAGGGTGGCGAGCGTGAAGGGCGCGGGCTGCGAGCGGAGGGCCGCGAGGATCGCGCGACCCGCCGGTGACGGCGACGGGGTCGACCCGAGAGTGCCAGGGGTGGCTGCCGGTCGAGGCCCCATGTCGATGTCGATAGGCGTCATCGGCCCCGCGTAATTTTCCACAATCACGATTGTAGTAATATCCGTTCGAGGTCGCCAGTCTGCGCGACCACCCACTGTGGCCCGCGCCGCTGAGCTGGAGGATCACCATGAAGGACGTCGTCATCGCGTCGAACGAGGCCGAGGCCATCGCCGCGAACCAAGCCGAGGCTCGCGCAGAAGGTACCCAGGAGGGCGGCTGCGGTGGAGGGTGCACCTGCGGCGAGGTCGACGGTCCGCAGCACCCCGAGCTCGATGCGCGAACGGTCCCGCACGCGATCCGGCACGCCACCATCTTCGGTGCGCTCGACTCGATCGCGCCCGATGCCGGCCTGATCCTGGTCGCCCCTCACGACCCGCTCCCGCTCCTCGCCCAGATCGAGCAGCGGTGGCCCGACGAGTTCGCCGTGAGCTACCTCGAGCGCGGTCCGGACGCCTGGCGACTCAGCTTCACTCGCCGTTCTGCCGTCTGACTCCCCGGGCGTGACCAGCAGAGGCCGACGCTGCTCGGAGCGCGTGGACCCGGGATGGGCCGACGTGGTCGCGTGAGATCCCGCTGGCACCTCAAGGTCAACGCGATCGTGCTCGTCTGGCTGGTCGCGAGCGCTGCGGTCGCTCTCGGGCACCGCGGTGTCGCGGACGCGCGGTGGCTCATGGTCCACCTGCTGCTGCTGGGTGCGATCAGCGCGGCGATCCTCATCTGGAGCGCGCACTTCGCCGAGGCCATGCGGCGCAGGCCTCTGCGCGGTGGTCACCGCGACCAGGCCATCCGACTCGCCGCGCACACCGTCGGTGCGTCGACCGTGATCGTCGGGGTGTCCGTCGGCAGATCGCCCGTCGTGGCGATCGGCGCTGCGCTGATCGCCGTCGTCGGGCTGTGGCATGCCGTCGTGCTCGTGGAGCAGGGCCGTCGCGCGTTGGCCTCCTCGCTCGGTTGGACGACGTGGTACTTCGTGACGGCAGCGCTCACCCTGCCGGTGGGGGTCGTTCTCGGCGTCCTGCTCGCCCGGGCCGACGGCTCGGCGCACGCGCGCCTGTACGTCGCCCACCTGGTGACGATGCTGCTCGGCTGGATCGGGCTGACGGTCATGGGGACCCTGGTCACGCTGTGGCCCACGATGCTTCGCGTCCGGGTGGATCCCGGCGCCGAGCGGGCCGCGCGGCAGGGACTGGTCGCCCTGGGGTCAGGGCTTGCCGTGGTGGTGATCGGCGCCGCGACCGGAGTGCTCGGGCTCGCTGCGGCGGGCGTGGCCGTCTACGGGCTGGGACTGGCTCGTACGGCAGCGCCGCTCGTCGGAGAGGCGCGCCGCCGAGCGCCGTCGTCCTTCGCCACCTGGTCGGTGGCCGCCGCGTGGGTGTGGTTATGCGGATCAGTGCTCGTGTGGACGGCCATGCTGGCCACTGCGTCGAGCTGGCCGGAGGCCGAGGTGCGGGTCGGGGCACTGCTCGCCCCCCTCGCGGTCGGCTTCGCGGCGCAGGTGCTGCTCGGGTCGCTGAGCTATCTCGTGCCGATGATCCTGGGTGGTGGACCCGCGGTGGTGCGGGTCACGAATGCGATCGCCGACCGCGGCGGTTCTGCGCGGCTCGTGCTGGTCAACGGTGGCCTGGCGCTGTGCCTGCTCCCGGCACCTAGTCTCGTGCGCGTCGGGGCGTCGGTCCTCGTCCTTGGTGCCCTGGCCTGGACACCGGTCCTTCTCGTGCGGGTCGCCGTGGTCGCGCGCCGGCCACGGCCGGTGGGGCAGGCGCCCGCCGTCCCGATCGCGGCCGGACAGGTGATGCGTCGAGGCCGATTGGGTCAGCCGATCGGGGCCGGTGCGGCCCTTGCCCTCGTGGTCGTCGTGGGGATCGCGGCCGACCCGGCGAGCGTCGGGCTCGGTGCAGCCGCGGCCGGTGGCGTCGCGCCGTCGGGCACCGTGGTCGAGGTCGCGGTCGAGGCGCGAGACATGCGGTTCGTCCCGTCCTCGATCGAGGTTCAGGCCGGCGACGAGCTCGTTCTCGTGGTGACCAACGTCGACGCGAGCGTCCACGACCTGGTCCTGGACTCCGGGGCCGCCTCGGGCCGGCTCGCGCCGAACGCGACGACCCGTGTCGAGGTCGGCGTCGTCGGCCGTGACCTTGACGGGTGGTGCTCGATCGCCGGGCATCGGCAGATGGGCATGGTCTTCGAGGTGCTCGTCACCGGCGACGGTGACGACGAGGCGACCGCGAGCGATCATGGTGCCGGTCACGCGAGTGACGCAGCGAGCACGGAATCCGCGGGCGACGACCTGGACCTGCGGGCCGGACCCGGCCCGGACGCGGCCCTGCAGGACCCGCTGCTGCCCGCGGCGTCGGAACCGACAGTGCATCGTGAGCGGCTGGTGGTCGAGGAGGTCGAGGCTGAGGTCGCGCCGGGGGTGCGTCAGACGATCTGGACGTTCGGCGGCGCCGCGCCGGGGCCGGTGCTCCGCGGACGTGTCGGGGACACGTTCGAGATCACGCTCGTCAACGACGGCAGCATCGGTCACTCGATCGACTTCCACGCCGGTGCGCTCGCTCCCGACGGGCCGATGCGCACGATCGAACCGGGGGAGGAGCTGACCTATCGCTTCACCGCGACCCGTTCCGGGATCTGGATGTACCACTGCGCCACGATGCCGATGTCGCTGCACATCGCGAACGGGATGTTCGGGGCGGTCATCATCGACCCGCCCGACCTGCCGGTGGTGGACCGGGAGTACGTCCTCGTGCAGTCGGAGCAGTACTTCGGGGCGCAAGGCGGCATCGCCGACGCGGCTCTGATCGCCGCCGAGTCCCCGCACGCGGTCGTGTTCAACGGATACCCGAACCAGTACGACCACCGGCCCCTGACCGCTCGGGTGGGGGAGCGGGTCCGGATCTGGGTGCTCGACGCCGGCCCCAACCGGTCCTCGGCCTTCCATGTCGTGGGCGCGCAGTTCGACACGGTCTACCTGGAGGGCGCCTACCAGCTCGGCGGTCCGGGCACCGGGGCAGCTGGCACCGGCGGGGCGCAGGTCTTGGGGCTCCAGCCCGCGCAAGGCGGGTTCGTCGAGCTCGTTGTGTCCGAGGCCGGCCACTACCCGCTCGTCTCGCACCTCATGGTCGACGCGGAGCGCGGCGCGCACGGCCTCCTTGCGGTGAGGGACTGAGTGAGACGACTGCTGCGTCGCTCGGAGATGGACACAATTATTACGAGGCCAGTCGTATAAACTAGCTGCAGCGGCGTCGCCTCGATCGAGCCCTTGCGGGACCTCGGTCAACGCGCACGTCAGCCTCCTCGCGACGGGCGGCGACCATGCCCAGCCGCGCACCTGAACGACTGAGGGAGTGTGCGATGACCTACGTGATCGGCGCGCCGTGCATCGACGTCCTGGACCGGGCCTGTGTTGAGGAGTGCCCGGTCGACTGCATCTACGAGGGTGAACGGTCGCTGTACATCAACCCGGCGGAGTGCATCGACTGCGGTGCGTGCGAACCTGTCTGCCCGGTCACGGCCATCTTCTACGAGGCTGACCTGCCGAGCGCGCTCGGCCCGTTCCTGGCTGACAACGCAGCCTTCTTCGACGAGCCGCTGCCCGGTCGGTCCTCGGCGTTGGGCACACCCGGCGGAGCGGCTGCCTTCGGTGTCGTCGGTGCCGACACCGAGCTCGTGGCGAACTTCCCGGCCCAGGTCCGCCCGGATGCGGCCACGCCGTAGGCGTCGAAGGGGGAGGCACGCGTACCCGTCATCGCGACCAGCTCAACGTCAAGCGCCCGTCACCGACGCGGCGTTCGCGTGGTCCCATCATCGCTGCGGATGTCGACACCCGTGATCTTGGTCCTCGTTCGCCACGCCGAGACCCCGCTGGAACGGAAGCTGTCGACGGCGCGCCGAGCCTGCTGCTGTCAGTCGTCGTCCCGCGCGGCACCGGCGAACGGTCGGGTCAGGACGCACAGGCCACGATGCTGATGGTCACCGAGGCCGGGGCCGCACAGCAGGTCGCCGGCGAGGTCGCACCCGCGCATGCGCGGTCCGCCCAGTGGGCCGATGACCTCTTCCGTGCCGCGTAACAGACAAGGGGTCATCCTCCGTCGGTCAATGGCGCTCGCGAGTCGCTGACCTGCGCGGACGGTGTGGGGGAGTCGCCACGACCGGCGCTCAGGCCCCGCTTGGGAACGTCCGCTGACGTCCGCGGCCAGCGCCGTTGGGGTACGCGTTGGGGTACAGGGGTGCAAGAAGGCCGCTCCGGGTGAACCCGAAACGGCCTCTGACCTGCACAAATATGGTGGGCGATACTGGGATCGAACCAGTGACCTCTTCCGTGTCAGGGAAGCGCGCTCCCGCTGCGCCAATCGCCCGTGAAACTGCCCTTGCGAGGTGGAGACGGGATTCGAACCCGTGTGTACGGCTTTGCAGGCCGCTGCCTCGCCTCTCGGCCACTCCACCATGAGACTTCGGCTGAGAGCCGACTCCTTGAGTCTCCGAGCGGACGACGGGATTCGAACCCGCGACCCTCACCTTGGCAAGGTGATGCTCTACCAACT
>JAKLPK010000303.1 GCA_022013895.1 Cellulomonas sp. | reverse complement strand
GACCACCGAGGCCCGGACGGGGGTGCCGTGACCCCACATCGTGACACCCGCGGCCGACGGGGTGGCCGTGATGACGGTCGCACCCGAGACCAGGACGGTGACGCCCAGGCCGAGCGAGGCCCACCTCAGCGGCAGGGATGCGAAGCGACGACGGGTGCCGCGCGAGTGCTGGGGACGAAGATCCGAACGGTGCTGGGCCATGCGCTGGTCCTCCTGACGGCGACCGGGAAGCCACCCGGAGCTGCAGGGCGGCCATGGGTGCGAGGGGACACCCGTGGTCGTTTATCGTTCTGTGACATTTGTATCACCCGGATGGAGCAACGTCGAGCGCCCTCGGCTCGTGACAACGGTCACAACGGCACCCCGATCCGACGCCGCCAGGACGTCAGCGTCGTCAGGGCCGCCGCGCCCACAGCGCCGCCAAGTGCGAGGACGGCCCCCAGCGTGCGGGTACGACTGCCCTTCTGGGTCTCGTACACCGGCAGGGAGGGGCTCAGACTGATCCGCACCCGCTGGTTGGCGTCCACCGCCCAGTCGTCCTGCAGTCGGGTGATGGTCCGACTCAGGTGGTCCAGCCCCGCCGACATCTGCTGGGCCGCCTCGATCTGGGTCCGGCCCACCGACTGCACGTCCAGCGCCGTGTCCACGAAGCTGTGCACCCACTGCGTGCCCTGGTCGGGCTGCCGGATCTCGTAGCCCGACGTGATGCCCTGACTCGCCAGGGTGACGGCCGGATCGGCCGTGGCCCACTGCGGGAACCCCGAGACGGACCTGCTGATGACGCCCGCCGAGGCCAGCAGGGAGCTCGTCGACTCCACCAGGGCGTTCGGACTGGCACCGAGGGGCGCCAGCAGGATCACCCGGACGCGCCCGATGACCAAGGACTCCTGGCTCCGCACCAGCGTGAGACCGGCACCACCGGTGAGCGCCCCGACCACCACGAAGACCATCCACGGGCGGATCAGGAGCAGGAATCGGCGGCGGCGCCCACCGGATCGACCCATCATTTCACCTGGACCTTCACACGGGACCTCGGACATCCGAGCCTATGCTGACTGGGGCGCAGGGCGCCCAGAGCCCGACGCCCGGACGACCCACAGGGAGCGCCCCGATGGATCTGCGGTACATCCTCGCCCAGCTGCGACGACGCGCCTGGGCGACGGCCATGTGCCTGCTCGCAACGGCGGCGATGGCCTTCTACGTGCAGAGCACGGTGCCCGCCCTCTACCAGGTCCAGGCCTCCCTCGTGCTGATCCCGCCCAGCCTCGCCGAGGACCCGGGCTCGAACCCGTTCCTGTCGATCGGCGGCCTGAACCCTGCCGCCGACGTGCTCGTCCGCGCACTCAACTACAGCTCCTTCCGGGAGACCGTGGCCCCGTCGGGCGGCACCCGCACGTTCGACGTGTCCCGCGACACCGACGCCTCCGGCCCGCTGCTGGTCGTGAACGCGAGCGACGTCACCGCGGCGGGTGCCAACGAGGTGCTCGACCAGGTGGTGGCGCAGGCGCCGATCTCCATGGCCCAGCTCCAGGACGACATCGGGGTCACCGACATCGCGATGATCGACGTCCTCGAGATCGCGCGGGAGTCCCAACCCACCATCGACACCAAGAGCCAGCAGCGAGCCCTCCTCATGGTCGTCGCTGCGGGGCTCGTCGTGACGGTGCTCGGGGTCGGCCTCCTCGACCGCTGGCTGCTGGGCCGCAAGGCCGCCGGCACCGCGCCCAGACCCGAACGCCGCGAGCCCGGACGCACCGGCGACCGACGTGAGCCCGAGCCCGAACCGGCCCGCCGGGGATCGGGCCCTCGACCCCGCCGTCGGCGCGTACCGACCGAACGACCAGTCCCGCCGCCGACGGACCCACCCGTCGGTGGCGTCGCCCAGCTCCAGGAGCTGATCGCGGAACCCGGCCGCAACCGACCGTCCCGGCCGCCTGAGGAGACCGACGCGACACCCTTCCGGGGGGTGAAGGGCGCGCAATGAGCGGCCGGCTCACCCCCGACCTGCAGCCAGAACCGCGTCCTCAAGCCGCGATCATGCTGAGCGCGTGGGCGCTCCTGCTCCTCGTCCTGCCGGCCAAGCTCGTGGTCGGCGCCCTCGGCGCCGTCGGCAGCCCGGCCCAGATCCTCGGCATGCTCGCCGCCCTCGTCTGGTTCATCACCGTGATGACCGTCCGCGCCGTCGAACGCTCCTCCGCGGACCCGATCCGGTGGGCCTTCTTCGCCTTCGGCACAGCCTGCCTCGTCGCCTACCTGGTGGCCGTCACCAGGCCGATCGAGTCGATCGAGCTCTCGGCGGCCGACCGCGGGATGCTGCTCGTCCTGTCCTGGGCCGGTGTGCTGCTGACCGCCTCCGATCTGCTGCGCACCCGGGCGGGCCTCACCATGGTGCTGCGGGCCATCTGCCTCGGGGCGGGGCTCGCGGCGACCGTCGGACTCATCCAGTACGTCACCGGGGACCCGCTGGTGACCCGTCTGTCGATCCCGGGGCTGACGGTGAACGGCTCCTACACCACGATCTACAGCCGCAACGGGCTCGAACGGGTGGCCGGGACCTCGACCCACCCCATCGAGTTCGGCGTCCTGATGGCGATGGCCCTGCCGATCGCCCTGCACCTCGCGTTCCACGACACCGCGAGGTCGCTGCTGCGCAGGTGGACACCGGTCGTCCTCATCGCCTCGGCCATCCCGACCGCCATGTCCCGTTCGGCACTCATCGGTCTCGCACTCGTGCTCCTCATGATCATGCCGACCTGGACGAGGTCGCGCCGCCGTGCCGGCTATGCGGCCCTCGTCGTCGGGTTCGGCGCTGTCTACGTCGCCGTCCCTGGCCTGATCGGGACGATGACCCGGCTGTTCACCGGGATCTCCGATGACACCAGCGCCCTGTCCCGGGTCAACTCCTACGACATCGCACTGCACTTCGCGGCCCTCAGCCCGCTGTTCGGACGGGGGTTCGGGACGTTCCTGCCGCGCTACCGCATCCTCGACAACCAGTACCTGGGGATGCTCGTCGAGATCGGGGCAGTCGGGCTGCTGACGTTCGTGGTGCTGCTCGCGACCGGGGCCGTCGTCACCCGTCGGGTGTTCCGTGCGGTGGCCACGACCTCACCCGACCGCAGCCTCGCGATGAGCCTGCTGGCCACGGTCGCGGCCGCCGCGGCGGCCTGCGCCACGTTCGACTCCTTCGGGTTCCCGCAGGTGGGCGGGATGCTGTTCGCGGCACTCGGGCTGGTCGCCGCCCTCGCCCGGATCCTCGACGAGGAGAGACGCGAACCGATGCTGGAGGCCGCGAACGAACCCGACGCCGTCACCGCTCCGATCCGCATGGTGATCGCCGGTGCCCGCCGACAGATCCCGAGGCGCCGATGACCGCCGGGCCGGACGTGCCGGTGCGCGACGGGCTGGTCGTGCTCGCCTCGGGCGTCTCGTGGGACGACGCGGCCATGTCGGAGAAGCGGCTGGCGCTCGCACTCAGCTCCCGCACGCACGTGCTGTTCGTCGACCCCCCGGTCTCGGTCCTCACACCGTTGCGCAAACCGCACCTCGCGGCCGCGGCGCGTCGGCCGGGGCTGCGGATGGTGGCCCCCCGGCTGGCCCGGGTCACGCCGCTCGCACCACCCGGGGTCAGCCGGCCGGGGCTGCGTCGGCTCGCCCTGGCCGCCACCCGGGCCACCATCCGCCGGGCGGTCCGAAGGCTCGGCCTGCCCCCGACGGCACTGGTCGCCGCCTCGCTGGACGATGTGTTCGGCGCCCTTCCCGCGGTGCCACACCTCTTGTGGGCGACCGATGACTGGGTGGCCGGTGCCGAGCTCATGGGGCTCGACCGTGCCGTCGTCGAACGGGACGAACGCGCCCAGCTGGGCCGCAGCGATCTGGTGGCGGCCGTGTCGCAGGTCCTCGCCGACCGCCTCCGGACCACCGGGGTCCCCACCCATGTGCTGCCCAACGGTGTCGATGCGCAGCTGCTGTCCACCTGCGACGAGGTCCCGCCGGCCGCCGATGTGCGGCTGCCGCAGCCGATCGCCACCTTCATCGGCCACGTCTCGGCGCGGATCGACGTCCAGGCCCTGCTCGCGGTCGCGGAGACCGGCTCCTCGCTGCTGCTCGTCGGACCGCAGCCGAACGTCTCATCGCTCGACGGTCTCACCGAGCTGCTCGCCCACGACAACGTCCAGTGGACGGGTGCACGTCCCGCACAGGACCTGCCCGGCTACCTCCGTCTCACCACCGTCGGGCTGACGCCCTACGCCGACACCGCCTTCAACCGGGCGAGCCACCCGCTCAAGACCCTCGAGTACCTCGCGGCCGGACGGGCGGCCGTCGCCACCGACCTGCCCGCTGCGCGGCTCGTCCCTGCCGACCTCGTCAGCCTGTGCCGGACGCCCGCGGAGTTCGCCGCGTCGACCGTCGAGGCCCTGGCCCGGCCGGCCGACCCCGAGCTCGTCACGCGGCGGCGGGCCTATGCCGCCGGGCACTCCTGGCAGGTCCGGGCCGACCGGATGCTCGACCTCATCGACGAGGCCGCGCAGACCCGGCGGGTGGCGCGATGATCCCGGTCCGGGCGCACCTCGCCGCGGGCTGCCTCCGGGCGCTGGTGTCCGCCGTCGATCTGCTCCCGGCCGGCTGGCGGTACGGGTACGTCAACCCGATCGCCCGCCGCCTGCTCGGTGGGGACCAGCCTGCGGGGCTGCGGTCGGGGACCACGACCCCCGCCGCCGTCACGCCGACCGACGGCCCACGACCTGCGGCCAGTCTGCACGCAGCGCTGGTCACCGGCCGCCTGGACGTGGGTGGGGTGGAGGCCGTCGTCGCGATGCTCGCCGAGCGCCTGCCCACCGACGGGGTGGCCGTCACGGTGCTCTGCAGCGCCCTGGGCCGCACCGCATCCGCGCTGCGTGACCGCGGTGTCGTCGTCCACGTGGTCGACTCCCCCGAGAAGGCGGCAGCGGCCCTGCAGAAGCTGGCGCCCGATGTCGTCCAGCTGCACAACGCGCCGCCGTACCTGGTCGAGGTGGCACGGGCGAGCCGGCTCCCGCTGGTGCCCGTGGTGCACAACACCGAGGTCTACAACACGCCGCAGGACTGGCGCCGGGCCGCCGATCTGCTCGACCACGCACCGGATGCCGTCGCGGTCAGCAGCGCCGTCGCCGGCTACTTCCGTGCACACCTACCGCGCGAGCAGGCCACCCGCTGGACGGTGATCCCGAACGCCGCACCCGTGCGCTCGGTGCGGACGACCGTCGACCGCGCCCGGGCACGCGCGCAGCTCGGCGAGCTCCTCGAGGCGGACCTGGGCGCCGACCCGGTCGTGGTCTGCCTGGCCAGGTACGACGCCCAGAAGAACCTGCCGGGCACCGTCGCGTCGTTCCACACGGTGGCCCAGCGCGCCGCTGGACGGCACCTTCGGCTGGTCGTGGCGGGCGAGGTCACGGACTGGCTGGAGTACCGCCGCGCCGACGCCGTCCGCCGCACGGGTGCGATGCGTGACCGGGTGCACCTGATCGGCAACAGCGACGCCGCGATGCTGCTCGCAGCCGCCGACGCCCTGCTGCTCAACTCGTTCTTCGAGGGCTGGCCCGTCGCCGGGACCGAGGCCGTCGCGGCAGGCCTCCCGCTGGTGATCGCCGACGTCGGCGGCGCTGTCGAGCTCGTCGCCGCAGGTCACGGCATCGTCGTCCCCAACGCTGCCGGCCGGACCGCCGACCTGGGCCCACGACTGCTGGCCCGCGCCCGACGGGCCGCGCTGCAGCCCAACGCCCCCGCAGTGCGCGACGCGCTGCTCGCGGTGGCCGGGGGCGATCTGCACCGCGTCGAGCCGCAACCGGCCGACCGGCTCGCCGCGGAGGTCGCCGGGATGGCCAGTGCCCACGCCGCCGTCCTCGGGCGGGCGGGCGGAGGTCCCCCGCCCTCAGTCCGCTGAGGCCTCGGGCTCGGGCTCGGGCGGCAGACGCGACTCGACCCAGGCCACCAGCGCGGGCGCGACTCGCCGCACCCGCAGGCCGCGGAGCAGGTCCACCGCGGCGACCGGTTCCACCAGGACCGCGAGCACCGCGTGCACGACCGTCATCACGACACCGACGAGCGCGAGCCTGACCAGGTCCGGGGCGCCCTGGCTCACCACCATGACGAGCAGACCGGAGGCCGCACTGCCGGCCATGATCGGCAGCGAGCGCAGGATCGGCACCGCGACGGTCGACACCCTGCTCTCGACGAGCCGGGCCACCAGCACCCAGCGCAGCGCGGTCGCGAACGCAGCCACCCCGACGAAGCCGAGCGCCACACCCATGAGCCCCCACCGCACGGTGACGGCCGTCGTCGCGACGGTCAACCCGTCGACCACGACGGCGTACCACAGCCAGCTCCCCGGACGTCCCATGCCGTAGAACAGGCCATGGTCGAGCGTCGCGCCCATCGTGAGCACACCGGCCACCGCCAGCACCTGGGCCACCCCGACGCTCGTGTCCCAACCGCGCCCGAACAGCACAGGAACGATGAGACCGCTCGCGACCGCGACCATCCCCAGCGGCAACGAGACCGTGGCGTAGCACGCCGAGAGCGCACGCTGATAGGCCGAACGGAGCCGGGACACGTTGTCCCGGGTCTTGGCGAACACGACCGTCGAGACCGGGAAGATCGCCGATGTGCTGAGGTCCTGCACCGTCTCGATGAGCTTCTTGGCGATGCTGAGGTAGCCCAGCCCGGTCGCGCCCAGGGCGGCCGAGATGATGGCGGTCTCACCCCACGCACGTGCGATCGCCACCAGCTCCACGACGACGACCTGCCCACCGAACCCCGCCATCAGGCGCAGATCGACGAGCGAGAAGCCCCACCGCGGCCACCAGCGGGCCCGCAGCACGGCCAGCCCGCCGCCGACCAGCAGGGAGACCAGCAGCTGACCGACCAACGCCCACGCCCCGGCGCCGGCGAAGGCCAGGACGACGGCGACGATCTGGGCGGCCAGCCCGGCCACCGCTGTCTGCTGGGCAAGCTCACGGAACTGCAGCCGGCGCCGCAACAGGGCGATCGACGTCGACGACCACGACACCAGGAGGATCGCCGGCGCCATACCGCGCAGCACGGCCGTGACACCCGGGATCGAGAACGCGACAGCGAACGCGGGCGCCCCCAGGTACAGCGCCCCCGCGAGGAGCAGCCCCATGCACATGCTGAACCAGAAGCTCGTGCGCAGCGCGCGGTCGGTGATCCGGTCCGCCTGGACGATGTAGGCCGACAACCCGACGTCGCTCAGCAGGTACACCATCGGCAGCACCGACATGGCGGCGGAGACCGTGCCGAAGTCCGCCGGGTTCAGGATCCGGGTGAGGATCGCGACGGTCACGAGACCACCGAGCCGGGTGATCCACTTCTGCACCGTCATCCAGAGCACACCGCGGGTCGCGTGACCGCCCAGCCCGGACGGCTCCGGCGTCGGATCGCTCATGTCCACAGCCCCGTACGTCGCCAGCGCCGCCAGCGCACCCGGTAGGCCAGATCGGTGCTCAGCCGGCGACCGACCACAGCCGGCGCGTGCGGGCGACCGCCCTCGGACAGTGCCCGCCACCGGCGCCCGCCGACCACGCCCGGGTCGAGCTCTGCCGCGGCGGCGAGGAGCTCGGGCAACGGCTCCCCGGCGTCCAGGTCACCGTCACGGATGCGGCTGACGATCTCCAGCGCATGGTGCGCCAGGGCTCGCCGCGCGCTCGCCAGCACCCGGGCGCCCTCCGCCGCGGACGCCGCGGACTCGGCGGCGAACAGCTCGAAGGCGAGCGCACGTGCGCGCAGGTCCGGCAGGTACCCGGCATGGATGGTGTGCTGCATGCTCGCGGCGTGCAGCCGGTAGAAGCCCTGCACCGGGCCGTCGACCCGACCGACGTCACCGACCTGCGCGAGCCGCAACCACAGGTGGAGGTCGCTCGATGCCGGGACGCGCGGGTCGTGCCCGCCGGCCGCCTGCAGCGCCGAACGCCGGATCATCACCTCGGGCTGGCTGATCACGTTGCGGCCACCCTCGGCGACCTTCTCGACCCAGCGCGAACCCGACCAGACGCGCCAGCCGCGGACCCGGTTCGGGACCGACACCGGCGGTTCGTCGGTGAAGGTCATCGGGAAACCGTAGACGAACGCCACCTCAGGACGGGCCGTCAGCAGCGCCGCCGAACGCGCCAGCGAACCGGGTGGTAGCAGGTCGTCCGGGTCCATCTTCACGACGAAGGGCGCGGTCGCAGACCCGAGCGCCTCGTTGAAGGTGGCGATGTGCCCCCGGTTCTCCCGTCGGGCGACGACCCGGACCTGGGGGTGGGCATCGGCCAGCCGCTGCGCGACCTGGGCCGAGTCGTCGGTCGAGGCGTCGTCGACGATCGTGACATCGACGTCGACGCCCTCCTGGTCCAGGACGTTCTCGATGCACCCCGGCAGGAACCGCGCGTAGTTGTAGCTCGGCACCACGACCGAGACCCGCGCGGCGTCCGCCCCGTTCATGCTCCTCCCCCGCCCGAGCTCCGCGCTGGACGCCCGGACGCCCCGCGGGCGCCGACCGCAGCCACCGCAGCGCGACGGCGACGACCGAGCTCGACCCGGGCCCGTCGCGCCCGGAAGCGCGCGTAACGCGTTGCCGCACCGGCCGCATCCGACCGCCGGTCGGACAGCGAGACGTGCCGGGCGAGCGCATGCTCGTACACCCCGAGCTGGGTACGGCCGGCCAGCCCCAGGTCGTACCGCTCCACCACGAGCCTGCGTCCCCACCCGCTGAGCTCCTGCCGTCGCTGCGGTGCATCGGCGAGCTCGGTCAGGACGGTGAACAGGTCCGCCCGTCGTCCGCGCCCGTGCCAACCGCGCGCGAGGAAGCCCGGCAGGGTGTCGTCGTCGGCGAGCTGCCAGAACCCCTCTTCGCCCTGCACGACGAGCGGCCGGGCGAAGGCCATCGACTTCAGCGCCGAGCTCCCCATCCCGAGCATGACATCGGCCGCGTCGTACGCCGTCCGCGGATCGAGGAGCGGTCCGGTCACGACGACCGCGGGCCGTCCGAGGTCGCCGTTGACCGCTGCGGCGCGCCCGCGGACCTCGTCCAGACCCGAACCTCCGCCGACGACGATGAGCACCACCCTGCGCTCACGGCCGAGGCGAGCCGTCACGTCGATGGCCTCCAGCACACCGCCGAGCTTGCCGAGCTCGGGCTCCAGCCGTCCGACGACCGCGACCACGAGCTCGGCCGCCGGATCCAGCCCGAGGACCGTGCGCGGCGACGGTCCGGTGACACCCGGGGCGTTGAGCGCGGTGTCGACCGGCGGTTCGATCAACGTGACGTCCCGTCCGGCGGCCCGCTGCTGGTCGGCGAGCTCGGCCGTGCCGACCACGAGGGGGGCCAGCCGCGGGAGCATCGGTTCCACGTTCATCGACATCACCGTGACCACGAGCGGCACCCCGAGCCGCGCGACCGGACCCCAGGCGAGCTCCATGGACGCACGCCACTCGTAGCCGTGCACCACATCGGGTCGTCGGGCACGCACGAGGGCGACCAGCTGCGCCATGTTCGCCGCGCTCGGCCAGTCGGCGTCCCGTCTGGCCGGGACGACCTCGAACCCCTGCTCACGGACGACCTCGACCAGCGGACCGTCATGCCCGAAGAACGTCACCTCATGTCCCGGGCCACGGTCTGCTGCGCGAGCTCGAGCGCGTTGATCTGGCTGCCCCCGATGGTCATCATCGACGGGTACACCAGCACCCTCATCGGGTGACCGGATGCGGCGGCGAGGCCGTGCGGCCGGAGAGCGCCGCTGCGAGCGCCGTCACCACCTGCTCCTGCTGGTCCGCGGTCAGGTGCGGGAACATCGGCAGCGACAGGATGCGGTCGGCCGCGGCCTCCGTCACCGGGAACGCACCCCGGGCCAGCCCGAGGCCCGCGTAGGCCTGCGTGAGGTGCACGGGCGTCGGGTAGTGGATCCCGACGCCGATCCCCGCCGCACCCAGCTCGGCCAGCACCCGGTCACGGTCGTCGACCTGGACCACATACAGGTGCCAGATGTCCTCGTTGCCGGCTGCGCTGGTCGGCACCGTCACACCGGGCACATCGGCCAGCAGCTGCGCGTAGCGGTCGGCCGCGGCCCGGCGGGCGGCGTTCCAGGTGTCGAGCCGACGCAGCTTGGCCTCCAGCACCACCGCCTGGACCGTGTCGAGCCGCGAGTTCACCCCGATGAGCTCGTGCTCGTACTTGCGCGGCGAGCCGTGCGCCGACAGCACCCGGACGGTGCGGGCCACGTCCGCATCGTCGGTGAGCACACCACCGGCATCACCGGCCGCGCCCAGGTTCTTGCCCGGGTAGAAGCTCGTCCCCGCGACCACACCGAACGTCCCGGCAGCGCGCCCGTCCTGTCGGGCACCCTGGGCCTGCGCCGCATCCTCCACCAGGGGCACACCCGCGGCCTGCGCGATCGCCGTGATCTGCGCCATCGGGGCGACCTGCCCGAACAGGTGGACCGGCACGATCGCCTGCGTCCTGGGGCCGACGGCAGCCCGGACGGCCTCGGGGTCCATGAGCAGGTGCACCGGGTCGACCTCGACCGGCACGGGGACCGCGCCGATCCGGGAGACGGCCTCCGCGGTCGCGATGAAGGTGTTCGCCGGGATGATCACCTCACCGCCGGGCCGCACGCCGACCGCGCGGTAGGCCAGCTCGAGCGCATCGGTCCCGTTGCCGACGCCCACACAGTGCTGGACGCCGATGTAGGCGGCGAACGCCTCCTCGAAGCGGCCGACGGCCGGTCCGCCGATGAACGCCGTCCGGGCGAACACCTCCGCGAGCCCGGCGTCCACCTCGGAGGCGACCTCCGCGTGCTGAGCCTTCAGGTCGACGAACGGCACGGACATGGTGGCCTCTGCTCTCTTGGGTCCTGGTCGATGATGGTCAGATCCGCGGCGTCACTGCGGCGCGCGGGGGGACAACGGACGGGCCGGGACGCCGGCCCACACCTGGTCGTCGGGCAGGTCCTGCAGGAGGACCGAACCCATCCCGAGGATCGCCCGGCTGCCGACCCGGCGGCCCTCCCGGACCGACGAGCTCATCCCGAGGTAGGCGCCCGGGCCGACCACGACCCCGCCACCCAGCGCGACCCCTGCGCACAACGTCGCGTAGTCCTCGATCACGTCGTCGTGGGTGAGCGTGACGTTCGGCATGACGACCACGTGCTCACCCACCTCGACCGCCGTGGTCAGCACCGCACCGGCCAGCAGGATCGACCCCTGCCCCACCCGGCAACCGTCGGGCACCTCGATCCGCGGGTGGACGACGGTCGCGTAGCGCTGCGGACCGACCCCGGCTGCCGTGAGCCGCGAGACGATCGCCCGGCGCACCACACCCCGCCCCGCGCAGACCAGCAGCTGGGCTTCCGGCCACCGCCCGGCCTCCTCGATCGTGCCGAGCACGGGCAACCCGTCCACCGTCGCGCCCGGACCGGCCAACGAGTCGTCAAGGAAGCCGATGCACTCGTACGCAGGGTGCTCACGCAGCAGCGCGAGGACCTCCCTGGCCAGCCCGGAGGCCGCGACCAGGACGAGCGTCTGCACCGCCTCAGCGCCCAGCGGCCGTGCGCACCGAGGCGATGACGCGGTCCTGCTCGTCATCGGTCATCTGGTGGAACACCGGGAGGATCAGGGTGGAGTCGGTGAGCCGCTCGGTCACCGGCAGCGGGACGTGGTCGACATCCGCGTACGCCGGCTGGCGGTGCGACGCCATGATGCCGCGCCGCGCCGAGATCTCATCGGCGGCCAGGTGGGCGAGCAGCCCCTCGCGGTCGGGGCCGAACTCCTCGCCGACCTCGACCCAGCACGACTGGAAGTTGCACGTCCCCCACTCGGGGTCGGCCACCACGCGCAGGCCGGGGATGACGTCGAGCTGTTCGGCGTACCGCGCGGCGATCTGCCGCCGCCGGGCCACGACCTCCGGGAGCTTGGCCAGCTGCACCAGCCCGACGGCCGCCTGCAGATCCGTCATCCGGAAGTTGTAGCCGACCTCGAGGTACTCCTCGGCCGGCGCCAGGACGCTCGCGTGACGGGCGGCGGCCGACACGCTCATCGCGTGCTCACGCAGCCGCCGGGCGCGCTGCGCCCACTGCGGGTTCGCGGTCGTCAACATGCCGCCCTCGCCGGTGGTGACGATCTTGCGCGGGTGGAACGACCAGGCCGCGACGTCCGCCCCGGCGCCGACCGGCCGACCGCGGTAGGTCGAACCGGCACCGCACGCGGCGTCCTCGATCACCACGATCCCGCGGGGTTCGGTGACCGCCCGGATCGTGTCGAGGTCCACAGGGACACCGCCCTGGTCCACGACGACCACGGCCCGCGTCCGCCCGGTGAGCACCGCCGACACGGTCTGGGCGGTCAGGTTGCCGGTCGCCGGGTCGACGTCCGCGAACACCGGCCGCGCCCCGACATAGGTGACCGCGTTCGCCGTGGCGATGAACGAGAACGACGGGACGACGACCTCGTCACCGGCGCTCACGCCCGCGACGATCATCGCCAGGTGCAGCGCCGTCGTGCACGACGTGGTCGCGACCGCATACGGCGCCTCCATCGCGTGGGCGAACGCCTCCTCGAAGGCGGCCACGCGCGGACCCTGCGCCACCCAGCCGGACGAGATCACCTCGCCGACCGCGGCCACCTCCTCGGGCCCGAACCAGGGCTGCATGACATTGATGCGCGCCACCTCAGGCCCCCTTCACCCGGCCGGCCGCGATCTCCTCGCGCAGCGGACGCCACCACTCGACGAGCTGACGCAGCCCCTCCTCGAGGCCGACCGTCGCCTCGAAGCCCAGGTCGCGCCGGGCCGCCGACGTATCGGCGAGCCGCCGGGAGACACCGTTGACCGCACGTTCGGGCCCGTGCTCGACCGACAGGTCGCTGCCCATCACGCGCAGCAGTGCCTCGGCGAGACCCAGCAGGGAGGTCTCGACACCGTTCGCCACGTTGTACGTGCCGTCGACGACCTCGGATCGGGCCGCCAGCAGGTTCGCGCGCGCGATGTCGGTGGTGAACACGAAGTCCATCGTCTGGAGCCCGTCCCCGAAGATCAGCGGCGGCTTCCCGTCGGCGATGCGCTCCATCCACCGCACGAGCACCTCGGTGTACAGACCGTGCACGTCCATCCGCGGGCCGTAGACGTTGAAGTAGCGGAGCACCACGTAGTCCAGGCCGTACATCGCCCGGAAGCTGCGCAGCATGCCCTCGTTGAACGACTTGGCGGCGCCGTAGAAGGTGTCGTTGTTGTGGTGGTGGTGCCGTTCACCCGTCGGGAACTGCTCGGCCAGGCCGTACACCGACGCGCTGGACGCTGCGACGACCTTGCGGACCTTGTGCTCGACGGCCGCCTCCAGAACGGTGAACGTCCCGTCGACCAGCACCTCGAGGGCGAGACGCGGTTCCTCGGCGCACTGGGTGATCCGGATCGCCGCCTGGTGGAACACCACGTCCTGACCCTTGGTGACGTCGTGCACCAGGTCGCGGTCGCGCAGGTCACCGACCACCAGCTCGACCTTCCCCGTGGCCAGGGCGTCCGCCAGGTGCTCCCGACGGCCCCGGACCAGGTTGTCCAGGACCACGACACGTGCGACACCGGCATCGAGGAGCTGGTCGACGATGGTGGAGCCGATCGTGCCCGCACCTCCCGTCACCAGGACGTGCGCACCTTCGAGCTGGGTCACTTGACAGCCTCCATCGAGCGGATCGGGGTGAGACGCCCGCCGTCGGCCAACGATCGCCCGGCCGCCTCGAGGACGTCGAGCACCCGCAGCCCGGCGTGCCCGTCGGTCCGGGGCGGGCGGCCTTCGCGGATGGCGGCGGCGAACTCGTTGACCATGACGCCGAGGGCCTCGGACTCCTTGAGCGCCGGGGCCCAGGCGTCACCCAGCCGGTACGAGACCTGCGCGGCGACCCGGTCGGCGGAGGTCTCACGCAGATCGACCCCGCGGTCGAAGACCGTCAGCCGCTGCTGCGGGGCCAGGTCGTCCCACACGAGGGTCTTCTTGCTGCCGCCGACGACGAACTGCCGGATCTTGGTGGGGCTCAGCCAGTTCACGTGGACGTGGGCCATCGCGCCGTCGGCCAGCGGCAGCGTGAGATACCCGACGCACGACTGCCCGACTCCCAACGGATCGGCGCCCTGGGCGCCGACCGAGGTCGGGACGAGCCCGCCCGGCAGGATGAAGTCGAGGATCGACAGGTCGTGCGGTGCAAGATCCCAGAACACGTCGACATCGGGCTGGACGAGCCCCAGGTTGATGCGCACCGAGTCGATGAACTGGATCTCACCGAGCGAGCCGTCCTCGATCAGCTCGCGGATCTTGAGCACCGGTGCGGTGTAGCAGAAGGTGTGGTCGACCATGAGGGTCAGACCGCGTTCGGCAGCGAGCGCCACCATCGCCCGGCCGGCCTCGCCACCGTCGGCGATGGGCTTCTCCACCACCACGTGCTTACCGGCCTCCAGGGCCGCCGTCACGATGCGGGCGTGGGTCGCCGCGGGGGTCGCGACTGCGACCGCGTCGATGTCGTCACGGGCCAGGAGGGCGTCCAACGAGGTCACCACCTCGACGGTGGACCTCTCGCCGACCACCTTGCGGGCCCGGGACTCGTCCAGGTCGCACACCGCGATCAGGTCCCACTCGGGGCTGCTCCGGAAGTTCCTCGCCAGGTTGGGCCCCCAGTAGCCGGCCCCGATCACCGCCGCGTGCAGCTTGCTCATGATGTCCTTCTCGTTCGGGTGTGCCCAGTCTGTCCGGAAGGCACCGACCAGTCATACCAGTGCCGCCGAATTCGCCCATGCTTCACCCGCTGGCTCCACCACCAGGCCGGCTGCCACGCCCGCACGTGCCGGTCGGTCTCCGGTTCAGCCCGCGGGGACGAACACCAGGTCGACGCCGTAGGACGCCGAGGAGGTGCTCCCGGGGAACCCTGTCCCGTAGACATAGGCTCCGCCGGGCGCCGCGCTCGTGAGCGGTCCCGCGGTGAGGGCGGTCGCCAACCCGTTGGGCTCCACCGCGTAGTGCCCGGTGCTCGAGTGGTACGCCACCGTGTACGTCTGACCGGCTTCGAGGCTCACAGGTGACGCCAACGGCACGGTCTGCCACCCGGAGGCCGACTCCGTGGTGGACACCGCCGAGGCCAGCAAGGTCTGCGACCCGTCCCACAGCTTGACGGTGTGCACGCCGGTGTTCGCCGCGCCCTTGTAGAAGCGGATCGCCGTCACCTGACCTGCTGTCGAGGTGGTGAACCGCAGACCGACCTGCACGGCATCCGGGTCGTCCCAGGCCGGGTAGGTGGGTGTGAAGGTGTCGGGCCAGAACGACACCGCCGATGCGGCGGTCGCGAGCGTGGTGAACGACCACGTGCCACCGGCCAATGCGGTGCCGTCCAGGCTCACGGTGCCGGTGAAGTCCGTCCCGGCCGTCAGTGGGGACGACGGGACGAAGCTCACGGTCAACGTGGCTGCGTCGTAGCTGCTGGTCCCCGCCACCGCACCGGAACCGGAGCTGACCGCCAGCTGGGGGGTGCCCGAGGCGGGGGCCTTCGAGAGCGTGGCCGACAGCGTCGCCGTGGTCGAGACGGCCGACGCCCCCGCCGGGGGTGAGGTCGACACCACCGTCGGCGGCGTCGCGGCGCCCCGCACGAACACCACGTCGACGAAGTAGTTCGACTGCTGCCACGTCGACGTCGGGAACCCGCCGGACGTGCCGTACTGGTAGCGGCCGTTGCCGACCGCCGCCGCCGTGAGCGGTCCGGCTGTCACGTCCGCGGTGAAGGCGTTCGTGGTGACCGCGTAGTGCCCCTGCGGGGCCAGGTAGGAGATGACGTACGTCTGTCCCACGGTGATCTCGTACGGCGTGTCGAAGGTCGCGGACTGCCACCCGGACGCCGTCTCGTTGCTGAACGTGACGGTGCGCAGCTGCGTCCCGGTCGAGCTCCACAGGGTGCCGGTGTGGGTCCCCCCGTTGCCGGCGCCCTTGTAGAACCGCACACCCGTGACGAACCCGGTCTCCGTGGCCTGGAACGAGACCCCGAGCTCGACCGCGTCGGTGTCATTCGCCGAGGTCGTCTGCGGTGTGCTCGCGGTGAACAGCGAGCAGGGGCAGCCGTCGTTCCCCGCAGTGGTGAAGCTCCAGGTCACGTCCGCGGCCGTCGCCCCGTCGGTCGCGGTGAGGCTGCTGGCGACCGCCGTGTACGCGGTCGAGGCCGACATGGACGCGGTCGGGGTGAACGTGAGGGTCAACCCGTCGGCGGACAAGCTCTTGGTTCCCGGGACCGCCGTTCCGGCAGAGGTGGACACCGCGATCGTCGCGGCACTCGTGACCGCCTTGGAGAACGTCACCGAGATCGGGTTCGTGACCGATGCGGCGGACTCACCCGAGCTCGGCACCTGGGTGGCCACCGTCAGCGGCGTCGAGCTCCGCTCGAACACCACGTCGACCAGGTAGCTGGTCGAGGTGCTGGCGGACGGGTACGCGTCCGTGTAGCTGTACATGCCGCTGTCCGTGTCCGTGCGCAGCGGGTCCCGCTGCACACCCGCACCCGCGAACGCACCGACCGTCGCCGAGTACCGGCCGACCGTGGTCCGGTAGGAGACCACGTACTCGGTGTCCTTGGTGATCTGGACCGGCTCCGAGAAGGTCGCCGTCTGCCAGCCGGTCGTCGACTCGTTCGTGAACGTCACCGAGGCGAGGACGGCGCCGGTCGCCACCGACCACAGCGTGCCCACATGGGTGCCCGTGTTGTTCGCGCCCTTGTAGAAGCGGACCCCGGTCACGGTGCCGTCCACCGAGCTGGCGAAGCGGGTGCCCAGCGTGACCGCGTCGCCGTCTGCGACCTCGAGGACGCCCGGTACGGCGGAGTCGTCGTAGAGGGACACCACCTGCGCGCCGGCCAGCTGGTCGGCCGCCGCCGTCGTGAAGCTCCAGCTCGAGGTGCCCGTGAGGGTTCCGCCACCCACCGCTGTCGCGGCAACCGTCGCCGTGTACGTCGCGGCGTTCGCCAACGCCGAGGTCGGCGTGAACGTCACCGTGCGGCTCGTGGCGTCGAAGGTCGTGGTGCCAGCGACCGCCGCACCGACGGAGTCCTCCAGGGTCATCGTGACGGTCGAGGCCGTCACATCCTTCGAGAAGACGGCCGAGGGCGCCGACCCCGTCGGGACCGAGCTGGAACCGCCCGCCGGTGAGGTCGAGAGTACGGTGAGCGGAGTCGTGTCCACCGTGTTGAAGACGACGTCGACGTAGTAGTTCGACGAACCGTAGACGCTCGCGGGGAACGTGCCCGGCGTGCCGTACACGCCCGAACCGCTCGAACCGAAGCCACCCGGCACGGTGAGCGGCGCCGCGGTGAGCGCCCGGTACCAGAAGGCGTCGGTGCCGATGGCGTAGTGACCCGAGGGCGCCGTGTAGGAGACGACGTAGGTCGTCCCCGCCGTGACCGCGACTGCTTGGGCAAACGTCGCGGTCTGCCACCCGGACGCCGTCTCGGCATCGAACGTAACGGACGCGAGCTTGGTCCCGCTGGACGACCAGAGGGTCCCGGTGTGGGTGCCCGTGTTTCCCGTGCCCTTGTAGAACCGGACCCCCGTGATGTAGCCGGAGGTCGACGGGACGACCTTGAGCCCCAGCTCGACCGCCGACGTGTCATCGACCGCGGGGACCGCCGGCACCGTCGAGCCGAAGACCGTGCAGGGGCAGGAGGCGGTGAAGCTGCGGCTGACGACCGTGCCGATGTTCGCGCTGTCGTCCATCGCCCGGACCTTGACCGCGGTGCTCCCGCTCCCGGTCTGGGCGTACGTGTAGCTCCAGCTCGCCGTCCCGGTGGCGGCATGCCACGACGTGCCACCGTCGGTCGACACCTCGACGCCGGCGACGACGCCACCGACGTCGCTCGCCGTCCCGGTCAGCGTGACCGAGGAGCCGTTCGTGATCGCCGTATCGGCCGCCGGGGTCAAGACCGTCACGGTCGGGCCGGTGGTGTCGGTCGTCTTGCTCGCCGCCACGAGACCCGTCATCAGGGTCGTGGGCTGGGCCGACATGTCGGCCAGCAGGTTCACGGTCGCCTGCTGCATCCGGGAGTCGGCCGCGGCGCCGGCGCCGTCATGCGTCTGGTCCAGACCCCAGGCCCACTGGATCGAACCGGCCGAGAACACCCGGGCACCGCTCGACGCCTTGTACAGGGTGATGTGGTTCGTCGTCGTGCCCGCACTGGTGACCAGGCCGTAGTCCTGGAGGTACTGCGGTGCGGTCCCCGTCGTCGTCGACATCCGGATCAGCCCGGCCGGACGGAATCCGTTGTCGACGTCCTCATCCGACTCGTAGCCGACGGTGTGGTCCGCCAGTGCGGTCGTCGTCCCCGCCGCCATCGAGGTCAGGGTCGTGTTGCGCCAGATCCGGAGCTGGCCCTCGGCGGCGGACACGGTGACCGGCAGATCGGTGTCGTTGGACATGTACATGGTGCCGGTCAGCGCGTTCTCGGGACTGCCGCCGCCGTCCGCCGTCGAGGCGTACCGCGGGTCGCGGAAGGTCCCCGTCCACTCGGTCGCGGGGTCGATCTTCGCGTTGCCCCAGGTCTCCTTGTAGGACACGAGCGTCCGGTACGCCGTCGAGCTGCCGTCGATCGACGGTTCGTAGCGAGTGCGCCAGTACACCTCGTTGCCGCTGAAGAACGCCAGGTTCACCCCCGCGTCCCGGGCCACCTCGACGTTGGTGCGCTGGGCGCCCGACCAGTACTCGTCGTGCCCGACGGACAGGAAGGTCGTGTGGTTCGTCAGCAGCGAGCCGTACCGGTCGGCGTCGACACCCGAGATGTACGAGACGTCGTAGCCGTTGCGCTCGAGGAACCGCACCATCGCGAACTCGGAGCTGAAGTAGAAGTCGCGCCCGTCGACGCGGCCACGGGTCACGACCGGTCGGTTGTAGCTGATCTTGTAGGCGCGACCGTTGGCCGCACCCTGGTAGAAGTCGGACCCGCCGTAGGTGTTGTACGCCTGCCACGTCGGGTCCGAGGTCTGGAAGACGATCTGCGACGTGCTCGCGTCGTTGCGCACCACGAAGGTGATGTGGCTGTCCTCGCCGGTCGACGGGATGGTCAGCTTGGCGACGTAGACACCCGACACCGCTGTCGTCGGCACCGCCCAGCTCGCCGAGAGCCCCCAGTTGCCACAGTCCGTGAGCTCGTTGACCTGGTCCCACATGCACTCCGGCTGGATCTGCGGGAGCGTCGCGGACGGCGTGACCGACGTGATGTACCGCGCACCGAGGCCCCCGTAGTAGCCCGTGCGGTAGATGTCGATCGTGTAGGCCGAGGCCGCGGTGTCGATCTTGAACCCGATGGTGCCGCCCACGTTGACCGAGATGTCGGTCGAGAAGCCCTGGATCGCATCGGACCCCGCGCCGCTGATGTCCCAGACCGACGGGTCGGTCCCCGGCTTGGAGTTCTCGCACGCGATCGCGTTGCCCGTCACGCACGGGTCGGTGGCGGCCGAGGCCGGCATCGCGACGAGCGTGACCGGAAGGGCCAACGCGAGTCCGACCAGCGGGGCTACCCAGCGACGACGGGTGAGACGGGACATGGGATCCTCCAGCACGGTGCCGACCCGGGGGACGCTCGGGCGTGCGCCACCCGCACGAGTCGGTCGATATCGGACAATAGGGGAACTCCGGGCACGATCGAAGGCCGGGGTGGGCCTTTCACCCGTTGCGACGCCCAGATGGAGGCACCACGGGTCGAACGGGTGAAGGATCAGCCCGTCGCCGACCTCAGGAGCCGTTCATGCCCCCCGCCTTCGCCGCCCCGTCCGCCGATGTCGACCCGCGCGCCACCATCGGCGAGGACACCAAGGTCTGGCACCTCGCCCAGGTGCGCGAGGACGCCGTGGTCGGGTCTCAGTGCATCGTCGGACGCGGCGCCTACATCGGGCCCGGGGTCCAGGTCGGCGACCGCTGCAAGATTCAGAACTACGCGCTGGTGTACGAACCGGCGGTGCTGGAGGACGGCGTCTTCGTCGGGCCGGCCGTCGTGTTCACCAACGACTACTTCCCGCGGGCGGTCACCGTCGACGGAGACCTCAAGTCGGCCGACGACTGGCACGCGGTCGGCGTCACCGTCCGGACCGGGGCCTCCATCGGGGCCCGGTCGGTGTGCGTGGCACCCGTGACCATCGGGCGCTGGGCGCTGGTCGCAGCAGGTTCGGTGGTCACCAAGGACGTGCCCGACTTCGCCCTGGTCGCCGGCGTCCCTGCGCGGAGGGTGCGCTGGGTCGGCCGCTCCGGGGAACCACTGACACAGGTCGACGACACCACGTGGCGCTGTCCCCGGACCGGTGAGTCGTACCGCGAGAGCGCCGGGACGCTGGAGCTGCTCGGCGCCTGAGGGTCTCCGGCGCCGGGCCGGCGCCCCTGGCGCCGGGTCTGAGGCACGCGGTCCGAGGGCACGCGGCCCGAGGACGCGGGGTCAGTAGGCCCCGGAGCCGCCGACCACCGCTCGCAGGGTCTTCCAGAGGATGAGCAGGTCGAGCGCGATCGACCAGTTGTCGACGTACCGCAGATCGAGCCGGATCGACTCATCCCAGGACAGGTCCGACCGTCCGGAGACCTGCCACAGACCGGTCAGGCCCGGACGCACGTGCAACCGGCGCCAGGTCGCGTCGCGGTAGGCGTCGACCTCGTTCGGCAGCGGCGGCCGAGGTCCGACCAGCGACATCCCCCCCGTGACGACGTTCCAGAGCTGAGGCAGCTCGTCGAGCGAGAACCGCCGCAGCACCCGGCCCACCGGTGTCACCCGGGGGTCCTGGCGCATCTTGAACAGCAACCCGTTGCCCTCGTTCTGCGCGGCGAGCGCAGCCTTGCGCGCATCCGCGTCGACGTACATGCTGCGCAGCTTCACCATCGTGAACGGGTTGCCGTCGATCCCGACCCGCTTCTGGGTGAAGAACGGCGACCCCTTGCTCGTCAGGGCGACAGCAACGGCGCACACCCCGATCACGGGCGCGGCGACGAGCAGCATGAGGCTTCCGGTCAGCCGGTCGAACCACCACTTCGCCCACTGCCGCCACCGGGGTGTGGCGACCTCGACCTCGAGCAGGGACAGCCCCGCGGTGGGCCGCATCCGCACCCGCGACCCGATCACCTCGACGAGACCAGGGGCCACCACCAACCGCGTCCCGGTCAGCTCCAGCGCCCAGGACAGCCGGCGCAGACCGTCACCCGTGAGCGCCCCGCCGGTGACCACGACCACATCGATCGACCAGTCGTGCACCACCTGGGGGATGTCGGCGATCGCGCCGAGCGTGGGGATGTCGCGGGCCGCGGGCGCAGCATCCAGCGACGGGATGCAGGTGCCGACCACGCGGTAGCCGTGGTAGCTCGCGGACTTCAGATCGTCGATCACCCGACGCAGACCCGGACCGTCACCCACGACGAGGGTCCGGGCCATCGCCTGCCCCTGGGCGCGGGCGCGGTGCAGCCCACGACGCACCCCGTAGCGACCCAGACCGACACCGACCGTCAGCAGCAGCGCCGTCGTGCCGACCGCGAGCCGGGACATCGGGACATCGGTCCACACGCTCACGACGGCCGGGACCACCACCGCGGCCGCTCCGCCGCGCAGCACCGCCTGGAACTCACCGGGACCGGTCCCCAGGAAGCCGACGTCGTAGCCGCGGGACACAGCCATGCTGACCAGGAAGGTCACGACCACACCGAGCGTCCACAGCATGCCCATGACCGTGCTCGGACGGTCCATCCAGGCGACGAAGCCGACGACGACGCCCGCGACCATGAGATCGGCCGCGATCACCCGCAGGACGTAGGCGCCTGCCTCGACCTGCCACCCGGCGTCGATGCGCTCGACCGCACGTGGTGGACGGTCCTCGAAGGGGCGGTTGCGCGCCCACGACAGCCGCGGGCCGGCCGCAGTACCACGGCGGTCGATCGAGTCCGGGAGCTCGTCGGGAACGATGGTCTCGGGGTCCGGCCCGTCCATGTCCACACTCTCGGTCGACGCACGCGCCCGGTCGGCGGCGTCGACGCCACGGTCCGCGTCGTCAACGAGTGTCATCGGCCCATTCCGTCTCGATCGGCTCGGAATGAGAGGTTAGGCGAGACTGTCCATCAGTTCGCCCCGAGATGCCCGTTTTCACCCCGTAGTCACCTGACCGCAGCAATCACAGCGGAGCATGGAAGCGCTGCTGCGCGGCCTCGAGCCCGTCGAGAACCAGGGCCGTCGCCGCGTCGGCGGCTCGGTCCACGAGCCAGGGCAGGTCCTTGCGCTCGGCGGCGGCGAAGTCCTTGAGCACGAAGTCGGCGGCGTCCTGCCGTCCCGGCGGCCGACCGACACCGACCCGAACCCGCAGGTAGTCCCTCGAACCGAGGGCACGGGTGATGTCCCGGAGCCCGTTGTGCCCGCCTTCGCCGCCACCCAGCTTGAGCCGGACGGTGGCGAACGGCAGGTCCAGGTCGTCGTGCACCACGACCACCCGTCCGGTCTCGACGCCGTGGTAGCGCGCGAGCGCCCCGACCGGACCGCCCGACACGTTCATGTAGGTGGTCGGGCGTGCGAGCAGCACCCGGGGCCCGGGTGCACCGCCCGGGAGAACCCCGAGTCGGACATCGGCCGTCACCGCCTGGGGGCGCCGACCGAGCGGGCCCGCGGCCCCGGCGAACGCCACCCCGCCACGGCGGGCCAGCTCGTCGAGCACCATCGCGCCGACATTGTGCCGGTTGCCCGCGTACTGCGGCCCGGGGTTGCCGAGGCCGATGACGAGCCATGGACCGTCAGCCACGACGACCTCCTTCAGACGCCGACACCCGGCCACGAGGGCCGGGTGTCGGGTCGGACGAGTGGAGCAGCTCAGGCCTTGGCTGCTGCCGACGCCGCAGACGCCTCGGCAGCCTCGGCGGCCTCCGCCTCATCGGCTGCGCGGTCGGCGGCGGACACGGTCGGGACGGACACGGTGAGCACGACGTGGTCGGCCTCGGTGAGCAGGACCGTACCGGCCGGCAGCGCCACGTCGCCGGCGTGGATCACAGCGCCCTCGACGAGACCCTCGATGGAGATCTCCACGTGGGACGGCAGGTTGGTGGCCTCGGCCTCGAGCTGCAGCATCTGGGTCTCGACCACGTGGATCGTGCCCGGAGCCGACTCGCCGATGATGTGCACGGGGACGTCGACCGAGATCTTCTCGCCGCGCTTCACGATGAGCAGGTCGATGTGCTCGATGATCTGGCGGACCGGCTCGATCTGCACGTCCTTGGCGACGGCCAGGATCTTGTCGCCGTCGAGCGCGACCTCGAACAGGGCGTTGGTCTGCTTGAGCGCGAGCATCGTCTCGTGGCCCGGGAGGGAGACGTGCAGCGGGTCGCTGCCGTGGCCGTACAGGACGGCCGGGATCTGGTTGGCGCGACGCAGGCGACGGGCCGCGCCCTTGCCGAACTCGGAACGGGCGGTGGCGGTCAGCAGGGTCTCGGCCATGACGGCTCCTTGTGAGGAAGAGTGTGATCGGTCCGGCCTCGACGCGGGACGCGGGACGGCGCACGCGGAGGCACCGCCCAGTCGATCACGGAGGGGTCGGGCCCTGAGACCCGTCCCGCCTCCCTCGCCGAGGCAACCGAATGATCCTACCGGACGCCACCCCCCGCCGTTCCCCGCCCTGCCCTGCCCTGCCCCGGCACATCCCACAGGCGCCCCTCCCGACCCCATCCCCACCGACCCCGCGAGATCGGCCCTCTTGGCCCAACTCGGCCAAGATGTTGGCCGAACCCGCACGTGTCGGCCGAACCGGCGGAGTCCTGGCGCTGCGGGGCCCGGCCGGCGGGGGCCTGGCGTGCGGGGCCCGGCCGGCGGGGGCCTGGCGCTGCGGGGCCCGG